>CAXTMT010000017.1:0-1121 GCA_964245355.1 uncultured Sphingomonadaceae bacterium
TCAGGCCGGTGACCCCGAGGTTGGCTGCGAACTCCATGTCGGTCGCGCGATCGCGTTTGGGTCCCAGGCGCATCGCCCCGGCGCGCGTGATCAGGCCCGTCCGCAACGCCGGCACGATCCGGGCGTCGGCGATGATCCGCTGCGCATGGACGCAATTCTGCCCGGCCGCCCAGAAAGCACCGCTGTGGATCGCGTCGATCGCGCGTTCGACATCCGCATCGGCGGCGACCGCGACGATGCCAACCCCGCCCAGCTCGAGCATCAGCCGCTTGATCCCGGCGATGCGCGCGATGGCCTCTCCCGTTGCATGCCCGCCGGTGAACGAGACGATCCGTCCGCGCGGATCGCCGACGAGCGCCGCCCCGGTCTCCGCCCCGCCGATCACGATCTGCACGCTATCGGGCTCGGCGCCGGCGGCATGGAACGCCGCGACCAGGCGGAGTGCGGAATAGGGCGTCTGCGGGTGCGGTTTCAGGATCACCGGCGCGCCCAGCGCGAACGCCGGGCCAAGCTTGTGCGCCACCAGATTGAGCGGATCGTTGAAGGGCGTGATCGCGATCACCAGCCCGGCGGGGCGTAACGTGTACCAGCCGATCCGCCCCGCCCCGCCCGCCACCTGATCGAACGGGATCACCGCGCCGCCGATGCGCCTGGCCTCTTCCGCCGCCAGCCGCAGCGTGAGGATGCAGCGGTCGACTTCCTTCTCCGCCTCGCGGATCGTCTTGATGCCTTCGGTTGCGATGATGTCGGCGAACGCCGCCGCCGTTTCGGAGACATGCGCGGCGACGCGTTCGAGGACGTCGGCACGGGCATGCGCCGACGCCGGCGCGCGACGAGCGGCGCGTGCACCCCGATCCAGCGCCGCCGCCAATTCGGCGGGGGTCGTCATCGGCAGTTCGCCGACGATAGCGCCATTTTCCGGATCCCGGATGACGAGCATCGCCGCGGCCTCGACCACCGCGCTGATCATGACGGCTAGACCTGTTCGCGCACGAGCTGGTCGGCCACGTCGTCGCCCGCGGCCTTGGTGATCGCGACGATCGCGTCGGCGTCGGCCTCGGTCAGCACCCGCGGCGGGGCGAAGCCGACCACCTCGGCCGGTCTGTCGTTCTTCAACACCG
>CAXTMT010000017.1:1131-27083 GCA_964245355.1 uncultured Sphingomonadaceae bacterium
ATCGCCATGCGGCATCGCGCGCGTGATCAGCCCGCGCTTGCGCGCCGCCGCGGACAGCCGTGCGCCGACCTTCAGCGAAGGATCGAAGCGACGCTTGGTCGCGCGGTCGGCGACGAATTCCACCGCCGCCAGCATGCCGACACCTCGTACCTCGCCGACCAGCTCGTGCTGGCCCAGCGCGCGGTCGAGGCCGGCGAGCAGATAGGAACCGACACGCTCGGCATTGCCCGCCAGGTCTTCGCGTTCGACGATGTCGAGGCAGGCATTGGCGGCGGCCGCGCCGAGCGGATGACCCGAATAGGTATAACCGTGGCTGAAGGCGCCGACGCGATCGGATCCGTCGCGGATCACCTCCCATACACGCTCGCCGATCAATGCGGCCGACATCGGCACATATGCGCTGGTCAGCCCCTTGGCGCAGGTCATCAGGTCGGGCCTCATGCCGTAGCGGTCGCTGCCGAACGGCGTGCCGATCCGGCCGAAGCCGCAGACCACCTCGTCGGCGATCAGCAGCACGTCGTGCCGGGCAAGCACCGGCTGGATCGCGTCCCAATAGCGGACGGGCGGCGGGATCAGTCCGCCGGTCCCAAGCACCGGCTCGGCGATGAACGCCGCCACCGTGTCCGGCCCTTCGGCCTCGATTTGCGCGTCGAGTTCCGCCGCTCGTCGAGCCGAGAAGGCGGCCTCGCTCTCACGTTCGTTCGCGCCCCAATAATGATGCGGCACGCCGGCGTGGCGTATGATCGGCAGCGGCAAATCCATGTGATCGTGGTAGAATGCCATGCCTGTCATCGATCCGGAGATCACCGAGCATCCGTGATAGCCGCGCTCGCGCGCGATGATCTTCTTCTTGCGCGGTTTCCCGCGCAGATTGTTGTAATACCAGACGAGCTTGGCCTGGGTCTCGTTCGCATCCGATCCCGACAGGCCGTAGAACACTTTGCTCATCCCCGCCGGCGCCATGCGGACCAGCCGGTCCGAAAGGCGCGCCAGAGCCTCGGTCGTGTGACCGGCATAACTATGATAATATGCAAGCTTGTGCGCCTGCGCCGCGATCGCATCGGCGACCTCGACGCGGCCATAACCGATATTGACGCAATAGAGACCGCCGAAGCCGTCGATCAGTTCGGAACCGTCCGCCCCCCGGATACGAACGCCCGAGCCGCCTTCGACCACGTAGCTCTCGCTTTCACCGGCCGCATAGTGTTTCGCCTGCGTAAACGGATGCAGCACCGCGTCGCGGTCCATCTTTGTAATGCGTTCGAGATCGTCTGCCAACATTCCGCCATTCCCAGTTGTGACACTGAGTTTTTAGAAAATCCGCCCGATACAAGTTTGCAAATTCACAACGCGTCCGATAAGTTTTATCACGTCACCTGCATAGCTTGCGAACTCCGGATACGGTTCGATCGCAAGCGCTCGCTCCTGCTGCAAGAGAGTGCGCGAACGCCGAATCGTCGCGCTCGCCGACTGCGCCGGCCTGTCCCCGCCGGCCTGCCAAGGGTGGCCGAGCCCTGGCTAGCTGGACAATTCAGAACCGGTCCGGACGGTAAGGCGAGGGATCTGTAAAGAGTTGTTCGCCCGTCATCATGCTGGCGAGAAGCCTGCCGCTCGTCGGCCCCATCGTCAGTCCAAGATGGGCATGCCCGAACGAGTACCACATGCCAGCTTCGTGTGCCTTTCCGATCACCGGCATCATGTCGTAGAAACATGGGCGTGCGCCGAGCCACGGTTTGACATTCATTCGGCGGCCTAGCGAAGGGAAAGCCGCGCGAGCGACGGGTTCTGCACGGTCGAGCTGAATTGGCGTGGGCGGTGCTTCATGCTGGGCAAACTCCGCACCCGTAAGGAGCCGGGTCGAACTGCCAGCCGGCGCAATGATATAGCCTCCATCGACATCCTGAATTGGGCGGTTCAATATTGCGGCGGCGTTCTGCGAATAATGCATGTGGTAGCCGCGCTTCACAAATAATGGGGGCGCATAGCCAAATCGTCTCGTCAGCTTGGACGACCAGGGTCCGAGGCAGATCACAACCTCCCGTGCACGAACCGCAACGTCTTCTACCGGTACGCACCAGCCGCCGCCGCTGACGCGTTCGAGCGCGGCAGCGTCACCGTTCAGCAAAGCGCCGCCCTGTGTGACAAAGTGGTCGGCATAGGCCGTTGTGAGCGCGAGAGGATCAAATATCGTGAGCGGTTCCGGCCAATGCACAGCACCTATGAAGCGATCGGACAGATGGGGCTCGTGACGGGTTAGCTGATCCCGATCAAGTAGATCAGCCTTTACCCCGAATTCGGCCTTTACCAGATCGATCTCGGCCATCATCCGATCCCGCGTCCTCGGTTCGTGGAACGCCTGCGACCAACCCGTTCGCCGCAACAGATCCTGCGCTCCCACAGTCCTGGCGAGATGGAGATGATCCTCGACACTATGCGAGATCAATGGCGCCCGCACCCGAGCGATATGAAGCGCGCGATCCTTCCGAGAGTGACGCCAATAGTTGAAAAAATGCCGCACCAAGAAGGGCAGCGCGCGGGCATGATAGGAGGCGTCGATCGAACGGTTTCTGGCATATCGCAGCAGCGTTGGCAGATGCCTTGGGAACAGGTGGGGGAAGAACGCCTCGCTTTGTACGAGGCCGGCATTGCCGAACGACGTGCCATGGCCAGGAAGGCCGCGATCGATTACACAAACAGAACGGCCGCGCAGCTGTAGATGAAGAGCCGTCGACATCCCGACAATGCCACCTCCGAGAACTAGAATGTCGAACTTCTTGGACATCGTCTTCTACCTAACGGGGATTGAGATAACCCGCGAACGGCGGGTTATATGCCAGGAGTTAACTGAGGCGCTGCATCGATCGCCAGTCTTGATCTTGAATATTATCGTTT
The DNA here is from genome assembly GCA_964245355.1 of uncultured Sphingomonadaceae bacterium. GTDB lineage: Bacteria > Pseudomonadota > Alphaproteobacteria > Sphingomonadales > Sphingomonadaceae > Sphingomonas_I. The sequence goes on from CAXTMT010000017.1 coordinate 4,024, forward strand.
GCGAGATCGGCTGCGATAAAATGCTGATGTGGCATTCACCATTCGGTGGCAATATATTTAAGCTCCGAGAACTCGTGCAAGCCGTGTTGGCCGCCTTCTCGGCCCAAGCCACTCTGCTTGATCCCGCCGAACGGTGCCGCCGCATCCGACACTAGACCTCGATTGAGGCCGATCATGCCGGACTCGAGCCGTTCACAAACCCGCAGGCCACGCTTCATATTCCCCGTATAAAGATAGCTGACGAGGCCGTACTCGGTCGCGTTGGCGAGAGCACATACCGCATCCTCCTCGTCGAACGGCATTATCGCCGCCACCGGGCCGAAGATCTCTTCCCCGAGTAGCTGCGAGGTCGGGGCCACGTCGGCCAGCACGGTCGGAGGGTAGAAGAAGCCACGGTCGTCGGTCGGGAGGCCGCCCACGATCGCGCGTGCACCGCGGTCGAGAGCGTCCTTGACCAGCCGCGTCACCCGATCGACGCTCGCCTGGCTGATCAGTGGCCCGCACTCGTTCCCGCCGGATAGGCTTGGCCCGACCTTCACCTGGGACATGCGCTGCGCCAGTCGCTCGCAGAAAACGTCGTAGATCCCGCGCTGAACGTAGAAACGGTTTGCGGCGGTGCACGCCTGACCGCCGTTGCGCATCTTGGCAATCATCCCACCCTCGACCGCGGCATCGATGTCGGCGTCATCAAAGACAATGAAGGGAGCGTTCCCGCCCAGCTCCATCGAGCAGCTCACGATCGTATCCGCGGCAGAACGTAAGAGGATGCGGCCGACGTTAGTGGATCCTGTAAAGGAAAGTTTGCGTACGCGCGGATCATGCAGCATCGCGTCGACGATCGGTCCGGGCCGCGTCGTCGTGACGACGTTCAACACACCATCCGGAACGCCGGCCTGAGACAGCAGCTGCGCTACTGCGAAGGCGGTCAAGGGCGTCTCCATCGCCGGCTTCAGGACGCAGGTGCAGCCGGCAGCTAATGCCGGAGCAATCTTGCGAGTAGCCATCGCGGCGGGGAAGTTCCAGGGGGTGACAAGTACAGACACGCCGATCGGCTGATAGCGGACCAGCATCTTGTTGCCGCCGGATGGGGCCGTGCCGACCTGGCCGTGGAGCCTGACCGCTTCTTCGCCGTACCAGCGGAAGAATTCTGCGGCGTAGGCGATCTCCCCGCGCGCATCGGCCATAGACTTCCCGTTCTCGGCGGCGATCAGTTGTGCAAGCGGCTCCTGGCGCTGCATCATCAGTTCGTACGCACGCCGCAGGATCTCCGCACGATGGCGCGGCGACGTCGCGGCCCAGGCGTCTGCTGTTTTGTAGGCGGCCGCAACAGCATCCATACCGTCGCTCAGTTCGCCGTCGGCCACGCTGGCGATCGCCAATTCGGTGGCCGGATCGATCACCTCGACGCGGGCGCCGCTTGAACTCGGCCGCCACTGGCCATCGATAAACAGGCCGGTTGGCGCGCGATCAGCGGGAAGCCCGGCCCACTTCATCTCAAGATCGGGGTTCACAGTATCAGTCCTTCTCGAGTGAGCGAAGATCGCCGAGATAGGATGCACGGAGAATTGTCGAGAGCGCCGCTTCGCTGAGCGTGCGGGGATTGTTGTGCACGAGCCGCTTCGCCGAAAAGGCCTGCCGGGCGGCCCATCCGATCTGGTCTTCGCGCAGTCCCATCGCTGCCAGATCGGTCGGAATGCCGATCCGCGCGAATAGATCGGCGACCGCCGTGATAGCCCGGTCGGCAAGCTCTGGCTCCGTACCGCCGGTTTGTCCGAGCGCACGAGCGATTGCCGCATATTCCGTGGTGCAGCACGATCGATTATACTGCATTACATAAGGCAACAGCGCCGCCACGCCGACGCCGTGCGCCGTGTGCGTGACCGCACCGACGGGATATTGTAGAGCGTGGGCCGCCGCCGTCCCCGCCGTGCCGAATGCCATTCCGGCGAGCAGGGCCGCTTGCATGATGTCGGAGCGGGCGGCACGGTCCGATCCGTCGGCAACCGCCTTCGCCAGCGACCGGCCGAGCAGGCCGATCGCCGATAGCGCAAACTGGTCGCTCATCACGTTCTTTCCGACGAAGACGTGATCGAAGACGAGGTCGGCGCCGACCGGCCTGCGAGCCGCCGTAAACGCCTCGATCGCGTGCGTCATGGCGTCGGCGCCGGAAGCGGCGGTAAGGGCGGGCGGGCAGCTCCAGGTGAGCTCGGGATCGCAGATCGCGACCCGCGGGATGAGATGGGGGCTTGAGAGACCAACTTTCGTCGCGCGGTCAGGGTCCTCTATCACCGCCACCGGAGTGACTTCCGAACCGGTGCCGGCGGTCGTCGGCAAGGCGATCACGGGGAGCGTCGGTCCGGGAACGTTCAGCTCGCCATAATATTCCCGAACCGCACCGTCATGGGCAAGCAGCAGCGCGAGCAGCTTGGCCAGATCCAGGCAGCTCCCTCCGCCAATGCCGACGAGCACGGTCGGCGCGAAGCTGCGCGCCTGGGCGAGAGCCGAATCCAAACAAGCCATTGGCAGTTCCGGCGCGATATCCGAGAAGATGGCGATAGCAATACCGGCATCCTCCAGCGCCGACAGCAAGGGGCCGAACCACTCCGCAGATGCCTTCAAATAGGGATCCACGCAGAGAAAAGCGCGATTGCCGAAAGCAAGTGTCGCGCGCGGCAACACTGACCGCTGGCCATAGCCGAATATGATAGTACTCGGCAGCCGAGCCAAACCGAAATCGTTCATGCCTGATCTGCTTTCGTTGAGGGGACGATTTCCGCCAATCGCTTCAATCGAGCTAGGAGTTGGGGATCGACATCTATGCCGTCCGCTGCCGACGCCTTGCGACTCTTGCGGGCGCGGTCGCCCGGCACCATCACCGGCACCGGTGGATCTATCGGCACGCTACGCCTTACGGCATCCAAATACCCACTGACGGCTTCAACCGCGTTGACCGATAAGCCGGCATGTGGATCCATCACTAAAAACAGGTCGCCCTTGTTACAAACTTCGGTCGAATCCAGGGTTCCCGCAACGTCGCGGCCGATCGCTGCACCACTGAGGACGGAAACCAGCGCTTCGATCGCGAGCGCCAAGCCATAGCCTTTCGACCCACCGAACGGCGCGATGGCGCCGCTTTTCGCAGCGTTGGCATCCGTGGTTGGATCGCCCGCGCCGTCCAGTGCCCAACCGGCCGGGATCGGCTGGTTCCGATTGGCGTAATCGTGGATTTGGCCCATCGATACTCGACTGGTGGCCATGTCCAGGATCAACGGCTCGGGCCTTGCCGGTACGCCGATCGCGATCGGGTTGGTCCCGACGAGCGCCTCACGACCCCCGTAAGGATGGACCAGCGCCTCGCTCGTGCTGAAGATCAGTCCTACCTTGCCTTCGCGGACGATACGCTCAAGATACCAGGACAGCATTCCAATGTGGTTATTGTTTCGGATCGCCGCGACCGCGATGCCGACCGCTGCAGCCCGCTCGCAAAGCGCGTCGATAGCGGCGGTGGCGACGACCGGCCCGAGTCCCATCTCCCCGTCCACGTCCAAAAAGCTCTCTCGCGTCCATGTCCGTCGTCCGGTCGTGACGGGGTCGCACACTCCGTTGGCAATGCGCTCGATGATGCGCGGCAATCGTAGCAACCCGTGCGATGGCCGCGCTGCCAATTCGGCCGCGAGCAGGAGATCGGCTTGGATGGCCGCATGCCGTTCCGGCACGCCGCCCTTTTTCAACACCTCACGGACCGTCCGATCCAATCGCTCGAGCGACATTCTCACCATGCCGACACAGCGCCCGGCTCCAGCCGTGTTGAGAGACCGTGCCGCGTCTTCGCGCGCCCGGGCGTGGACCTGAGAGCCGCGGGCACGTGCGGCGGCAAATCTCTCCACGTCCACCGGTGCAAGCCTGTCGACATTTTCACTTCCACGATCCGAAGGATCCTATCGGCATCAGAATGAACAGATTATAGAAACTTCTCGGATATGAGAAGATATTTATTTCGAGGTTCATGCGACGTGCCGGGGACGATCTCCAGGACGAAGTCGCCATAGGTGACGGCGTCGATGATGCGGGTGCCGTCCCAGGCACCGTCGGCAAAGAGGCGCTTGCGCCAGAGCCGGAGGTTGCGGAGGGCCGCGACGATCTTATGGGCACCCGCGCTGTCGGAGATGTCGTCGGTGGTGCGCTTGACCACAAGGCGCCGGCCATCGTTATCGACGGCAATGCGGCGCTTGCGCCCGACGAACTTCTCACCAGTGTCGAAGCCACGCTTTCCTGCGGCTGGCACCTGCATCGACCGGCTATCGACAACGGCGGCGGTGGGTCTCTGCTCGCGACATTCTCGCGCGACGCGCCCGCACCGAAGCCATTCTCGAAATGGCTTCTTGTTTAGAAGAAGGTCGCGATGGCGTCCACGACCACGTCGTCTTCGTCAACCTCGAACAGTATGCGCCACTTGTCGAACGTCGTGCAAGGATGAAGCCGGCGGCGTCTGGCTTTTGGCGGCTTTTCGCGAACTTGACATCGATCGCAGTGACTCAAGGCCTTTCGCCTCATAAGTCTCCAAACAGAGAATCACATCCGGCGCAACCTGAGTGGGATCGCGCTAGGCTTTCGACGCTATTCTCGCCGGTCCGGGGCGGTGCTAGAGCCCCCGCATGTCCAACAGCCCCAGCCTTGGCAGTTTCGTGAGACGCATACGCAAGGAGCGCCAGTGGACCCTCGCAAAAATGAGCGAGGCGTGCGGCATTCCTCTCTCGACACTCGCCAAGATCGAGAACGACAAGCTGACGCTCACCTACGATAAGCTGCAGAGATTCAGCGCCTCGCTAGGTGTCTCGCTTGGTGCGTTGTTTGCCGATCCCCAGCGTGGTGACGGCCTTGTGACGGCACGACGCAGCGTGGCGAAGCTCGAGAACGCAATCCGCGTCGCCACCCCCAACTATATCTATAATTACCTGTGCAGCGATCTCCGCAAGCGCCGCATGATCCCGATTCACGTCGAGATAACGGCCAAGACCCTCGCTGATTTCGGCGATCTGGTGCAGCATGACGGCGAAGAGTTTGCTTTTGTGCTGGAAGGTGCCGTCGTGTTCCACTCGGAGTACTACGCCCCAAGCATCATCAGGAAGAACGAGGGTATCTATATCGACAGTAACATGCAGCATGGCTACTTGGTTGCGGAGGGCCATGACCGCGCGGTCATCCTGTCGGTGTGCGCATCGGACGACGAAAACTTTGAGCAGCAGCTCATCGCCGAGGCCGAGGGCCGCGCCGGCGGAACTGAGGAGCCGCTCCAAGTTCCCCGCAAGCACAGCAGTCCCGCCCGTCAACCTACGAAATCCGTTAAAGCCGGCAGAAGAACAATCTCATCCGACTGACGAGAGACCACTGCCAGGTCAGTCCGGAAGCGCATGACGATTAGCAGTGTGACGATGATGCGCGGCGATACGCTCTCCCATCGCCGGCAGGTTATTCCACCTGCCTCGCAATCGCGCTAGTTTTGCGGCTGCGCACGCGGATCGCGTATCACCCGCCGTTTCGTCCGCCGCGACCTCCACCGCTGCAACCACCGCAAGCTGCCCGTCGTCAGTAGGAACAGCATGACGACTCCCGCAGTCATGTTCACCAACCTGCCCGCGAACCCCAGGATTTCGCCGCTGTGCAGCGGGATCATCAAATCCACGAAGCGCTGACCGACAGGTGCCTCGGTCTGTCTATACCGTTTCGTCACGACGCCGGTTCGCGCATCGATCGTGAGGCCGGACTGGCCAAGTTCCGCGGTCGGCTCGCCCGCCCAACGAAAGCCGACAATATAGTCGGGATGCTCTGCCGTCGGCAGGTCAAGCGAGGTATAGCGCGCGTTCGGCCACGTCTGCAACGCGATGGCTTCAGCCGTTTGAGGCGCGATCGGCGAATGCGGCATGTCGCGCGGCGCCATAGCAGCCGAGGAGGCTAATTGCGCCAACACCACCCGGAACGCCATCACCACACCGGTCGCGGCAATGAGCAGCAACAATGCCGCGCCATAGCTACCGGTCAGCCGGTGCCTGTCATAGAGCCAGTTAATCCCTCTCAATCGCGGGATTGGCCGCAGCGCCTTAAACACCCGCCCGGATCCAGGCCACCAAAGCACTGTGCCGCTCACGGCTAGCACCATCAGCACCACACCGAGGCACAACACCAGCACCGCGCCTGACAGCCCGAGCAGCAACGTGGCGTGAACAGTATAGATGCCATCGATCAAGCTTCGCCCGAAGCTGCCCTCATCATTCCAACCGGTAACCGCCAAGGTAGCGGGATCCACCGCAAGCAGGCGATCGACCACACGGCCGTCCGCCCGCCGATAGCTGATCGAGGCTTCCAGGGCGGTGTTCGCGGGGATGGGACGCCGAAGCGAAAGCGTGATCACCGGGCCAGGCGCCTCAGCGATCACGCGATTCGCCGCCTGCCCCAGCGGGCACCGATCGCACCGTGCCCAAGTCTCCCATTTCTGCCGCTCGAAGACGCGTTTAACGATCGCCTCATCCCATTGTATGACGAGGCCGCTGATCGCCATCAAGAACAGGAACGGACCAACCAGCAATCCGCTCCAGCGATGGACCGGAACGAGCATGCGCTTGGTTCGTACGGAAACTGGCACGGGCATGTCCGATAGCTATTCAAGGATCTGGCGACCATTCATCGCTTTGCAAAGAATGTGTTAAGCGCACGATACGTCGACACATTCATTCCGGCGATCTTGCCATTACCATCTCGCACAAAGTGCGTCCGCAGAAAATACCAAGCCCCCGGCGAGTCGAAGCGATCCTTGATGTCTGAAGTCATATCGACAGGCACCGTCGTCCCGATCGCCTCGGCCGTCAGCGCGTCTTGATTACGACGCAGATCGTAGCAGACATCTAGCTCATCGCTGCAGAACTTCCCCTCAAATTCGCTGAGTGCGTCCCCGGTAACCCGCGTGGTGGCGGTCCGTAAATAACGAAAATGTGTTTCCGGTTGAAAGATGTCGAACTTGTCGAGCGCCACGACGTTTCCCCGCTCAAGGACCGGGCGATACCGTATCTCATTGCCTTCTTCCTCGCCGAACGTGAACGCCCCGTCGCTGTAGAATGTGATAGGCGAGGTCACATCCCTATTTTCCAGCGCGTTGATCGCCTGAGACACCACGGGCACGCCGTTGGCACTGGAGATGTCGATACGATCGCTGTCAACACCGTACGGAAACTCGCTTTCGGGCGCGATGAAGGTGCCGGCGATCGCTTTTACCAGGGCCGGATCCGGCTTTACGATCTGCGGCGACCCAGCCTTGGCGCTCGCGTCGCCAACGTAGATCTTGAGGATTTCGTCGGCGATGTGAACGCAGTCAAAGCCACCGTTTAGGGTTAGTACGACAACGCCGAAATCCTCATTCGGAAGATAGGCGTAGTGATGGGCATAGCCTTGCAGCCCGCCGCCATGACCGACCGATGGATGCCCCAGGACGCCGGCCATATCCAGTCCGAAGCCATATAGCAGCTTCCCGGTCGGCAAAATCGCGGGGGTCGTTATCGTGCGGTAAAGCGCGGGATCCCGCTGCGGCATCTGACTGAGATACTTTACCCACATCATCATATCGCCAATGGTTGCCTGAGCGCCCGCTTCGCCAACCGAATCGGAGATGACCGGCTCACGAGTCCACCCGCCCTTGCCGTCCTTCATATAACCGATCGCCTGATCGGGAATCGGTTCGGCGGCCTCGTCCAGGAAGAATGTCGTCATGCCGGCGGGACGGAATATATTCTCGTCGGCGTAGGCCCGCAGGCTCTTGCCGGACGCCGCCTTCACCACTTCACCGAGCAGCATGTAGCCGGTGTTGCTGTACGAATAACGCGTGCCGGGGGCGAAATTGAGTTTCTTCTGCCTCGCCACGATATTCCGGAAATGCTGAAGACGAAATGTGCTCTCGCAACCTAGCCCGGCCAAACCGCACAGCTCATGCTCCTCCCGTATTCCGCTGGTATGGTGGAGAAGCTGGCGAACGGTGATCTTCGCGCCATCGAACGCCGGGACCCATGATAGATAGGTATGGATGTCGGCGTCCAGATCGATTTTACCCCGCTGAGCCAATTGAGCGATCGCGAGTCCGGTGAACTCCTTGGAAACACTTGCAAGCTCGAATCGCGTCTTTCCCGTCACCTTTATATCATGTTCGATATCGGCATAGCCGGCCGTCTTCACGAACAACACCCGACCCTTGTAAAACACGCCAACCGCGAGACCGGGGGTTCCGGGCTTGTCATAGTCGGCTAGCAGGCGATCGACCGCCTGCTCTTGAATCGACGCGACAGGCTTACCCCGATCGGCTGCAATTGCTACCGTAGAAACCGGCGGAACCATGGCTGATAATGATCCGACTGCAACCAACACCATTTGAGTCACGTATCTCATCGATTTTCTTTCCATAACAATTTGTCTCACCACCGCCACCGCGGGACACCCGTTACAATGCTGCCATTGCATTCCTCAGAAACTGATCGACAATTGCGTCTTCACAGTACGGGGGTCACCGGGAAACGCCGAGTCGAAGTCGGTCACCCAGTATTTCTCTCCGAAGACGTTGTTCACGACGATCTGAGCCCGTGCTTCTCGGCCGAGGAAATTGAGTCGATAACTCGCACCTAGATCGACTACGGTATAGCTTCCGATCCTTTGATTCACGTCATACAAAGCTTGTGAGGCCGTATTGCCGTCCACGCCCACAAAGGCCTCGAGCCGCTCAGCCTGGTCCAGGCGCGCCGTGACACGTAGCTTGTAAAGCAGCTCGGATGGGAGGTTTCTGGGCCCGATCGCGACCGGAATATCATTCCTGACGTCATTGAAGTTCCCGCCCGCAAAGACCGTAACGCGGCTGCCGAGCAGAAGCTGACCGGAGGCCTCAACACCGCGACGGCGGGTCGACGCGCCATCGACAACACTCAAGATCGCACCTTGCGGGAGATTCAGGCTGTTATCCGATTTATAGAAGTTATTGTAGGTTATTACCTCGTAGAGCGCAATGTTGGCTTTAAAGCGCGGACCCTCTATCTTGTAGCCTCCCTCATATTGCGTACTTTTCACAAAAGGAAAACGGGTCAGAACGTAATCTCCGTTGGGATCCGGATTGACAAACGTCCCTCCATTTTTGAAGGCCTTTGCAAAGGAGATGTATATCGTAGAATTTTTTGTCGGCTTGAACAGCAGCGCGGCGAGTGGGACAGGCTTACGCGCCTTGACAACGACATCGCCGCCATCGATATCCGCACCGACGTTGCGATTATTGAAGTCGAAATACCGCAGGCCGACGAGCGCCTTCAGGTGATCCCCAAGGCTGATGTTATCGCTGATGAAACCGGAAATCTGCCTCTCGCGGATTGCGAGCGTTTTGTTTTTCAAGCTGGGCATTTCGATACCCTGCGGAACGTCCGGAACGTCAAAGTCCTTATAAAGGTTGGTGTCCTGTGCGATAACGCCATAGGGAAACTGCGTGCCATCGTCAGTCGCACCGTAGAATGTTTTAGTTTGAGAGAACAGAAACCCTGTGGATACGGCATGGATTAGGCTACCGGTATTGAACTCGGCATTAAGATTTCCGCTGATCACGTTCCTGCGTTCGATGTAGTCAGCGAGGAAATAAACCGAGTTCGTGACGTTACCTTGGTAATCGTCGACGGAAGTGGAGAGCGAGCCAAACTTGTACTGCGCTTCGGATGATGAGGCGGTAAGCTTCAGGTTTACTTTCTCGCTTATGTCCTGCCGCAACGTAGCCGTCAGATTCTTCAAGACGTTGGTGAAACGCGAATTGTCGCCAGCCAGCTTCTGGTGTCCGGAGATCGGTTGCAAGAACGGACCGGGAGGATCAGGAAAATAGCTGATATAGCCGCCCACATTTCGTTGCTTCTTGTTGCTGTATAGCCCGTCGATTGAAAGCGTGGTGCTGTCGGACGGTTTAAAGTCCACGGCCAAGGACGCGATATACCGATCGATATCGGTCTGCCGCGAGCTTTGCGTGCCATTCGTGCTAGCCAGGTTGACGCGGTAGCCGACCTTCCCGACGGTATCGCCGACGTCCAGGGCGGTTGAAAACACACTATCGGTATCGTATCCGACCTGGGCGACTGCCTTGAAGCTGGCGGTAGGTCGCTTTGTGATGTAATTCACCACGCCTCCACCGCTTGAGACGCCGAAGTAGAAGGACGAGAGACCTGCCAAGACCTGGACTTCTTGATAGGGCTCCAAGGGGACATCAATCTGCCTGCCATAAATTGGCAGGCCGTCCACGAGATTGAAGTCGGCGGTGTCGCCGCGGACCGAGATCAGAGAACCGGCGGTGGTCGACGGTGTGCCGACCTTGGCGGCAGCCAGAAGTTTGGTCATATCGTCTAGCGTCGCGATGGCGTTCTTCTGGATATCGGCCTGGTCGACGGAAACAACCGTAAACGGCGTGTTGACGATCTTCTGGTTTCCAATCGCATCGAACGAGGCGCGCGTGCCCGTCACGATGATATCTCCGCGTTCGGCTTCTTGATTGCCGACGGTGCGGCTGTCGATACCGGAAGTAGTCGTCGATGCCGCTGGCGGCTTGCGTTGCGCCGGCTCGTCCGGATTGCTATTTTCCGGCGTCTGCGCGCTTATGGTCGTCTGCGCGCTCACCGGGGCGCCGCTTAGATCAGCGACCGCAATCGATGTAGTGGCCATCAAGCATAGTTTGATGCGCATGATTATCTATACCCCTTTTTATCAAGCCGACTTTTGCGCCCGCTCGGCAATCGTATCCGCCCTTCGGCTCGAGCGTAGCTGACGCTATGGCGCCCACGGAAAGCGTCGGTCGCCATTCTCAAGAAGTCCCGTCTTTCGTCCGCACCCGGCAAACAACTCCTACTCGTGTGACGTAAATTTGACTCATATCTCTGATAGCGGTTCGCAATTTTATGGTTTAGACGAGAATCTTTATCGTTGAGGATAAGCGATGCCTGGCGACCAGATCGATATCATCGATATGAATTTGTTGGTCTTGCTGCAGCAGAATGCCCGCACGCCGGTAGCCACGCTAGCAAACAAGGTCGGCCTCTCCTCGCCGGCCTGCTACCGCAGGATCCAACGTCTTCATAAGAAGCGCATGATAGAGCGTGAAATTGCGGTGGTTTCTCCACGTACCATGGGCTGGCCTTTGACAATGCTTCTGCTGGTAACGCTAGAACGCGAGCGTAGCGAGATAATTGACCAGTTCGTTAGAAAGCTGCAAAAAGTGCCTGAGGTTATCGAAGCCTGGTACGTTACTGGCGATCATGACTTTGTGGTACGGGTAGTTGCGCGGGATATGGAGAGCTTCGATGAAATGACCAGACGGGTTCTATACTCCGACGAGTTTGTCCGGTCGTTTAAGACTCTAGTCACAATGAGAACGATCAAAGCCCTGAGTCCAGTTCCGAGGCCGTAAAGTATAGCATGGTCGGGAGTTTCTGGGACGAACGAGGCTGGTTTGAGCATCCCGTCGCCTTGCCGATTGCAGCGAGCGCACACACTTCGTCATCGTCAGATGTAATACCAGTCACTCCGACAACGGCGAGGACGGCGTTCTCATAGGGCCACAGGCTATGTCGGTAGACGCGATGCGAGATCGACGCCGCGACAACATCCGAAGGTTCGTTCACAGGCCGTCGATGCCGTTGCCTGGCGGGCGGGCGGCGGGCCGCCCCGGATCGCTCCCGAGACAGGCGGAAAATCGTCCGGACATCCGTCATGCTCCGTGACGGCGATGGAATAACGCGGGCGGCATAGCGACATGACCGCCGCCGGGCTTTCCCGCCAGAAGACCAGTCCGATCGTGTCGCATGGGGCGGCGGCGCCAACATCGATCCTGACCTCATCAACGCGCAACGACCGCGCATTCCGGGGGTATTTGACAGCTACCGTCTACTTCCATATGCGCCCCGGTGCAAGGTGTACACAGTGCGGGGTTCAGTTTTATCGCCATGGTGTGTTCTGCACGTTTCCAGGCAGACAGGTTGACCGGTTACGCGCCGCGTAACGCTCCGAAGGCATGAGCATCGCGCGCCGGCTCTCCCACTGGGAAGCGATCATCGCCGAGGCTCGGCGCCGCATCCCCGCTTTCGCGCTGGATTATGTCATCGGTGGCTGCGGAGCGGATCTCGGCCTGACGGCCAATCGCCGCGCGCTCGACGACATTACGCTGCACCCGCGCTACAGCATCGCCATAAAACAGCCGACAACTGCGCTGTCCCTGTTCGGGCGCGACTATCGCCAGCCGTTCGGCATTGCCCCGGTGGGAATGGGCGACCTGATCTGGCCGGGAGCAGCGGAAGCGCTGGCGGCGACAGCCGCGCGGAACGGCGTGCCGTTCGTACTCAGTACCTACGCTCTGGTTGCGATGGAACGGATCCGCGAGATCGCGGGCGACGATGCCTGGTTCCAGATCTATTGCCCGACCGACGCCGCGCTGCGTGACCGGTTGCTGATGCGCGTACGCACCGCCGGTTACCGTGTGCTCGTCGTGACCGTGGACGTGCCGGCGATGTCCTATCGCCCGCGTGAAGTGCGCCACGGCATTTCGGTGCCTCTGTCGCTGGCGCCGCGCACGATCCTTCAGGCGGTCGCGCGGCCGCACTGGGCGGCGGGCTTGCTCCGGCGCGGCATACCATCCTTCCGCAATCTCGACGATTTGGCGCCGGCGGGATTCGGCAGGATCGGCCGGGCGTCGTTTCTCGGCACCCTGACGGACGGCCCGACGACGATGGAGCATGTCGCCGAACTGCGCCGTACCTGGCCGCATACACTGATCGTGAAGGGCGTGCTGGGCGTGCAGGACGCACGGCGCTATCGCGCCGCAGGGGCCGACGGCATAATCGTGTCAAACCATGGCGGCCGGCAATTCGACGCGGCACCGAGTGCGGCTACGGTACTGCCGGCCATTCGCGACGCGCTCGGCCATGACGTCCCGGTGATGGCCGACGGCGGAATCCGTTCCGGGCTCGATGTTGCGCGGCTGATCGCGGCTGGCGCCGACCTGGTATTTGCCGGCCGCGCGCCATACCTTGCCGTCGCAGCGGGCGGGGCTGCGGGGGGCGACCATCTCGTGCGGCTTCTTGCCCAGGGCCTGAACCTGGCGTTGCGCCAGCTCGGCTGCGGCGACGTGCGTGCGCTGCCCGATTTTCGCGACATGCCCGCCACCTCATCCTGATCTTTCGACCGGCGGCCGTCCGAGGTTTGCCGCGATTTGCGCGCCGGCAGGTTATTCCACCCACCTCTAAATCGCGCCAAAGCGGGATGATTGAAAGCTGACCCAGTATCCGTCATCGCGAGCGGAGCGAAGCAATCAAGGAGTCGGCACGCGGCCTTGGATTGCCGCGTCGCTTCGCTCCTCGCAATGACGATCCGAATTGACGTCATTCTGATCTAATCGCCGAGGAGGCGCGTGCGGTTACCACGACTACCGGGCGACACCGCTCTGGCTTGCCACCGCCCCGCCCGTGCCGCGCTCAAAGTAGATACGCGTTTTCCACCCGCTCCAGGATCGCTAGGATGTCGGCTACGTCCGCGTCGGTATAGCGTTCGTGCACATCGAGACGAAAGTGACATTGGGTGGTCGCGATCGTGTTTGGCACCGGATAATCCCGATCGGGATCCCCGTGATAGAGCGGTGACGTCCATGGCAGGCCGCTGGTGCCGAAGACCGCCCGCTCGCGATACCATGGTGCGCGTGTGAAGAGATCGAGCGTGTCCCAAGACACGGGCAATCCTTCGGCGGCCAAAGCCGCAACGAACTCGCGCAGTCCAACGCCGAGCCGTACCAGATCGAGCCGGACGAGGACGAACCAGAAAGCCCCTTCGGCAACGGCTGGACCGGCGTTGATCGAGACGGCCTTTCGCTCGGCGCAACCCGCCACGAGCCTGGCTACGACGCGGCGGCGACCGGCCAGGAACTCGGGCAGCCGGCGCAGCTGGACACGGCCTATTGCTGCCGGCAGGTCGCCCAGATTGAAGTTGAGCGAAGCGACCAGGTTGCAGTCGTTTGTGGTGCGCCAGTCGACGTCGCCACCGAATGGCTTGCCACGATCGGAACAGACGCGGATCCGGGTATAGAGTCGTTCGTCCCTGGTGAAGACCATGCCGCCCTGCGACCCGGTCGTGTGGTGCTTGGTGAACATCGTCGAGAACACCGCGACTGTTCCCATCGTGCCGACCATGCGGCCCTTGTAGATCGCACCATGGGCCTGGGCGCAGTCCTCGATGACCGGCAGGCCATGCCGCTCGGCGAGCGCCAGGATCGCATCCATCTCCGCCGGGATGCCAGCGATATGCGCGACGACGATCGCGGACGTGCGGTCGGTGATCCGCGCTTCAATCTGCTCCGCGCCCATGTTCACCGTGCCGGGCGCACTGTCGGCGACGACCGGAATGCAGTTGATCAGCGGAACCGCCATGACGCCGCCGGGATCGGTAATCGGTGGCACGATAACTTCCGTGAACGGTTCGATCGCCAGCGCGCGCAAGGCGACATAGAGCGCGGTGGTGCCCGAATTTACCGCATCGGCGAAACCGCCGCCGTGGAATTCCGCGAACTCGCGGCAATATTCGCGTTCCTCTTCGCCGTCGTAACCGATGCCGTCGCCGGTCGCGATCGCGCGATCGAACAGGCGATCCACCGCCGCCTTCTCCTGCTCGCCGAAATGCGCGCGCTTGGGCCATGGTGCGGTGCGTACGGGGACACCGCCGTTCACCGCTAAACACGTGTCGCGCACATCCCCGGTCATTTCGAAAAACTCCCTTTTTCGGATCACGACAGCGCAGCGCGCGCCGTTCGTTTGACATCCCGTCGAGGCTTCGCCATAGCAGGTGGGCGCGTACGTGTATACAGCGCTGTATATGATATGCCGGAGGCCGGTGTGGAGAGTCCAGTGAGAAGCGGGCACCTATGACGCTGCCGGTGATATGCAGCCGAGTCGGAGGCGTGCCGGTATCGTCGGCCGCCGCCGAGCGGACGGAGATATTCAACCCGGCGACGGGCGAGGCAATCGCACTCGTCGAGCATGCCGATAGCGCGCTGTGCGAGGCAGCACTCGATTCGGCCCGTGCGGCGCAGGTGGAATGGGCGGCGAGAACCGGGGCGGAGCGTGCCGCCGTGCTGCGGCGCATCGCCGACCTGATGCGCGCCAACGCCAACGAACTGGCCGAACTCGAGACCCGTGATACCGGCAAGCCGATCACCGAAGCACGCACGTTCGACGTGCCCGGCGCGATCGACCCGTTCGATTTCTTCGCCGGCGCGGCCATGGCGGTGGGCGGCGAGCATCATATGTTCGGCGCGAACTACGCCTATACCCGACGCGAGCCGCTCGGCGTCTGCAGCGGTATCGGGGCCTGGAACTACCCGCTGCAGATCGCGGCCTACAAGCTGGCACCCGCGCTCGCAGCCGGCAACGCGATGCTCTACAAGCCGTCCGAGATGACGCCATTGTCGACGGTCCGGTTGGGGGAACTGCTCGACGAGGCGGGGCTGCCGGCCGGGCTGTGCAACATTCTCCAGGGCGGCGCGAAGGTCGGCACCTGGCTCAGTTCCGCTCCCGGTATCGCCAAGGTCTCGCTCACTGGCTCGGTTGCGACCGGCCACCGGGTGCTTGCCGCAGCGGTCGACACGATGAAGTCGGTCACGCTGGAACTCGGCGGAAAATCGCCGCTGATCATCTTCGCTGATGCCGATCTCGATGCCGCGATCCAGACGGCGCTCGCAGCCAATTTCGTCAGCCAGGGTGAGGTCTGCACTAACGCCACGCGCGTCTACGTCGAGCGGCCGATCTACGATGTCTTTCGCGCGAAACTGATCGAAAAGACCGAGGCGATCGTCGTCGGCGATCCGCGCCGGCCCGAGACGCGCATGGGCGCGCTGATCAGCGAGGCGCATTTCAACAAGGTGCTGGGCCATATTGCGGCCGCTACGCAGGCAGGCGCGCGATTGCTGACCGGCGGCGGGCGCGCGAACGTTGCGGGGCTGGACCATGGCTGGTTCGTCGCTCCCGCGATCCTCGAGGGTTGTGCGGAGAACGGTGCGTTGGCGACCCAGGAGGTCTTCGGTCCGGTCCTCTCGCTGTTTCCGTTCGACAACGAGGACGATGTGATCGCACGCGCCAACAACACGAGCTTCGGGCTGGCCGGCGGAGTGATGACGCGCGACCTCGCGCGGGCGCATCGTGTCTCGGCCGCGCTGGAATGCGGGATCTGCTGGATCAACGGATGGGGCGGCGGCGGCCAGCAACTTCCCTATGGCGGCCGCAAGCTGTCCGGGCTCGGCGTCGAGGCCTCGTTAGCGGCGCTCCACTCCTACACGCAACTCAAGACAGTATTTGTCGAAACCGGTCGGTTCGACGCTGGCTATTGAAAGGACGAGAATTGAACGTAGCAGATTTTATTGCCGCCGTCCTCAGCCGCGAAGGGATCGATCTTCTACCGTGCTTTCCCCATAACGAGATCATCGAGGCAGGATCCAAGATCGGCATCCGGCCGATCATCGTCCGTCAGGAGCGCCAGGCGCTGCACATCGCCGACGGCTTCGCCCGTGCGACTGGCGGACAGCGGATCTGCGCGACGACGGTGCAATACGGCCCTGGTTCCGAGAATGCTCTGGGCGGAATCGCACAATGCTATGCCGACAACGTACCCGTCCTGCATCTTCCGAGCGGCTATCCGGTCGAGGAGGCCGGCACCCGCCCCAACTTCAACGCCACCCGCGCCCTGCAAACCTTCACCAAGCATAGCGAAATCCTGCTCGATCCGGTGCGACTGCCGACGATGCTGGCGAACGCCTTCGCCATGCTGCGCAGCGGACGACCCGGACCGGTCGTGCTTGAGCTGCCGCTGAACCTGCTGACGTCCGAGGTCGATCAGGCCCTGCTCGATCGCTATCGCGTAGCGCAGCGCAGCCGCCCCTGCGCGGACGAGAACGATCTCGAACGGATCGTCGAGGCGGTAATGGCGGCCCGTGCGCCGGTGATCGTCGCCGGCCAGGGCATCCTCTATGCCGACGCCTGCGCCGAACTGCGCGCCTTCGCGGAGTTGACCGGTACGCCGGTGCTCTCGACCTTGAACGGGAAAAGCTGCTTTCCGGAGGAGCACCCGCTCTATCTCGGTTGCGGCGGACGAGCGCGGCCGGAGGCCGTGGCCGATTTCCTCGACGGCGCCGATCTCGTCGTCGGCCTGGGCACGAGCTTCACCCGGTCGCCTTATATCACCCCCTATCCGCTTGCCGGGCGCCGCTTCGCCCAGCTCACCAACTGGGAGGGGGATATCGGCAAGGATTATCCGATCGATATGGTCGCGATCGGTGACGCCAAGCCATCGCTCGCCGCGATGATCGGGATTGTCCGGGATCGCCGAAAGGATCACGCTGACCGCCGGGCCGGCGTCGAGCAGGCGATCGCGCGATCGCACGAGACGTTCATGGCGAAGTGGAAACCGATCCTCACCTCCAACGAACGACCAATCACTCCGTATCGCATCGTTCAGGAACTGATGAACGTCATTGATCGCGACGAGTCGGTCGTCACCCACGACGCCGGCTCGCCGCGCGAGCAGATCACCCCCTTCTACAGAGCGCGCGCCACCGGCGGCTATCTGGGTTGGGGCAAGACCACCCAGCTCGGCGCGAGCCTTGGCCTGATCCAGGGGGCGAAGCTGGCCAGGCCCCAGGCGACTTGCGTCAATTTCATGGGAGATTCGGCGATCGGCATGGTCGGGATGGATTTTGAGACCAGCGTGCGGGCCAAGATCGGCACGACCACGATCGTGTTCAAGAACAGCATCATGGGCTGCTATTCCGATTATCTGCCGGAAGCGTCACGCCGTTACGCCGTCAACGAGCTGGGCGGCGACTATGCCGCGCTGGCACGGGCATTGGGCGGCTGGTCCGAAACCGTCGACGATCCCGCCGCGATCGCCCCGGCCCTCGAAACGGCGTTCGCCCGCAACAAAGAGGGGATGCCGGCGCTGGTGCAGGTGATCACGCGCGAGGAAAAACGGATCTCGACCCGCCTTCCTCAAGGCACGGTATTGGATTGAGCATGACGCTGTCGGCCACCGCCCCTGCGGCGATCGAAGGCGGTGGCTCGCAGCGGCAACCGTCTGGTGTTTTCTACCTGACGCTGGTCGAGTTCTGGGAACGGTTCGCGTTCTACAGCGTGTTCTACCTGATCGCGCTGTTCCTGAGCGCTCCGCCACGAACCGGCGGGGCGGGCTGGAGCGACGCGACGGTCGTGCAGATCACGGGCATGTTCGGGGGGCTGGCGTTCGTGCTGCCGGTCGTCGGCGGATGGATCTCCAGCCGCTGGTGGGGCAATATCCGATCCGCCCGCGTCGGGACGATCATCGGATCGGCGGGTTATTTCACCGTCGCCTGCTATGCGTATCGACCGGAAGCGCTGCCGCCGGCGATCGCGCCGATCGGCCTGATCCTCGCAGCCATCGGCACCGGTTTCTTCAAGCCCTCCATCTCGGCGCTGGTGGGAAGCTTCTACCGCGAAAACGACGGACGGCGCGAGCGCGGCTACCTGGTGTTCATGGCCGGCATCAGCGCCGGCGCACTGACCGGCGGACTGGTCTGCGGCCTGCTGTCCGATTATATCGGCTGGTTCTGGGCGATGAGCATGCCAGCGGTCGCGATGCTGATCGCAGCAGCGCTGATGTTCGCCGGCAGCGGCTTCATCACGCGTGCCGAAATCCTGGCGACCGGAGGCGCCGGCGCCGCGGGCAAGGCGGCGCTGGGTCCCCGCGAACGCAAGCAGATCGCGCTGATCCTGTCCTTTTCGCTGCTCAACATCGTGTACATCGCGATCTATTTCCAATGTTTCGGCACGCTCAATCTGTTCATCGAGCGCCATGTCGATCGCAGCGTGATGGGTGTCACGGTGCCGACGATCTGGCTGTCGAGCTGGCTCAACCTCGTGTTCCTCATAGGGTGCATGATTTCGAGCCGACTATGGATCATGCTCGATCGACGCGGTCGCAATCCCAACGTTTTCCAGAAGCAGGCGGTCGGCTTCGTCATCCTGTCGATCGCCTTCCTGGTGCTCGCCAATGCCAGCTGGTCTGCCGCCATGGCGCCGAACCGGATGGCGGCGATCGGCTGGATCATCGGCGCCTACGCAATCTTCGCCACCGCCGATATCTGCACGCAGCCGCTCCAGTTGAACGCCGCGGGCGGTTATGCGCCGAGAGGCTATGCCAGCCTGATGATCGGAATCTGGATCCTGTCTACAGGACTTGGATCCTTCGCGTCGGGGTTCATCGGCAGTTCCGTCGAACCCGCCGCATTTGCGCAAAACATGGCCAGAGGCTCGGCCTTCCTCGCCGGCACGGCGGTGGTCGCGTGGCTATGCTCGCTGTTTTTTCGCACCTCACTCACCTCCCATGACAGCAAGGGACCAGCGTAGAAATGTCACTCGTCAAGGCCGCTGCGGCGTTTCCGCGATTTGAATTCCTGCGCCGGCTGCAGGAGACCCGCACGCGGATGGAAGCCGCCAATGTCGATGTGCTGCTCGTCTCGAACCCGAGCAACATCGTCTATCTGACCGGATATACGGCGCCGACCGCCTATGTACCGCAACTGCTTATGGTCAACTTGGGACAGGAGGAACCGGATCTCTACCTGCGCCAAATGGACCGCCCGGCCGGGCTCCATCTCGCCTTCATGGGCGACGACCGCATTCATGCCTATCCGGAGGATTGCATCGGCAACCCCGGCATGAATGCCTACGACAATATGCTCGACCGGATGGCCGACCGCCTGGAGGGCAAGCGGATCGGACTCGAATTCGCCAACCTGCCTTTCTACACCGCCGGCATCCTCACCACGCGCCTGGGCGAGGATCGGGTGGCGGACTGTTCGATGCTGGTCGATACAGTGCGGCTGGTTAAATCCGATCTCGAGATCGCGCTGATGCGGCGCGTCGCGCAGGTGTCCGAAATGACGATCATGCGCGCCACCGAGGTGATCCGCGCGGGGGTGCGCGAGTGCGACGTCGCCGCAGAACTCACCTCGGTGCAGATTCGCGGCCTGCCCGATCTCGGCAGCGTGTCGCTCGCGCTGCCCTTCATCTCCTCGACGCCGCGGACCGGATCGCCGCATTTTCACTGGACCGACGATGTCTACAAGCCCGGGACCCAGGTTACATTGGAAGCGGGCGGAAGCCTGCACCGCTACTGTGTCGGGATCAAGCGGAGCTTCCATGTCGGGCGGCCTGAAGATCGGATGGTGCGCGCCCACGCCGCCAAGGTGGAGGCGCTAGCGGCGGTGCTGGCTACGGGCCGGCCAGGTGCGACCTGCGCCGACATGGCCGAAGCCGCCTATGCCGTGATCGGTCGCCACGGGTTCGAGAAGGCCTCGCGCTGCGGATATGGCATCGGCATCGACTGGCTGGAGCCGGTAGTCAGCATCAGCCGCCACGATCACACCGTCCTGCAGCCCAACATGACCTTCCATCTCGTGCTGAGCAACTGGATCGGCGACGATTTCGGTTACGCGTTCAGCGAAACGTTGCGGATCACCGAGACGGGCGTGGAGACGATGACCAACGCGCCGCGTGAATTCTTTGCATGTTGAAGACGATGGATCTGGTCCGCGCGGCATTTTACCGCGTGCATCGCCGATTCCGGCCTGTCGCGCTGGGCGGATTGCTGCTGCTGATGGCACCCGCCGCCGCCGATGCCGATGTCGCCCCGTCGGGCCGTCTGGCCCAGGCGGAGGCGATGTTGTCGTGGAATGTCATGCCCCGGCTGGTGGGCGGTACGGTCGTGCCGCACTGGCTGCGCGACGGGAACCGTTTCTGGTATCGGCGCGAGGATCGCGACGGTTGGTGCTCCCGCCTCGTCGATCCGGCCCGCCGCGGGGACAGCGATATTCTCGATCGCGCGCGGCTCGCGGAAGCCCTGACGGCGGCGGGGGTCGGCGCGGTCCCCGCCGATCGGTTGCCGGTCAGCACCCTCGCCGAGCCGGAGGACGGCCAGCCATGGATCGCCGTGATCGATCGCGTCGGCCACAAGTGGCGCTGCCGCCTGGCCGCGCGCTATATCTGCGCTGCGGCGGGCGCCAGCCTTGGCCGCGGCGAGGTGGCGTCGCCGGACGGGCGCTGGATCGCCTACCTGGACAAGGACAACCTGTTCGTTCGTCCCGCGTACGGCGGCGCGCCGGTGCAGCTCACCCGGGACGGCAACGCCGATCGTCGCATCCATCGGACCGGCGAATATGACGATGCGAGCTATCAGATCGACAGCGAGCAGCGCGGGACGACGGCGCCCGACATCGCCTGGTCGCCGGATTCGCGAAGACTGTTCGGCTGGGTCGTCGATACGAGCGGGGTGCGGCGCTTTCCTCTGGTCCAGGCCGCCCCCGCGGGCAAGTCGATGCCGCGCCTGTTCACGCTGCGCCACCGCTGGGCCGGCGATGCCGATATAGGCACGTCGGAGCTTCGCGTATTCGACATCGCCGGCCGGACGCTCTGGACGTCACCGTCGATGCCGTGGTGGCATTCCTCCGTCACCAACACGTCGTCACAACTTTCCCGCTGGGACGGTGGCGACCGGATTTCGTGGGCGTATATCGTGCGTGGCGGTCTCCGGGTCGTGCTGAACTCGGTCGAGCTTGGCGGCGACCAGCCGAGGTCACGGCAAATCTACGCCGAAACCGGCACCAGCCCGGTGCACCTCTGTGCCGACTATTATTGCTTCACGCACGCATCCATGGCGCGCCTGATCGACGGCGGTCGCCGCCTGATCTGGCCGTCGGAGCGCAGCGGCTGGGCGCATTTCTACCTGATCGACACCGCGACCGGCCGCGTCCTGCGCCAACTTACAAAGGGCGCCTGGGCAGTCATGGACCTCGTCGGCGTGGACGAGGATAAGGGCGTCGTCTATTTCACCGCCACCGGCCGTGAGTCCGGCGACCCCTATCTCCGGCGCCTGTACAGCGTCCGTCTCGACGGCGGCGCCGCGCCGCGCCTGCTGACGCCCGAGGATGCCTATCATTTCGCGCCAAGCCTGGCCGGGCTGAAGCCGATATCGCCTTCCGGCCACTATCTGGTCGACAGTTTCTCCCGGTTCGACCGGTCGCCCCGCGCGGTGCTGCGCACCACCGACGGCGCCCTGCTGCGGCCACTGGAGGAGAGCGACGACCGGCCCTTGCGCGCCGCGGGCTGGCGTCCCCCCGAACCCTTCCAGGTCACGGCCGCCGACGGTAAAACGCAGCTTTACGGCCTGCTCTACCACCCGAGCGACTTCGATCCGGCCAAGCGCTATCCGGTCCTGGTCGATTATTATCCCGGCCCGTTCACCACCCATGTCCGCAAGCTGTTCGGGCAACGCGACACCGACGAGCAGCCGCAGGCGGCGGCCGAGGCCGGCTTCGTCGTGATCCAGCTCGACGCGCGCGGCACGGAATATCGTTCGCGCGCGTTCCGCGAGATCGCCTATGGCAACATGGGGATCGGCGGCATCCCCGATTATGCCGCCGCGATCACGCAACTGGCCAGACGTCTCGCTTATCTCGATACCGACCGTGTCGGAATCTACGGATTGTCGGCTGGCGGCGATCTCGCCTTTCCCGCGCTCGCCCAATTTCCCGATCTGTTCAAGGTCGCACTCGTCTCCGGTCTGTCCGGAAGAACCTATGTCACGCATGAGCCGGAATATGGCGAGGCATGGCTGCCGCTGCCGGTTGGCGGCCCGGCCTGGGATAGGGCTGCCAACACTCACTGGATGCCGCTGATCCGTGACGACAGCCTGATCATCCTGGCTGGCGAAATGGACGATCACGGCGACCCCGCCTTCACGGTGCAGATGGTCGACGACCTGGTACGAGCGGACAAGCGCTTCCAATTCTTTACGCTGCCTAATGTCGATCATGTCGGCAACGACGTCACGCGTCCGGGCTTTCCCTATTCGCCCGCTTTCTTTCGTTACCGCTGGCGATTTCTGATCGACCGGCTGGGGACATCACGGGAGACACACCGATGAGCGGTTCGCTTTCACGACGGCAACTG
>CAXTMT010000018.1:0-24062 GCA_964245355.1 uncultured Sphingomonadaceae bacterium
TTCGTCTTGCCCAGACCCGTCAGCCTCATTGCATCGTTCACAGTCACCGACAGCGGGTCAGGACGGGCAGGGGACAAACAAGGCGCGGTGTCTCGCATCCCCTCATTGTGCGTCTCTGGTGTTTAACCTACAAGACTCGGAACGCCTCGGCGCAAAATCGGATAGATAAAAGTGTCCCAATCGCAATGTAGGCACATAATGAAGCTACCCAAATATTGCTCTTTTTGAGAGAGCAAACGGCACTGACGTAGTTTACTTGATCTATAGTTTGTGGTAAGGATGATACGTTGTTTTAGAACTCTCTCATGTGTCGAGTTAGTTCGCAAAGGTTCGTCACCAGCCGGTGCCGCGATTGGGACTGGAGTTTGGATTACCCAACGAGCATAAGGAAAAAGGCCGTGTTTTCAGATGGCTCTGGCGGACTCCGTCGCCGCATCGGCGGCGATCCCCTTTGCGTTCGCACCTCCGCCGGTTACCGGCACACGAAACGACGAGCATGCCGTTTATACCGACGGCGGGCTCGTTTCGAACCTGCCGGCATGGTGCTTTACACTGGAGAAGCGGGCGCTGGAGCGCAAGCAGGGCGGCCCACCCATTCCGGTCCTGGCATTTTCGCTGAACGGTACGAAGCCGCTTCCCGATCGTCATTCCCGTCTGCGGCGGGGCGCCAAACAATTGGGCTTGGCCGACTATATCGCCCATGTGTTGCAAACGGGTATTTTTGGCAGTCAGTCGATCATCGGCGAATTCGTATCCGACCTTTTCCCGATCAAGCTGCCCACGTCGCTAGACACCTTTTCCTTCGCTTGTACGCGGGCGGAGGCCTGCGCGGCGCGCGAAAGCGGGTATGAGGCAGCCTCACTGGCGCTGCGGCGCAAGCGTCAGGAAAAAGAGGTTACGGAACGTCTGCTGGATAACATCCTTGCGGACGTAAAGGAAAAGGTCGCCGTCAATCGCGCCGCAGCGGGTCTGATAATGCCCCGGCTGCGGCTTTGCCTGGTCGATCCCGCCGGCCCGGCGCGTTCGCCAGACGCCGAATTTCGGGTGACCGCTACCACGAACATGGAAGCCGACGCCGACGATCGCCTTACCATCGATCCCCGCAACACGGCTGCGCCGCTCGCCTTCGCGCAACGCAAACCGGCTTATGCCGACCTGACCGGCCTGTCTTCGCGCGATTTGTGGATGACCAAATATGAGCATGCCCTCATCACTCCGACGCTCCGCTCGATGATCTGCATACCCGTGTTCGGTCGGCCCATCACCGGCGGCATCGAGCCACCGGCGCCGCAACGTGTTCTGTGCCTGGACAGCAGTGACGGGTTGCAAGGCGAGTTCGGAGACTCTAAGTTCATGGGCGACCTGACGGATGCGAGCCGCCCCCTTTCGCTGACCCTTATCGAGGAATTCGTCAAATGAGCCGAGCGGTAACTTATTCGACGCCCAATGCGGCGCGCCAGGCGATGGCAGACGCCCTGAAATTCGATCTCCCGATCGATGCGATAGAACATGTGCGCACACAATCCCTTTCGGGGACGGGCGCGCAGGCGGAGGCGGACGCCAGGGAAGCGATCAGGGTCGCTCTAAACTTCGTGACAAATCACCCGGGGCTGCCCACGGCGGGAAGCAACGACGGCTAGCGCCGCACCTCCCCCTAAGCCAGAATTGCTGCTTGCCGTTCGCTTGTGGTGTGTTATTACGATATAACACCCGGAGGATCACCGATGGCCAAGACCAAGAAGGGCAAGCTGCCCAAGCGGATCGGGGGCGTGAAGCTGCCGAAGGAAGTGCGCAAGACGGGTGGGCGGATCGCCAAGGTGGTCGGCAGTCCGGCGGGGCGCGACCTGATCGCGGCGGGGCTGACGATGGCGGCGGCGGCGCTGAGCGCGGCGGTCGAGAAGGAGCGGGTCAAGCGGCGCGGCGCGGCCAAGCCGGCTGCGGATCGTGTTGGCGATGCCAAGCCCGAGCGCGCGACCTCCCCTGCCCCGCCTGCCGCCGGCAACGATCCGCACGAATTCGGCGCGGCGCTCGGCAAGATGGCGGAAGCGGCGCTGGCCGGGTTGTTCAAGCCCAGGCAGCGGTAACGCCTGGTCCGATCAAGCCTTTCGGAACTTGTCCGCGCCCGGTCCGATATCGCGCACACGGGCGACGTGGATTTCCGCGTCCGGGTATTTCTTCTTGGCTTCGGCGATCACTTCGGCCTGGGTGGGCGCGATGATGACGGCACGTTTGCCGCCTTCGTGCCGGGCGGCGAAACCACCGTCGTCACGCGGTTCGATGTAGATCGATGCTTTGGCCATGTCTAAAGCTCCCTGATTGTCATCGGGAACGCACAGGGCTGCCGCTGGGGGCCATTCCCTGTCAGATTTTTCAACGTGCGGTCGGCGCTTCAGCGAGCGCGGCCGCAAATCCTCTCCGGAACGGGGGGGGCGCGCGACGCAGGCGTGACGGTCCCCCTCCCCGTTCCGGGAAGGATCTTTATTCCAATTCCTTCCCCGCCGTCTCCGGCAGCCCGAAGAACGCCACCACCAGCGCCAGCGCCGTCACGCCCATCGTATACCAGAGCCCCGCGAAGGGATCGCCGGTCTTGGCGACGATGAATTGGCTGATGAAGGGCAGGAAGCCGCCGAAATAGCCGGTGCCGATATGGTAGGGGATCGACATCGATGTGTAGCGCACGCGCGCCGGGAACAGCTCGACCAGCAACGCCGCGACCGGACCGTAGGAGGCGCCCGAGACGAAGCCGATGCCGATGATCGCCAGCATCACCTGCAGCGCGGCCCGCCAGCCCGGCCGGATTTTCTCCAGCGGATAGCCGGCGTCGGTCAGCGCCTTGCCGAGGCCCGCGGGATCGCTCGCCACCGCCTTGCCGCCGATCGTCACGCCCGGCGCGGAGCCGGGGGCGCCGGCCAGCTTGGTGTAGGCGACGCCCTTCTTCGACAGCGTATCGAGCACCTTGCCGCAGGCGGTCGGCTGCGCCTTGGTGGCGAAGGGATCGTAGGCGCAGTCGCTGCCGGTGACGACGACCGGGGCGCGATCGATCGCGGCCTTCAGCGGCGGATTGCCCGCCGCCGCCATCCAGTGAAACAGCGGGAACATCACGATCAGGCTCAATGCATAGCCGAACAGGATCGGCTTGCGGCGGCCGATCCTGTCGGACAACCAGCCGAACAGGATGAACCAGAACAGCCCGACGATCGCCGCGCCGCCGACGATCAGCCGCGCCGGCGTATCCTCGATCCGCAGCGTGTTCTGGACGAAATAGAGCGACTGGAATTGCGCGGTGTACCAGATCACCGTGAGCCCCGCGGCGACCCCGAACAAGGCGACGAACATGCGCTTCACACCGATCGCGCTGGCGAAACTTTCCCGCAGGGGATTCTTGGCGAGGTTGCCCTCGGCGGCCATCTGCTTGAACACCGGGCTCTCGTGCAGCTTGAGCCGCACCCACAGCGACACGGCGAGCAGGACGAGGCTGAACAGGAACGGCACCCGCCAGCCCCACGCCTCCCACGCGGTCTTGTCGACGAAGGACGAGGCGATCAGCACGACCGAGATCGAGAGCAGGAAACCGCCGATCACGCCCGCCTGGATGAAGCTGGTGTAGAAGCCGCGCTTCTCCCTGGGCGCATGTTCGGCGACGTAGATCGCCGCCCCGCCATATTCGCCGCCGAGCGCGAGGCCCTGCGCGACGCGGGCGAGCAGCAGCAGGATCGGCGCGGCGAGGCCGATCGCGTGATAATCGGGCAGCACGCCGATCGCGGCGGTGGCGATGCCCATCACCGCGACGGTGGCGAGGAAGGTGTATTTCCGCCCCAGCCGATCGCCGAGCACCCCGAACAGCACCGCGCCCAGCGGCCGCATCCCGAAACCCACCCCGAAGGTGGCGAGCGCGATCAGCAGCGAGGCGGAAGGATTGTCGGCCGGGAAGAAATGCTTGGCGATGACGGTGGCGAGGGTGCCGTAGACGAAGAAATCATACCATTCGAACACCGTGCCCAGCGCCGATGCGGCGATCACCAGCCAGGTGCTGGATCGTTGGTGAGTGCCTGTGGCCGCCATTCGGTATCATCTCCCCTTTGGAGGGTGTCTAGGGGAAAGGCGGGAGGGGCGGAAGCAGGAGATCCTCACCTGCCCAGGGGGAGGTGTCAGCGCAGCTGACGGAGGGGGCGGCAGCACTGCGCTAGAAGGTTCGTGGCCTACCTCCCCCTCCGACGCCTTCGGCGCCACCTGCCCCTTGGCGGGGGAGGATCAAAATGTCGCGCCCCTTCCCTTCCCCGGCAATTCGGCCAATTGTAACCATTGGTGACACAAGTTGCGGCCGCTTGAACGGAATAACCAGCGGATTAGAAGGGATTGCTATGCGCATCGCCATTCTCGAAGACGATCCCGCCCTTGCCGAGCATCTGATCAAGGTGATCGAGCCGGCCGGGCATATCGTCCACCATTATGCCACGGGGAAATCGCTCATCGCGCAGTTGAAGCGCGAGACGTTCGATCTGATGATCCTCGACTGGAATCTGCCCGACATCACCGGCGTCGAGGTGCTGGTCTGGGCGCGCGAGCATCTGGAGGGGCATACCCCGGTGCTGTTCGTCACCAGCCGCGGCGACGAGGCGGACATCGTCCAGGCGCTCGACAAGGGCGCGGACGATTATGTGATCAAGCCGATCCAGCCGGGCGAGTTGCTCGCCCGCGTCACCGCGCTGATCCGCCGCAGCTTCCCGACCCAGGCCAAGGACGTCGAGCAGTTCGGCGAGCATCTCTTCAACAGCAAAGCGACCAGCGTCACCGTCAACGGCGAGGAGATCATCCTCACGCCCAAGGAATTCGGCCTCGCCTTGCTGCTCTTCCAGAACCAGGATCGCGCCCTTTCGCGCGCCTATGTGCTGGAGAAGGTCTGGGGGCGTAACCCCGATCTGCTGACCCGTACTCTCGACGCCCACATCTCGCGTATCCGCGTGAAGCTGAACCTTCGGCCGGAGGCGGGCTATCGCCTGCTCCCGGTTTATAGTTACGGCTACCGGCTCGAGAAGATCAACTGAGGCGCAGCCAACTGCGCTGATGCCCAACAGATCCATTTTCAGGAACGGCGAGGAGACGATCCGCAGCCGCCTCGCGATCGAATGGCTGGTCGTCAGCGTCTTCGCGCTCGGGCTCGTCTGGAGCCTCAGCCTGCTGCCCTCGATGCAGCGCGCCAACAATCTGATCTACGATACGATGTCGGGGCTGCGCACCCATCCGGCATCGACCGATATCGTGATCGTCGCGATCGATCAGGACAGCCTCACCGCGATCGGGCGCTGGCCGTGGCCGCGCAGCGTCCATACGCAATTGCTCGACAAGCTGGCGGCAGCGCATCCGAAGGCGATCGGCTACGACGTGCTGTTCCTCGAGGCGAGCCCGGACGATGCCGCGCTCGCCGCCGCGGCGAAGCGCGCCACGCCGACCATCCTGCCGATGACCTTCCTTGTGCCGGGCACCAACGGCGCCGCCGCGGATACCGAACTGCCGGTGCCGGCGCTCCGTGCCGCGACGACCGTCGGCCATGCGGTGATCCGTCCCGACGACGACGGCATCGTCCGCCGCATCGGACTGGAGGCGGGCGGCGGCAAGGCCGTGTGGCCGCATATGGCCGAGGCGCTTTATCGTGCGACCGAAGGCCACCCCTCGTCAGCCTACCGCGAGGCGTCCGAGCCGTTGCCCGCCAGCGAATTCGGGCTCGGCGCACCGATCCTGGTGCCATACGTCGGCCCGGCGGGGAGCTATCAGACCATTCCCTTCGCCAGCGTGTTGAAGGGCGAGGTGCCGGACGACGTGTTCCGCGATCATATCGTGCTGGTCGGCAGCACCTCCTCCGGCCTGTTCGACCAATATGCGGTGCCGAGCGGGACGATGCCGGGGGTCGAGGTGATCGCCAACACGCTCGACGATCTGAAGCATGATCGCAGTGTGCGGCTGATGTCGGCCAAGGTGCGGCTGGCCTATGCGGTGGTGCCGCTGGCGATCCTGCTGGTGGGTTTCCTGATCTTCTCGCCGCGGCGCAATCTGGTGCTCGGCTTCGTGCTGATCGCGGCGACGCTGGGGACGAGCGCGGTGCTGCTGTGGTGGTTCGATGTGTGGCTGCCCCCCGCCGCGCAGCTCATCGGCATCGCCGTCGTCTATCCGCTGTGGGCGTGGCGGCGGCTGGAGGTGGCGAGCAGCTACATGGTCCGCGAACTCACGCAGCTCGCCGCCGAGCGCGACGTGCTGCCGGGGCGCGAGGCGGCGACGAAGCCCAGCCGCTTCCTGCACGAGACGATCGAAGCCCAGACGACGATGCTGCACAACGCGATCGTCCGCGTCCGCGATCTGCGCCGCTTCTTCGCCGACAGCGTCCAGGGCCTGCCCGACCCCACCCTCATCCTCGATCAGGACGGCGCGGTGGTGCTCGCCAACCGCGAGGCCGAACGGCTGTTCGATCCCCTGCTCCACAACGGCGTGATGATCGAGGAGCTGATGGCGTTCCTCTCGCCCGACGAAGCCGTGGCCAACCCGCGCCAGGATCGCGAGATCAAGACCGGCGACGGCCGCATCTTCGTCTTCCGGCTCGTGCCACTGCTCGGCGCCGGGGGCGAGCCGCTGGGTTCGATCGCGCGCTGGACCGACATCACCACGATCCGCCTCGCCACCCGCCAGCGCGAGGAAGCGCTGGAGCTGCTGACCCACGACATGCGCTCGCCGCAGGCTTCGATCCTCGCCCTGCTCGACCAGAAGGAATCGGGCAGCGCGGAGACTAAGGAACGGATCGCCGGCTATGCCCGCCGCACCCTCGATCTCGCCGAGAATTTCGTCCAGTTCGCCCGTGCCGAAGCGCGCAATTTCTCCGAGGAACTGCTCGATCTCTCCTCGCTGCTGATGGACGCGATCGACGATCAATGGGTGCTGGCCTCCAAGGCGAAGATCAAGTTGGCCTCGACCGGCGAGGAGGAGGAGCATCTGATCGTCGGCGATCGCTCGCTGCTCACCCGCGCACTGGTCAACGTCATCAGCAATGCGGTGAAATATAGCGAGGGCGGCACGACCGTGACCTGCGCGCTTTCGACCGAGCCCGCCGGCTACGGCAAGCGCGCGATGGTGCTCTGCAGGATCACCGATCAGGGCCGCGGCATCCCGCACGATCAGCTCGACACCTTGTTCGAACGCTATCAGCGCCTGGCGAGCGCCGGCCGCCGCGATGCCGGCGGTGCGGGGCTGGGCCTCTCGTTCGTCCGCACGGTGATCACTCGCCACGGCGGCAGCATCGAGGCGACCAGCCCGCCGGGCGAAGGCGCCACCTTCTGGATCCGGCTCCCACAGGCCGAGGAAGAAATCTGAATGCGATCCTCCCCTTTCAGGGGAGGATCGGTCTGATCGTTAACCATCGTCACCGATCGTTACGGTAACAGTTATTTAATCGCGAGTCGCCGCACCCAGGCGTACCCAGGCTGCATGAGCAAGCACACCGCCTCCATCGCCCGCCGCCTCGTGGCAGCGACCCTGTTCGTCCTCGCCAGCGCCACCCCGGCCCTGGCCGAGGTCCGGTATCTCACGCTGACGGCGTCCACGCCCGCCGTCGGTCAGCCCGCCCCAAGCACGGCTGCCGTGAAGCTGGAAATCGCGAACCCCGGGACGCGCGTCGCGGACGGCATCTTGAGCTGCACCCGCAGCGGGCACCGCATGGTCTGCTGACCCACAGGAAACCTTGCGGTTCGGGGGATCCCCGGACCGGGATGTGCTGCTCCGATCGGCCCGCGCCCACCACCTGGCGCGGGCCGATGTGCGTTTGGGGCGGTGGCGCTCAACCGGACGGGGAAGAAAGTCTGACGGGGCGCGTCTGCAACGCCCATAGAAAAAGGGGCGCCCGGCCCCCCGCCGAACGCCCCTTTCCTCGACCCTGGCGTGCGTGGGGCACCAGGGCGAAGCTGCTTAGAGGTAGGTCTTGGCCAGCGCGAAGGCGCCCCACAGCACGATTGTCAGGACGAAGCCGATGGCCGATCCCTTGCTGCGCTGCCCGCCGATATCGCGGATCATCTGATGATGGCTCATGTGCCCGTGCCCCTTATCCCGTGACGCCCGTGTAAGCCTGGGGGGCGAGACCCCCGAGTCAACAAATGTAAATTCGGCCGGCAAATCGTAACGGCGCAGAGAACGATCGTGCGCGGCGGCGTCCGCAGCAAATCATACCCGGCCAGTAGAGATTCTATCTTTAGGTCGGCCGCGGCTGGTTTAGGGTGCGGCCATGAGCATTCCCTCCCTCTTCGCCGAACCCGAAGCCGCCGCGGGCACCTATGGCGATATCGAGCCCGTGCTCGCCGGCCTGCGCGAGGCCCGCCACCGCTGGCGCGCGGCCAATTGGCGCAACCAGGAACATGGCACCGGCGGCTTCCCCAGCCGGCACGAGATCAAGAAGATCCTCGAATCGCTGACCGGGGCGCTTTTCCCGCTGCGGCTGGGGCCGAGCTGGGTGCGGCCGCACAATGAAGAGGCGTTCGTCGACCAGACTTTGCGCACCGCGCTCAGCCGCATCTATGGCCAGGTGCGGATCGAACTCGCTTATGCCCGTGCCACCACCGATCGTGCGGAGGATGGGCTGGAGGTCGATCGTGAAGCGGCACGGATCATCGATCGCTTCGCCGCTGCGTTGCCCGACGTGCGCCGCGCGCTGGACGTCGATCTGGAAGCCGCCTTCGCCGCCGATCCCGCCGCGCGCAGCGTCGACGAGATATTGATCTGTTATCCGAGCGCGCTGGCGGTGATCCACTACCGGCTGGCGCACGTCCTCCACGGCCTCGGCGCGCCGCTGACCGCGCGGCTGATCGGCGAAGTCGCCCACACCAGGACCGGGATCGACATCCACCCCGGCGCCACGATCGGCACGGCCTTCTTCATCGATCACGGCACCGGCCTGGTGATCGGCGAGACGGCGGTGATCGGGAACCGCGTACGCCTCCACCAGGCGGTGACGCTGGGCGCCGGCCGCATCGACGGCGACGCGCCCCTCGCCGATCGCGGCGCGCCCCGCCATCCGATCGTGGAGGACGATGTGGTGATCTATCCGGGCGCGACCCTGCTCGGCCGCATCCGCATCGGGCGGGGATCGGTGATCGGCGGCAATGTGTTCCTGACCGAGGACGTGCCGGCGGGGACTTTGGTGCGGGCGGCGCCTTTGCTGGAGCCCCTCCCCTAAACGCCGACGGGGTAAAAGCGGGCCGCGCTCAGCGCAGCAGCACGTCGATCCGCCGCTTGGCACCCGAGAGAATGGGTCTGACCGCCGAAGCCATGCGCGCGAGCAGTTCCAGCGCGGCATTGTCGGGTTCGTCGGGCGCATCGGCGTCGGAGAGGGCGCGCAGGTGGCTCCAGTCGCCGTCGTCGATGCGGACGAGGACGCTGCCCTCGGCATCCTGCGCGGCGAAATACCAGTCGTTACCCTCGAACCAGCGATCGCTCTTGCCGGGCATGATCGTCAACGCGTGACTCATCTGCATCCCTCCGCCGAATTCTTATTACCACGAAACGATTGCACGGTCGTTTCGGCGCCAACCGATCGGCGCTGGATTCGGGCGTTCGGGCGCGGTTGCGAAAAGCGCATGCTGCGTCCAGAAACGGCCGATGACCAATCCGCTTTTCGCCGCGCTGGAGCCGACGATTTTCGAGGTGATGTCGCTCGCCGCGCGCGCCAAGGGCGCGATCAATTTGGGCCAGGGTTTCCCCGATACCGACGGCGCCCGCGACGTGCGCGAGGCGGCGGCGCGTGCCCTGCTGGAAGAGTCGAACCAATATCCGCCGATGCGCGGCCTGCCCGCGCTGCGCGCGGCGGTGGCGGCGCATTATGTACGGGTGCAGGGGCTGGAGATCGGCGCGCAGGACGTGATCGTCACCTCCGGCGCGACCGAGGCGATCGCGGCCTCGCTGCTCGCGCTGGTGAGCGAGGGGGAGGAGGTGCTGATCCTCGACCCGGCCTACGATGCCTACGAACCGCTCGTCCGCCGCGCCGGAGGCGTGGCGAAGCGCGTGGCGCTCAGCCCGCCCGCGTGGCGGATCACCCGCGATCTGCTGGAAAGTGCCGCCGGGCCGAAGCTGCGTATGCTGATCCTCAACGATCCGATGAACCCCGCGGCGCGCGTGTTCGGTGCCGAGGAGATCGCCATCGTCGCAGATTTCGTCCGCGCCCACGATCTGATCGCGATCTGCGACGAGGTGTGGGAGCATGTGCTGTTCGATGGCCGCATCCATCATCCGCTGATCCGCGAACCGGGGATGGGGACACGCGCGGTGAAGATCGGATCGGCGGGCAAGATCTTCGCGCTCACCGGCTGGAAAGTGGGGTTCGTGATCGCCGCCCCTGCCCTGCTCGCCCCGATCGCCGCCGCGCACCAATTCCTGACCTTCACCACGCCGCCCGCCCTGCAGAGCGCGGTCGCCTACGGGCTCGGCAAGGAGGAGGCATGGTTCGCGGCCGACCGGGCGGCGCTGCAGCGTTCGCGCGATCGGCTGACGCAGGCGCTGACCGCGGGCGGCTATGCGGTGCTGCCGTCGGAAGGCACCTATTTCGTCAACGTCGATCTGGCGGCGTCGGGGATCGCGATGGCGGATGTGGATTTCTGTCGCGCGCTGGTCGAGCATCACGGCGTCGCGGCGATCCCGCTTTCGGCCTTCTACGCCGGCGACAAGCCCGATGCTTTGATCCGTCTGTGCTTCGCCAAGCGGGACGCGACGCTGGACGAAGCGGCGGCGCGGCTCCTCTCAGCGCGAAGCGGTGTTGATAAACTAGGACGGATCGACATTCGAAAAGATCCCTCTCCTGCAAGGGGAGGTGGCAGCCCGTAGGGCTGACGGAGGGGTGTCACCACGGGCGGGGATACCTCTCCACCAGCCTTCGGCTGGTCCCCCTCCCCTTGCAGGGGAGGATTTCGTTCGGTTCATCTCACCTATCGCTGGGACAACGATCGAAAATCCTGAATGTCGATCCGTCCTAGGGTTCGTCCGCAAACTTAGCGGTTACCGTCGCATCCTGTCCCGCAGCCTTCAGCGGCAGCGCGAAGCTGCGCTGGATCGCGTCGCGCGCGGCATCGCGGGCGAGGCGCATCGGCAGGGGGTCGTGCGCCTGCTTGAGCAGTTCGGCCTGCCCAGCCTTGCGGTTCGAAGCGTCGAGATCCTGCGCGGCGTCGGTCAGCGCCATCAATACGCCGCCATCGCCATATTCCCTCGTCGCGGTGAGATCGACCTCGGGGCCTTCGATCGCGATCGCGGGCAACGTCACCACCAAGGTCTTGGTCGTCGCATCCCACTTCATGTCGCGATCGCGCAGGCTGGCGAGGTCGAGCGAATAGCGGACGAGCCCCGGCATGATCAGCGTCTTCCTGGCCGAAAGACCGAAGCGATGCTGTTCGGAGGTCACCACCGCGACGAAACGCGCGGCGAAGGGCGTCAATTTGTCCTGCGCGCGCACCGCTTCCAGCGTGGCGCGGGAGACCGAGGTCGCATCGGGCATGAAGATCGCGCGGAAGCGCCACGCCGCCCCCAGCGCCACCGCGCCGACGAGCAGCAGCGCCAGCAGCGTGAACAGCAACGTCTTGCCGATGAACCTCATGCCGGCATCCATTCCTCGCGCCCGGCATCGTGCCAGGCGATCCCCCGCGCTTCGAGATCGAGCAGGTGGGCGAGGACCGAACGTCCGGCGGCGGGAACGAGTTTCTCGTTCAGCCCGACATACATGCGCGCCACCATCGCCGGGATCGTCTGCGGCGCTTCTTCGAGCAAGCGACGGATCTGCGCCTCGCGGTTCTTGCGGTGCCCGGCCATGCCGCGGACGAAGCGGTGCGGCTGGTCGATCGCTTCGCCGTGGGCGGGGAAATAGATGCGGTCCTGCGCACGGCCGAGCAGCTTGTCGAGGCTGGCCATATAGGCCGCCATGTCGCCGTCGGGCGGCGAGACGACGGTGGTCGACCAGCCCATGACATGATCGCCGCTGAACAGGCCGCCGGTCTCGGGCAAGGCATAACAGAGGTGATTCGAGGTGTGTCCGGGGGTGGCGACAGCCTCGAGCGTCCAGCCCGGCCCCTCGATCCGTTCCTGATCGACCAGAATGCGGTGCGGGGCATAGGTCGTGTCGAACGAGGCATCGGCGCGCGGGCCGTCATCGTTCAGCACCAACGGGGCGCAGCCGACGATTGCGGCGCCGGTCGCCTGCGCCAACGAGGCGGCGGCAGGGCTATGGTCGCGGTGGGTGTGGGTGCACAGGATATGCGTGATGCGCTCGCCGGCGGTGGCGCGCAGGATGCCGTCGATATGCGCGTCCAGATCGGGGCCGGGATCGATCACCGCCACCGCGCCCTGCCCGACGATATAGGTCTGCGTACCGGTGAAGGTGAAGGGCGAAGGATTGTCGGCCAGCACCCGACGGACGAGCGGATCGATCCGCTGCACCAGGTCGGGCGATTGTCTCGTCAGTTCAGGTCCGCGCGGCGGCGCTCAGGAGCGCGGCGCCACGCCTTTCTTCAGCGAATCCGGCTTCAGCGGCTTGCGCGGCTTGTTGGGATCGTCGACCAGATTGCTGTCGAGCGTACCGGCGCTGGCGCCGATGCCCGGCCGTGCATTCAGCGTATCGGTCGATCCCTCGTCGGGCACACCGGCATAGGCCTTCATCGGCTCGACCGCAGCGGTCACCGGTTTGTTGACCGGCTTGCCCTGCCTGCCGCCGAGCGGGGACAAAGCGTTGAGGCGGTTGGGAACGGGATCGAGATCGGCCTTCGGCGGCTGCTGCGCGGCGCGGAAAGCACTGGGCGCGAGATCCAGGCGGAACTGCGCCAGGGCCGGCGCCGAAAGCGCGAAGGCGGTCCCGAAGATGGCCGCAGCGGAGAGAAGGTGCCGGTTCATGGATGTTAGCTGGTGTTTCAACCGCCGAAGGTCAAGATCGCTCCACGCCTGGAGGGGTATCCATGATGATTGTTGACATCGCCGGGCGGGGGATCGTGAAGCGGTCTGAGTTCTAATCGAACACGCGCCCGGCATAACGGCCGATCGCGCCCAGCTCTTCCTCGATACGGAGCAACTGGTTGTACTTCGCCAGCCGGTCCGACCGCGCGAGACTGCCGGTCTTGATCTGCCCGCAGTTGGTGGCGACGGCGAGATCGGCGATCGTCGCATCCTCGGTCTCGCCCGAGCGGTGCGACATCACGGCGGTGTAGCCCGCGCGCTGCGCCATGCTGACCGCGGCCAGCGTTTCGGTGAGGGTGCCGATCTGGTTGACCTTCACCAGCAGCGAATTGGCGAGGCCGGCCTCGATGCCTTCCGCCAGGATCTTCGGGTTGGTGACGAACAGATCGTCGCCGACGAGCTGGACCTTGCCGCCCAGCGTGTCGGTGAGGATTTTCCAGCCGTCCCAATCGTCCTCGGCCATGCCGTCCTCGATCGAGACGATCGGATAAGCCGCGACGAGTTCGCCGAGATAATCGGTCATCGCCGCGCTCGAAAGCGTCCGGCCTTCGCCCGCCAGATCGTAGACGCCGCCCTTGTAGAATTCGGATGCCGCGCAATCGAGCGCGATCGCCACGTCGTCGCCCGGCGTGTAGCCTGCCGCCTCGATCGACTGCATGATGAAATCGAGCGCGTCCTTGGGGCTCGCGAGGTTCGGCGCGAAGCCGCCCTCGTCGCCTACCGCCGTCGCCAGCCCCTTCTCGTGCAGCGTCTTCTTCAGCGTGTGGAAGATCTCGGTGCCGCAGCGCAGCGCCTCGATCATCGATTCGGCGCCGACCGGCACGATCATGAATTCCTGGAAATCGATCGGGTTATCGGCATGCGCGCCGCCGTTGATGATGTTCATCATCGGGGTCGGCAGGACATGCGCCGAGACGCCGCCGACGTAGCGGTACAGCGGCAGCCCGCGCGATTCCGCCGCCGCCTTGGCGACCGCGAGGCTGACGCCGAGGATGCCGTTGGCGCCCAGCCGACGCTTGGTTTCCGTGCCGTCGAGTTCGATCATCACGCCGTCGATCTCGGCCTGATCCTCCGCCTCCAGCCCCTCGACCGCCTCGGCGATTTCGCCGTTCACGGCATTCACCGCCTGATCGACGCCCTTCCCGCCCCAGCGGCTGTTGTCGCCGTCGCGCTTCTCCACCGCCTCGCGTGCACCGGTCGACGCGCCCGAGGGGACGGCGGCGCGGCCGAAGCTGCCGTCCTCCAGCGTGACATCGACCTCCACCGTCGGGTTGCCGCGGCTATCGATCACGGTGCGTGCGTGGACGTCGACGATCGCGGTCATTTGGCGGCCCTTTTTCGGTGAAGATCGAAAGATATGCGGCGCGTCTATCGGCGGAGACGGTTTGGCGCAATAATAGCGGCGCCGTCATGGAACAGGGCGCGAGCCCCCGTGTTGGACGGGCAAGACACTTTGGAGTGATCCGATGACCGAACAGCTTCCCGAAGGAACCGACACGATCGTCGACGGCGATACCCCGACGGGAACGCTCGACGGGGAAACCACCGGCGCGGCCGACAACGCGGGCGATAAGGCGGGTGGCGCCTTCTTCGAGCGGATCGAGCAATTCCGTACGCAAGGCTACGACAAGGCCCGCGACTATGCGGTGACCGGCAAGGACAAGGCGACCGGCGCCCTCGACGATCTGCTCGCCACGATCAACGATGCCGCCGGACAGATCGACGGCAAGATCGGCGCGCAATATGGCGATTATGCCCGCAAGGCGGCCGAAAGCCTCGGCGGCTTCAACGAGGCGCTGAAGGGCAAGGATGTCGACGAACTGTTCGCCGACGCCCGCGCCCTGATCGCCCGCGCCCCCGCGGTGGCGGTGGGCACGGCCGCCGTGCTGGGCTTCGTCATCGCGCGCCTCGCCAAGGCGGGGATCGATGAAGCCAAGGGCGGCAAGCCGTCGCCTGAGGCCTGACCGGCATATGAGCGGAGCACCGCTGCGCGAACTGGTCGCGCGGCTGATCGAGGACGGCAAGGCGTGGGCCTCGGCCGAAATCGCGGTCGTCAAGGCGACGGCGACGGCGTGGATCGCGCCTGCCAAGATCGCCGTGCCGCTCGCGATCGTCGCTTTGTTCCTGCTGCAGGCGGCACTGACCGTGCTGGTGATCGCGTTCGGCATGGCGCTGGCGACATGGCTGGGCGTTGCAGGCGGGCTGGCGGTGGCGGCGCTGATCGTGCTGCTGATCGCCGCCGGTCTCGTCGGCATCGCCGTCACCCGCTTCGGAAAGGCCGGCAAATGAGCGAACTGACCGACGCGCGCGCCGAGGCGGCGATCCGGCGGCGGCGGTTCCTCGGCACCGCGCACGAACTCCAGCAGGCGCTGAAACCCGGCACGATCGCCGGCAACGTCGTCGAAAGCGCCAAGGCCAAGGGCGAGGCGATCGCCGAGGATGCGATCGGGGCGGTGCGCAAGCGCCCGGTGGCGGCATCGGCGGCGGTGGCCGGCACGACCGCGCTGCTCGGCTTCGGCCTCTTCACGCGATTCTTTCGACATTCCGAGCAACACGGAGACAAATCATGAGCAAACAGCACGAAGATCCCGCCCGCTCGCGGCAGGACCTGATCGGCGCCAAGGTGACCGGCGCTTATGCCGTCGCCGTCGACAGGGCCTCGTCCACCACCAAGGACGTGATCGCCTCCGTCGAGGGCAACCCGCTCGTCGCCTTGCTCGGCGGACTGGCGCTCGGCGCGGCGATCGGATCGCTGATCGGGCGTTCGGACAAGGAGAAGGCGATGCTCGCGCCGTTGGGCGAGAAGATCGCCGATGCCGCATCGGCCGCGATCGCCGCCGGTCGCGAGGCTGGGGTGAAGGCGTATGAGGACAGCGGTTTGTCGGCCGAAGGTCTGCGCGAGCAGGTCGCCAAGCTGGTCGGTCAGGCGACCGATGCGGCCGGCACGGTAGGAACCGCCGCGTTCGAAGCGGCGCGGGAGAAGGTGCGGGGCTGAGTTCAGCCTCCCCCCTTCAACGATCATTCAGCCGGGCGACGCCAAAGCGCTGGCCACAGCAAGAGACAGGAACCCATGAACACGCTCCGCACCGCCCTCGCCGCCGCGACGATCGCCGCCGGCCTCGTCACCCCGCTTGCCACCGCGCCCGCCACCGCCGCGGTCGATACCAGCGATCCCCAGCGCTTCGTCACCTCGCTGACCGGCGAGGGTTTCGCCGCGATGCGTTCGGGCAGCGAAGCTTCGGCCAAGGCCCAGTTCCGCACCCTGCTGTCGAGCAACGTGGCGGTCGACGAAATGGGCGATCGGCTGATCCGCCGCTGGCTGCCGACGAAAACTCACGAGAAGCTCTCCGACTACAAGGACGCGCTGCCGACCTATATCGTCAACACCTACACCGATAATCTGCTCAATTACCGCGATGCGCAGATCAAGGTGATCCGCAGCCAGCCGGCGGGCGGCGGCGTCGATGTCTCGACCCAGGTGATCAAGCCCGGCCGTCAGCCGCTGCCGGCGGTGTGGTCGGTGATCCAGGTCGGCGGCGTGTGGAAGGTCGCGAACCTGCGCGTCGGCGGGATCAACGTCGCGATGGCGCAGGCCGCCGACTTCGACAGCGTGATCCAGCGCCAGGGTTTCGACGCGCTCATCAAGCTGATGCACACGCGCAACTGATTTTCGCAATTGCAGCATAAGGCCACCGGGGGCAGAGTGCGCTCATGAGCAAAATGCATCTCGTCTTCGGCGGCCGCGTCAAGGATCCTCGCGGACTCGACTTCGTCGATCTCGACCATGTCGATGTGGTCGGCTTCTATCCCGATTACGCCAGCGCCGAGAAAGCGTGGCGCGGAGCGGCGCAGAAGACCGTCGACGATGCCGAGATGCGCTACGTCATCGTCCACATGCACAAATTGCTGGAGCCCGATCTGGAGGCTTAGGGTGTATCGACATTCAGGATTTTCGATCGTTTTCACGACGATAGGTGAGAGTGAACCGAACGAAATCCTCCCCTGCAAGGGGAGGGGGACCAGCCGAAGGCTGGTGGAGAGGTATCCCCGCCCGTGGTGACACCCCTCCGTCAGCCCTACGGGCTGCCACCTCCCCTTGCAGGGGAGGATCTCGGCCGAATGTCGATACAGCCTAGGCCCGCCGGTAACGCCACCGCAGCAACGGGCGCGCCAGCAGCGCCCCTGCCAGAAAGCCGCCGACGTGCGCGGCGATGGCGATCCCCATCCCAGCCGCCGCCGAAGCGACCCCGATCAGCAATTGCACCGCGATCCAGGCTCCCGCCAGCCAGGCGACATGCAGCCAGCGGGCGAGTTCGGGATGGAGCTTGCTCGGTTTGCGTTGGCCGTAAAGCACCGCATAGGCCCCGACGAGCGCGGAGATCGCCCCGCTCGCGCCGATCATCGGCACGGGCGAATGCGGCCCGATCGCATATTCCATCGCGGCGGCGGCATAAGCGCCGACCAGATAGACGATCGCCATGCCCCCTTGCCCCAAGGCGGCCTCATCCTCCTTGCCGCAGAAGATCAGCGTCAGCAGGTTGAAACCGAGGTGGAGCAGCCCGGCATGGACCAACGTCGCGCTGATCGGGGTCAGGAACCAGGGCAGGCGGCCGGGGATCGCGACGCCGAGTACGCTTGCTGGCACGAAGCCGCCGGCCATCACCGCCCACTCCTCGCGCATCGTCGCGGCGGCGAGGAGATAAGCGGCGACGGTGATGCCCGCGATGACGATCGTTGCGGTGAGGCGAGCGGCTTTCATAATAAAGCCCTCTCCCCGCAAGCGGGGAGAGGGAGCGTCCTCACACGAACTCGATCCGTTCGACCACATAATAGCGATCACCCGAGGGCACCGTCACCTCGACCTCATCCGCGATCCGGCGCCCGATCAGGGCGCGGCCGAGCGGCGAGGCGTAGCTGATCCGGCCGGACTTGGCGTCCGCCTCGGTCTGGCCGACG
The DNA here is from genome assembly GCA_964245355.1 of uncultured Sphingomonadaceae bacterium. Lineage (GTDB taxonomy): Bacteria > Pseudomonadota > Alphaproteobacteria > Sphingomonadales > Sphingomonadaceae > Sphingomonas_I. The sequence goes on from CAXTMT010000018.1 coordinate 17,914, forward strand.
ATCTGATATTTCACCGGCTTCTCGTCCTCGTCCAGCAGATGGACGGTCGCGCCGAACACCACCTTGTCGCCCGAAAGCGTCGTCGGATCGATCACCAGCGCCCGCGAGAGCTTATCCTCGATGTCGGCGATCATCGCCTCGACCTGGCCCTGACGCTCCTTGGCGGCATGATATTCGGCGTTTTCGGAAAGATCCCCGTGGGCGCGCGCTTCCTCGATCGAATCGATGATCTGCGGGCGCTCCGCTTTCAAGCGCGCGAGATCGGCGGTGAGCATATCGTGCCCTTCCGCGAGCATCGGCTGCCTGTCTTCGGTCGCCATCGGCAAGAACCCCTTCGTTCAAGAAAACGCATCCCCCCGCCCGCCTCTCAGCGTGCGCCGCCAGACAGCGATACGGGGAACATCAGTCCGCTATGATAGGATTGAAGGGACCGTACTTCAAGCGGCCGGTCGCGCATCGCACCGATTGCCCGTGCCGCCGCGACCCCGGCTGCCGCCGTGGTGAAATAGGGGATGCGCGCGAGCATCGCCGAGGCGCGGATCGACTTGCTGTCCTGCAGCGACTGCCAGCCCTCGGTGGTGTTGAGCACGAGCTGGACGCCGCCGTCCTTCAGCCGATCGACGACATGCGGACGCCCCTGCGCGACCTTGTTGACCGTCTCCACGATCAGGCCGTGCGCGCGCAGATGTTCGGCGGTGCCGCCGGTGGCGATGATATCGAAGCCCAGCTCGATCAACTGGCGGATCGCAGGCTCGATCACCGGCTTGTCGCTTTCCTTGACCGACACGAACACGGTGCCGGCCTTGGGCAATACCGTGGACGCGCCGAGCTGTGCCTTGGCGAAGGCGGTGGCGAAATCACGATCGATTCCCATGACTTCACCGGTGCTCTTCATTTCCGGAGAGAGCACGGGATCGACTCCGGGGAAGCGCGCCCACGGAAACACCGCTTCCTTCACCGCGATATGATCGGTCTCGCGCGGGATCTTCGGCAAATTCGCCAGCGTCTCGCCCGCCATCACCCGCGCCGCGATCTTGGCGATCGGCGCGCCCACCGCCTTGGCGACGAAGGGCACGGTGCGGCTGGCGCGCGGGTTGACCTCGATGAGGTAAACCTGATCCTTAGGTTCTTCGTCCTTGCGGCCGCTGGCCTTCACCGCGAACTGCACGTTCATCAGCCCACGCACCGAAAGCCCTTCAGCGAGCAATACCGTCTGCCGCTCGATCTCGGCGACGATCTCCGGCGAGAGGCTGTAGGGCGGCAGCGAGCAGGCGCTGTCGCCCGAATGGACCCCAGCCTCCTCGATATGCTGCATCACGCCGGCGAAGACAAACGGTTCGAAATCGCAGATCGCGTCGACATCGACCTCGATCGCATCGCGCAGATAGCGATCGATCAGCACCGGGCTGTCGCCGGAAACCTGTACGGCGGTCGCGATATATTGATCGAGCTGGGCGGGCGTATCGACCACCTCCATCGCGCGTCCGCCGAGGACGTACGAAGGCCGGGTCAGCACCGGATAACCGATGCGTTCGGCGACCGCGATCGCCTCGTCGCGGCTGCGCGCGATGCCGTTGGCGGGTTGCTTGAGGCCGAGCTTCTCGACCAGCGCGGCGAAACGCTCGCGATCCTCGGCCAGGTCGATCGCATCGGGCGAGGTGCCGAGGATCGGGATGCCGGCATCCTCCAGTTCCTGCGCCAGCTTGAGCGGGGTCTGCCCGCCGAACTGGACGATCACGCCGACGAGTTCGCCGTTCGCCTGCTCGGCATGGAGGATTTCCAGCACGTCCTCGGCGGTCAGCGGTTCGAAATAGAGGCGGTCGGACGTGTCGTAATCGGTGCTCACCGTCTCCGGATTGCAGTTGACCATGATCGTCTCATAGCCGGCCTCGGTCAGCGCGAAGCAGGCGTGGCAGCAGCAATAATCGAACTCGATCCCCTGTCCGATCCGGTTCGGCCCGCCGCCGAGGATGACGATCTTGCGCTTATTCGTAGGCTGGCTCTCGCACTCGGGCGCGCCGAAGCTCGGCGCCTCGTAGGTGGAGTACATGTACGGCGTCTTCGCCTCGAACTCGGCGGCGCAGGTGTCGATGCGCTTGAAGACTGGGCGAACGCCGAGCTTGTGGCGATGCGCGCGCACCTCCGCCTCGGTGACGCCGCCGGTCATCGCGGTCATGGCATCATGGACGATCCCGCCGCCGCGCACCTGGCCGCGCTTCATGTCGCGCAGGTGCAGCGAATTGAACGACAGCCACGCCAGCCGCTTGTCCGAGAAGCCCATCGCCTTCAGGCGGCGCAATTCGGCCGCATCGTTGGGCAGGCCGCCCGCGCAGACGCCTTCCTCGGCCGCGACGATCTCGTCGATCCGCTGGATGAACCACGGATCATATTTGGCGAGCGCGCAGATCTCCTCGACGAGGAAGCCCTCGCGCAGCGCCTGGGCAGCGATCAGCAGGCGATCGGGCGTCGGCTCGGCCAGCGCCGCCTCGATCTCGGCGCGCGGCGCGCCTTTCAGGCGATCGACGACGTTGAGGCCGGCCAGCCCGGTCTCGAGCCCACGCAGCGCCTTCTGCAGGCTCTCATGAAAGTTACGGCCGATCGCCATCACCTCGCCCACCGATTTCATCGCCGTCGTCAGATGATCGGAAGCGCCCTTGAACTTCTCGAAGGCGAAGCGGGGTATCTTGGTGACGACATAATCGATCGTCGGCTCGAAGCTCGCCGGCGTCGCGCCGGTGATATCGTTGTCGATCTCGTCGAGCGTATAGCCCACCGCCAGCTTGGCGGCGACCTTGGCGATCGGGAAGCCGGTGGCCTTCGATGCCAGCGCCGAGGAGCGCGACACGCGCGGGTTCATCTCGATCACGACCAGGCGCCCATCCTTCGGGTTGACCGCGAACTGAACGTTCGAACCCCCTGTTTCCACGCCGATTTCCCGCAGCACCGCGATGCTCGCATTGCGCATGATCTGATATTCCTTGTCGGTCAGCGTGAGCGCCGGCGCGACGGTGATCGAATCCCCGGTGTGGATGCCCATCGGATCGATATTCTCGATTCCGCAGATGATGATGCAATTGTCGTTCCTGTCCCGAACGACCTCCATCTCATATTCCTTCCAGCCGAGGACCGATTCCTCGACCAGCACTTCGGTCGTCGGCGACAGATCGAGGCCGCTCGTCACGATCTCGATGAATTCCTGGCGATTGTAGGCGATGCCGCCGCCCTGCCCGCCCATCGTGAAGCTCGGGCGGATGATCGACGGCAGCTGGACGAAGTCGAGCGCGTCGAGCGCTTCCTCGACCGTGTGCGCGATGCGGCTGCGCGGGGATTCGAGCCCGATCTTGTCCATCGCGTCGCGGAACTTCAGCCGGTCCTCGGCCTTGTCGATCGCCGCCGCATCGGCACCGATCATCTGGCAGCCGTATTTCTCCAGCGTCCCGTCGTGCCACAGCGCCAGCGCGGTATTGAGCGCGGTCTGGCCGCCCATCGTGGGCAGCACCGCATCGGGCCGCTCCTTCGCGATGATCCGCGCGACGATCTCCGGCGTGATCGGCTCGATATAGGTGGCGTCGGCCATGTCCGGATCGGTCATGATCGTCGCCGGGTTCGAATTGACGAGGATGATGCGATAGCCTTCCTCGCGCAGCGCCTTGCACGCCTGCGTCCCCGAATAATCGAACTCGCACGCCTGGCCGATGACGATCGGGCCGGCACCGATGATGAGGATGGAGGAGATGTCGGTGCGCTTGGGCATTGTCGTCAGGCAGCTTTCAAATTATGTGATTGCATTGCAATCATTGGAGCGCGGCAATGGGCAGTATCACGATTCGCAACCTGAGCGACGGCGTGAAGGAAAGTGCGCGGGTCGTCGCCGCGCGCAACGGTCGCTCGCTCGAAGCCGAGATCAGGGCGCTTCTCGAGCAAACCTACGCGCCTTTGAGCGAGCGAGCGGCTTGGCTCCGGGCGATGTCGGGTCCGGAGTTTGTCGATCATTTGATCCGAACGGCCAACGGTGCGACGCTCGAAATTCCCAAACGGGAGATTTTCGCCGAACGTGAGATTTTCGGTGCTGATTGACACGAACGTCTGGAGCGAATTGTCACGGCCGCATCCCCATCCGAAGGTGGCGGATTGGGTCAGAACGAACTTCAAAAGCTGTGTGCTTTCGACCCTCGTCCAAGCCGAAATCCTATACGGCATAGAGGCTGCGCCAGACGAGGCTCGCCGAGCCGAACTGCAAACCTTCCACGACGATCTGCTTTTCCGAATTGAAGGTCGGCTGCTGCCTTTCGATACCTCCGCGGCGATCGCCTGGAGCGAGATGAAAGATCGGTTGAAGCGAACCGGCAGGCTTATCGCGGACCTGGACATGATGATCGCAGCGCAAGCAATCGGCGCCGAATTGCCGTTGGTGACGCGCAACGTATCGGACATGGCAAGAACGAGCGCCGTCATTATCGACCCTTGGCAGGATTGATCGCAAGCGCCCCCATTTCAGGCCTCCGCCGCCGGTCTCGACGCAGCGCGGGCGGCCATGCCGAAGGGGCGCACGGCCTGTTCGACCTTGTCGGCGACGATCGAGATCAGATCGGGCGTCGGCCGCCAGCGGCCGACCATGGTGAACTGCCCGGCCTGATCGGCGCGGTAAAAGGCCGGCGCTTTTTCCTGAAGGTCGGCGAGGCTCATCGCATCCTCCCCGGCGGCGTTTCGATAAGAGGCAGCGGGGGCATCAGTGCGGCGATCCGGTTTCGGCGACGCAGCCCCAGCCATCATAGTCGACATCGTAATCGGCTTCGATCGCGAGGCAGAGCCTGGTCAGCGCCTTGATCGCCTCGGCCTCGGCGGTCTGCTCGCGTTCGAGGAACAGGGTCTGGCCGCCATCCTCGGCGATCTCGCGATCGATCACCTCGAAGCCCAGTTCCTCGGCGGCATCCTCCAGCGCGTCGAGCGCCTCGGCGCTGCCGCTGAAGCTGACGTCGACGGCGCGGACCAATTCGGCCCTGTCGCCATTCTCGGCGAGATTGCGCAGCACCGCCTGATCCTCGGCCCATTCCGCCGCCAGCCGCTCGGGATCGACCTTGCTCATGCCGCTGCCTTCAACTGATTGACGAACTGCTCGAACAGATAATGGCTGTCCTGCGGGCCGGGGCTCGCCTCGGGGTGATATTGGACGCTGAACGCCGGCTTGTCGGTGAGGCGCAGGCCGGCGAGGCTGCCGTCGAAGAGCGAGATGTGGGTCGCCTCGGCATTGGCGGGCAGGCTTTCGGTGTCGACCGCGAAGCCGTGGTTCATGCTGGTGATCTCGACCTTGCCCGCGCCTTCGATATTGCCGATCCGCTTGACCGGATGGTTGGCGCCGCGGTGGCCCTGGTGCATCTTGAAGGTCTTGGCGCCGACCGCCAGCCCGAGCAGTTGGTGTCCTAGGCAGATGCCGAAGATCGGCGTACCGACGTCCAGTAATGCGCGGATCACGGGCACCGCATATTCTCCCGTCGCCGCCGGATCGCCGGGGCCGTTGGAGAGGAAGACGCCGGCGGGCTCGTGCGCCATCACCTCGTCGAAGGTCGCGGTCGCCGGCACCACCGTCACGCGCGCGCCGGCGGCGACGAGGTTGCGCAGGATATTGCGCTTGAGGCCGTAATCGATCGCGACGACATGCGGGCCATCCGGATTGGCGGCGTGGGTCGCGTAGCCGTCGGCGATCGTCCAGAGGCCGTCGTCCCACTTGTAGCTCTGCGTGGCGGATACTTCCTTGGCGAGGTCCATGCCCTCCAGCCCCGGCCAGCCGCGCGCCTGTGCCCTCAGCGCCTCGATATCGAATTTGCCCCTGGCATCGTGCGCGATCACGCCGTTGGGGGCGCCGCCGATGCGGATCGCGCGGGTCAGGGCGCGGGTATCGATGCCCGCTAACCCGATCCGTCCGTTCGCGCGCAGCCACGCATCGAAACCCTGGGTCGAGCGGAAGTTGGACGGATGGGTCACATTCTCGCGCACGATACAGCCGAGCGCATGCGGGTTGATCGCCTCGATATCCTCCGCATTCGCGCCGACGTTGCCGATGTGCGGGAAGGTGAAGGTGACGATCTGGCCCGCGTAGGAGGGATCGGTCATCACCTCCTGATAGCCGGTCATCGCGGTGTTGAAGCACA
>CAXTMT010000019.1:0-23160 GCA_964245355.1 uncultured Sphingomonadaceae bacterium
GGGTGTAGATGGTGGTCGGGCCGGCACCGACAAAGGCAATATGGGAAGGCATCGGACGTGCAATGCACAGAAATGCGGTTGGTGCCCGCAACGACTGGGCATCTCGATAATTATCAGGCGGATCGGATGCGGAACTGCTCTTTTTCGGCATGACGCAGCCGGTAAATCCCCAACGCCGTCCAGAGCGTAAGCACGGTGAGTTCGTACCAGAGGAACAATGGCATCCGCCGCACCAGATAGGCTGCGAAGAGCGCGACCAGCCGCATATTCTGGGTGAGAGGCAGCATCAGGGCGAAGATCGGCATGACCCTCTGCACGTATGCGCGCTTTTCAGACCCCCTATCGGGGCTGGCAGCCAGGAAGCGATCGAACGGCGCCGACGCGCGATCGAGACGCGATTGGAGCCAATTGTAGAAGCGGATCGCGGCGTTGCGCGACGACGGACCTGCCACCGCCGGCGGTTCGCCGCGCATACGCCGATGAAAGCGATCGCGCTCGGCCTCGTAAAGGCTCGCCTGGATGGCGTGGGCGAGCGAGCCGAAGAAGGTCAAGACGCAGATTGCCGCGCCGCCGATCGACAGCGCGAGACCGATGTAGAGGAAGATGAAGACGATATGATCGCAGATGCCGTCGAGTTCGCGCCCGAACGCGCTCGACGTGTTGGTCGTACGCGCCACCATGCCGTCGAGGCTATCGAAGACGAGCCACAGGACGGTGAGCAGAAAACCGATGATCGCCAGGCCGGGCTGCTGCCAGTGCCAGTAAGCGGCGGCGGCGGCGGCACCTACCGGCAAGCCGGCGATCGAGATGGCGTTGGCCGAAATGCGCAGCTTGACGGCGAGCGGAACCAGCAGCCGCGCGATGGGATCGATCAGCCGGATGTTGCTCGGATCCTCGATGCGCGGATAGCGCACTGCAGTCGTCGGTTCTGGATCCATCGCGAAAGCGCCTGCGGAATGGCGGCTTGGGTTGCAAGGCCCGGCTGCGCAATCCGCTGTATTTGTCGACGGTTTGAGGATAGGTTGAGGGCCGAGTGTTGCATGCGATCATCACCCATTTCGGTCTTCCGGCCGTGTTCGTCGGCGCGGGCGTGGAGGGGGAACCCTTCGCGTTGGCGGGTGGTTTGCTTGGCCATCTGGCGATCGTTCCGCTGTGGGCGGCGGTGCTGGCGGCGATCGGCGGGGCGTTCGGGATCGATCTGTTCTGGTTCACCGTCGGGCGGCGTTTCCGCGCGCATCGCCGGGTTCGCGCGATCAGCCGGCAGCCCGCCTTCGCCACCGCGCTCAGCCTGATCGAGCGCCATCCGAACCTCGCCGTGGTGATCTTCCGCTTCGCTTATGGGCTGCGCATGGCGGCGCCGATCGCGGTGGGAACCTCGGCGATCACCACCCGACGCTTCGTGCTGACCAGCCTGGGCGCGGCTTTGGTCTGGGGCACGGGTTTCACGCTGATCGGCTATGCCTTCGGCGAAGCGGCGGGCCGCTGGGTCAGCCAGATCGCGATGGCGGGGGGGCTGATCGGCCTGACCCTGCTGGTGATCACGGGGATCAACATCGCGCGTACGCTGTCCGCGTCGCGCGCATGACTCGCTGAACGTCGCAACGACGAGCGGCATAGTGCATCATCTTGTGTCGGCCAGGCGCTGGACGCCTAATGGAAATCCGGGATTGGCGAGCGGCCCGGATTTGATTATGGGCACCCTTGGACGCGGTGTTCGCATCGTGTCCAGATATCGCGTCGGTGCCTTTTAGGCATAATATGGGAATGCGGTGCGGGGGATGACCCCAAATCCGCGGCTGTCCCTGCAACTGTAAGCGGCGAGCGCGATGCACTTGGCGGCCGGATTTCCGGTCGCCAGCCACTGGGCCTCGGACGAGGTCTGGGAAGGTCGTGCATCGTGTCGATGACCCGTGAGCCAGGAGACCTGCCGACGCGCTGTCGCTCTTGCCCGGGTCCAGGGGATGGCCAAGGCACGGAACTCCGTCTGAGCGACGAACCATGCGGCGAGGGCCGCACGGCTGCGTGGCACGGATGCGATAGGCGTCCATCCGCCGCCCCGCGCCGGTCGTTCGCTCGCGCTTCGGCAGGCCCTCCCGTCATAGTCGCGACGCTGGGGGACTGATGATGACCAAGACTTTCGTTTCGATACTGGCGCTTGCCGTAGCGGCGCCCGCTCTTGCCCAAAGCAATCCCGATCAACCGACCACCGATGCGAAGGGCGGGACGATCGTCGTCACCGCCTCGCGATCGGGCGATGCGATCCCCATCGACCTGATCGGATCGTCGGTCACGGTGATCGACGACAGCGCCATGCAGGCGCGCCAGACCCGCGTCTTGTCCGATGTGCTGCGCGACGTGCCGGGCGTGGCGGTCAACCGGCTCGGCGCGATCGGCGCGCAGACCCAGGTGCGTATCCGCGGCGCCGAGGGCAACCACACTTTGGTGCTGATCGATGGCATAAAGGCCTCCGACCCGTATTACGGCGAATATGATTTCGGTACGCTCGTCGCCGATGAAGATGCCAAGATCGAAGTGCTGCGCGGCCAGCAATCGTCGCTCTACGGATCGGATGCGATCGGCGGCGTGATCAATTACATCACGCTCACCGGCGCCGAAGCGCCCGGCATCAAGCTGCGCGCCGAGGGCGGATCGATGAGCACGTTCGACGGCGGCGCGCGCATCGCCGGGGTGAAGGGCAACCTCGATTACGCCTTGTCGTCGAGCTATATCCACACCGACGGCTATCCGGTCGCGGTGGGCGGCAAGCGCGATGTCGGGTCGGATAATCTGGGTGCGTCGGGCAAGTTCATCTGGACGGCGGCGCCCGATTTCCACGTCACGGCGGTCGGTCGCTACAGCTACACCGATGCCGATACCGACGACAGCAACAACGCGTTCGGTACGCCGGGTTACGGCCTGATCGTGGATTCGCCGGGCGTCCACTACGTCAACAAGGGGCTCTACGGGCTGCTGCGGGCGCAGCTCGATCTGCTCGACGGGCGCTGGACCAACGCGCTGACGGGGCAGGTCGCCGATACCCGCCGCACCGGCTACGACGCGGCCAGCAGCGGCCCGGCGCGCATCGTCGAGGCGTTCGGCGATCACGGCCGGCGGGTGAAGGGCTCGTTCGAGAGCGCCTTCCGCTTCGGCACCGATGCCGTGCGGCAGCGCATCACCGTCGCGCTGGATGCCGAAAAGGAGAGCGAGCGCACCACGATCTCCCAGTTCGGCGCCTTCCTCGGCTGGCGGCACACGACCAACATCGGCGCTGTCGGCCAATATGATCTGACCGTCGACGATCGTTATGTCTTCGGCGCCTCGGTCCGCCACGACGGCAACAGCCGCTTCGCCGACGACACGACCTTCCGCTTCCAGGGCAGCGCGAAGCTGGGCGCCGGTACACGCCTCCACGCCGCTTACGGCACCGGCGTGAAGGCACCCAGCTTCAGCGAATTGTTCGATTTCTTCGCGGGCCGCTACGTCGGCAATTCCAGTCTGAAGCCGGAAAAGTCGAAAGGCTACGAGGCGGGCGTCGAGCAAAGCTTTCTCGATCGCCGTATCGTGCTGGACGCGACCTGGTTCGACAATCGCCTGACTGACGAGATTTCGACGACGTTCGACGCCAATTTCGTCGCGCATCCCTTCAACCAAGCCCGCAAGACCAAGCAGCAGGGCGTCGAAGTCTCGGCGGCGGCGAAGCTGGGTGCGGGCTGGCAGTTCGATGCCAGCTACACCTATCTCCGCGCGCCGCAGCCGCAATCGATCACGACCAATGCGGCGACCTTCGCGACCGGCATCTTCAACGGCCAGGCGGTACGCCGCGCGAAGAATATTGCCAGCGCCAATCTGACGTGGGCGCCCGAAACGTCGCGCTTCAACGGCACACTGACGGTGCGCTACAACGGGCGGCAGAACGACGTTTTCTTCGGCTTCTTCCCGCCGCTGCTGATCCGCGAGAAGAGCTTCACCTTGCTCAACCTCAATGCCGCCTACAAGCTGACCAAGCGCTTCGAATTGTTCGGCCGGATCGAGAATTTGTTCGATCGCGATTATACTGAGGTGTTCAGCTACGCGGCGCAGGGCCGCACCGTGTATGGAGGGGTGAAAGTCCGCCTTTGATGGCTTGCCGGCTTATCCTGGCCGCTCTGGTCGCCGCCCTGCTGCCCTTCGCGGCGGGGGCGGCGGCTTTGCCCGCGGTGCCCAAACCCAGAGCGCATCCCCTGCATGTGATGTCGATGAGCGTCTGCACCGATCAGATCGTGCTGGCGCTGCTGCCGCCCGAACGGATCGCCTCGGTCAGTTGGCTGGCCCGCGATCCGCAGAGCTCATTGATGACGCAGGCGGCGGCGCGCACGGGCATCAACCACGGTCTTGCCGAGGAGGTGGTGCGCGAGCAGCCTGATCTGGTCATCGCCGACAGTTTCACCACGCCGGTGACGCGCGGGATGCTCGTGCGGATCGGCTGGCCGATGCTGGTGATCGAAGATCCCGGCACGTTCGATCAAATCCGCGCCGTTACCCGCAAGATCGCCGCCGCGGTCGACGAACGGGCGAAGGGCGAGGCCCTGATCGCGGCGATGGACCGGTAACTCGCCGTGCTGGCCCGTCATCCGGCGCCCGCCGTGCGCGTCGCGGGGTGGGACGGCGCGGGCTTCGGCGCGCGCAAGGGATCGCTGTACGATACGGTGCTGGTGCAGGCGGGCGCGATCAACGTCGCCAACGACAGCGCGCTTTCCAGTTACGGTCGGCTCGATGTGGAGGTGTTGATCGAGGCCGCGCCCGAACTTTTGCTGCAAGGGGGGTACGATAAAGATAGTTTGCGCGGCAATATCGCCCGCCATCCGCTGGTCCGGCATTACTGGGGGAATCGGATCCTTGGCATCCGTCAGGCTTATTATCTCTGCGGTACGCCGTTCATCGCCGATGCGGCGCTCGATCTGCGCAACCGGCTGCACGGGGCGATGACCAAGGCGCGAACCCCGCTGCCGTTCGCCCGTGGAGCCGCGCGATGAGCCGCTGGCTGAACCCGCTGCTCGCAACCCTGCTGCTGGCGGCGATGGTGGCCTCGATGCTTGCCGGCACCGTGTGGCTGCGGCCCGGTGAGGTGATCGCCGCGCTCGCCCATCCCGCGCCCGATCTGCCCGGCCTCATCGTGATCGGGGTGCGGTTGCCGCGTGTGCTGCTGGCGGTGATGGTCGGCGGCATCCTCGGCCTGTCGGGCGCGGTGTTGCAAGGGCTGTTGCGCAATCCGCTTGCCGAACCCGGGCTGCTGGGCGTTTCGGCAGGCGCTTCGCTCGGCGCGGTGATCGCCATCTATTACGGCTTTGCGGCGAGCTTCACGCTGGCGACGCCGCTGTTCGGGCTGGCGGGAGGCTTCGTCACGGCTGGGCTCGCATTGCTGCTGGCGCGCGGGGGCGGTACGCTGACCCTCATACTCGCCGGGTCCGCGATCACGAGCCTTGCCGCCGCCGGCACCAGCCTCGCGCTCAATCTCGCGCCCAATCCTTACGCCGCTTATGAGATCATGACGTGGCTGATGGGGTCGCTCGTCGATCGCAGCTGGGATCACGTCCGTCTTGCCGGGCCGTTCATTCTTGCCGGCGGGGTGATGCTGATCGCGACCGCCCGCGCACTGGATGTGCTGGCGTTGGGCGAAACCCAGGCGGAGAGCCTCGGCATCGCGGTCGGCCGGGTGCGCTTGATGGCGCTGACCGGCACGGCGCTCGGGGTCGGCGCGGCGACGGCGGTTTCGGGAACGATCGGCTTCGTCGGGCTGATCGCACCGCATCTGGTCCGTCCGCTGGTCGGGCATCGCCCGGCCAAGGTGCTGCTGCCGGCGACTTTGGTGGGGGCGCTGATCGTCACCCTCGCCGATATCGCGACGCGGCTGCTGCGGTTCGGTGGTCCGCCGATCAACCTCGGCGTGTTCATCAGCCTCGTCGGTGCGCCTTTCTTCCTGTGGCTGGTGCTGCACGTCCGGCGGCGCGCGGCATGAGCGCGCTCCATCTCGACGCGGTGATCGTGAAGCGTGGCCAGCGTACGGTGCTCCACGAGACAAGCCTGCGCTTCGCCGCCGGACGCCTGACCGCCGTCATCGGCCCCAACGGTGCGGGCAAGAGCAGCCTGCTGGAGGCGCTGGCGGGACTGCTGACGCCGGCCGGTGGGACGATCCGCCTGGGCGATCGGCCGCTGGCATCGATCGGCCGTCGCGAGCTCGCCCGGCTCCGGGCTTATCTGCCACAACGCGCAGCCGTCGAATGGCCGATCAGCGTCGAGCGGGTCGTTGCGCTCGGCCTGACCCCGACGCTTCCGGCGTTCGGCGCACTGCCAACGGCGATGCGCGAGGCCGTGGCCCGCGCGCTGGTGGAATGCGATCTCATCGATCTCCGCGATCGGCCGGCGACCGGCCTTTCAGGCGGGGAACTCGCTCGCGCGATGCTGGCGCGGGCCATCGTCGGTGATCCCGAACTGCTGGTCGCCGATGAACCCACGGCAGGGCTCGATCCGCGCCATGCGCTCGATGCGATGCGCAGATTGCGAATGCGGGCCGATGCCGGGCGGACGGTGATCGTCGCAATCCACGAAATCGACCTGGCTCTGCGCTTTGCCGACGAGATCGTCACCGTCCGCGAGGGTCGGGTGACCGCAGCAGGCCTGGCTGCCGAGCAGATGACCGATGAAATGCTGGGTGCGCTTTACGATGTGCGCGCGAAAATCCGCCGCGATGAAGACGGCGCTTCCGTCCGGTTTCTCGACTGAGATCCCTGATCCCGACGGCCGGATCGGCTGTCCTAGGAAGCCCTGCTTGTTCGATCTGGTTCAACTGCTATATGCGGAAAGGCGATCGGCGTAAGGGCAAGGCTTATGGCAGACGTGCTCGATGCTCCTGTCGGCGAAATTGAACAGTCCGAAAATCCGCTCGGTGGATCGGGCATTTTGGCTAGAGACGTTCGCTTCGGGCTTTCCAGCCAACCGGTGCGACATTGGTTTGGTGGCGACCTCTTTAAGACGGCCGTGTGTGACGGCCTTTCGATATTCCTGCCAACGGGCGAACGGTTCTTCATCCGCAGCCTCAGCCATTATCTTCCGAAGGTCGCCGATCGCGCACTCGCGAGCCGTATCCGCGAATTCTCCCGGCAGGAGGCCTACCATACGCGCGAGCATGAAGATTATAACCGCGCCATGGCATTGCTTGGCTACGATGTTGCCGAGATGGAACGTCCGGTTAAAGAGGCGCTGATCGATAATGGAAGTCCGGTGCGCCGTTTGGCGATCACCTGCGCGGTCGAGCACATAACTGCGTCCCTCTCGAGCACGGTGCTGAGCCGGCCGGCGATGTGGGCCGAAGCCGATGCACGTTATCGACGGCTGTGGATCTGGCATGCGCTCGAGGAACTCGAACATAAGGCCGTAGCGCTCGAAGTGTTTCATGCTGTGACGCCTGGCTGGCGGGCCTCGCAGCGCTACCTGTTCCGCACGGCTGCGATGACGATCGTGCTCTCCCGGTTTGCAGCGATCTTTTTCCGCAATGCCCGGATTTATGCGCGTCGCGACGGGGAGGAAAGCTTGTTCCGCTTCGTGTTGGGGATGATGGGAGTGCTGGTTTTCTCGCCGGGTTTCTGGCGACATAGCGTCCTGCCGGTGCTCAGTTACTACCGCCCCGGCTTCGATCCGCGCACCCGCGACGATCGTTCGTTGATCCGCTGGGCGTGTGCCGAACTCGATCGGGGCCAGGCGCCACGCCCGCTTGCAACGGCCGGTTGAACCGAGCGATGTCCAGCCGGACTTTCGATGCCATTTTGCGTGCCGTCGATCGCGGCGCGTTTCCCCGGACGCGCAAGCGCGGGTGGCGGTTCCTCTACAACATGCTTTCCCGGTTCTGGCGCGATACCGACTGGCGGTTCATGAACTACGGCTATCTGCCGACCGGTCCGACTTTCCCGCTGGCCCCGGAGGATGAGCCGGAGCGGCCGTTCATCGGGCTCTATCACCAGGCGGTAGCAGGGCTGGCGACAGAGGGGGTCCGTATCCTGGAAGTGGGGTCGGGCCGCGGGGGAGGCGCGCGTTACCTTGCGCGTTATCATGCTCCGGCGGAGGTGGTTGGGGTCGATTATTCCCCGGCAACCGTGCGCCTCGCGCGCAAGTTGAACGCCGATACGCCCGGTCTCCGCTTCGAGACGGGGGATGCTGAACATCTGCCTTTTGCGGACGGATCGTTCGATATCGTCGTGAATATCGAATCCTCGCATTGCTATGGCGATCCGGAGGCTTTTGCGAAGGAAGTGGTACGCGTCCTCGTGCCTGGCGGATGGTTCACCTTCGCCGACATGCGATCCAAGGCGATGCTGGCGGTTCTCGACGAGCAACTGGCGGTGCCATCGTTGACGTTGATGCAGGCGGATCGACTGTCGCCGGGAGTCGTCCAGGCCCTCGATGCGGCCGAACGCCGCAAGCGCGACAGGCTGGATCGATTGCGCTTCCTTCGCCCGTTCATGGCCGAATTCTCCGGCGCGCAGGGCTCCGCACTCTACAAAGGGCTGAGCAGGGGGCAGGTCGAATATGTGGCACGTCGCTTTCAGAAGACGATGCCCTGATCTTTGATCAGGGTCGATCGAAACGCAGATCGTGCAGCATCAGCCATTGATCGAGGTGGGCGAGGATGATCGGCTCGATCGCGGCATTGATAGCAAGCGCTGTCCGATGAATTCGCTCGCCTGCCGAGCCACCCGCCGCAGCTTCTAGCGCCGGCTCGAAATGAATGGCGAACTGTATACCCTCGGCGCGGATCGCATAGGCGGGGATAATGACTGCGCCGGTCTTGAGCGCCATGCGTGCAGCGAAGCCGATGTTGCCGTCGAGGCGTGGTTCGCGACCGAGGAAAGGCCCGTGAACGCGACCGTCGATGAACTCGTCCGCGGCGATCACGAGCGAACCCCTGCCCTTACTAAGATACCGCACACCTTTCAGCGTATCGGCGGCAGTGGGGAAGAGCAGATTGCCATGCACCGACTTGCGCGCGCGCTGGGCGATGAACCGCTCGAAGCGGTTGCGGGGGGGCTGGTGAAAGTGGAGGAAAGGCTCGTCGAGGAGGTGCAATATCCCGCCCGGCAGTTCCCAATTGCCGAGATGGAGCATCAACAGGATCCGCGGCCGCCCGGCGCGCTTCGCGGCGAGCAGATGGTCTTCGCCGATCAACCGCACGGTCTTGCCGCGCCATAACCGATCGAGCGCCGAGAACTCCATCATCGATCGACCGATGTTGCGCCACATCGTTCGCGTCACGACATCGACGTCGAGATCAGGTCGCAGCCGAGCGATGTTCTCGCGCGCGCGCCGATCCCATGTCGGTCCGCGCTTCGGGCCGATCGCTTCGCCGACCCGCGCACCGACCGCCGAAATGACTCCAATTGGGTAGGGCTTCACCCCATAATAGAGCCCCAGCCCGAGCAGGCCGTGGAAAACGTCGTGCACCCAATAGCGGCGGAAAGCGGCTTTTTCCTCGGCATCGCCCCACGCCCAACCGAGGGGAGGTGCCCGCTCTTGTTTGTCAGCCATGCGCGAAGGGGCACGAGACAGGATATTCCGGACGAACCTCCGTGACCGACGCCGCCCGTTGGCGAGGATGAAGCGTCATCGGCAATCCGTCGCCCTCCGGCCGAAGGGTCAAACGGGCGACTGGCTCGACTTTGGCGCCCGGGCGCAGTCGCAAAGTGAACGCCTGCGCGAGCGTTGCCAAGGACAGCACCGTCTCGGCGATCCCAAACGCCATGCCCGCGCAGACCCTCGGTCCCGCCGCAAACGGGACATAGGCATATTTGTCGATGGGCCGGCTCGCTCCCGGCAGGAAGCGTTCGGGAATGAAGGCATCAGGATCGTCCCACAGCAATTTGTGGCGGTGAAGCAGCCACGGAACGACGATCACCAGCGATCCCTTGCGAAAAGTGCGGCGCTGGAGGGTGACGTCGCGCACCGCCTCGCGCGCGAGAAACGGCACGGGCGGGTAAAGCCGCAGCGTCTCGTCGATGATCGCGCGCGCATAAACGAGGCGGGGTAGATCGGCGAGGGTCGGCACTCTGCCGCCGAGAACTTCATCCAGCTCCGCATGCAGCTTCGCTTCGACCTCCGGCGCCTGCGACAGGAGAAACCATGCCCATGCCAGCGTGTTGGCGGTCGTCTCGTGGCCCGCCATGAAAATGACCGCGGCTTCGTTGCGGATCGCCTCGTCGCTCAGAGGCTCATCCTTGTCGGGATCGCGCGCTTCCAGCAGATGGCCGATCATCGCGCCTTCCGAGGACAATTCGCTTTGGCGGTAGCTGGCGACGATATCGTCCAGCACCGTGATCATGCGGCGCACCGATTTGCGGATGGCCGGAGAGTAGAAGCGCGGAAACCAATCGGGCAGGCCGAACATCGATCCCAGCGCGATCTGCCCGATCCGCCGCTGATAATCCGAGAAAGCGTCGACGATCTCCAAGGCATATTCGCTGCCCAGCGAGCGCCCGAAGATGGTGCGGCAGATGATCTCGGCGGTCAGCTCCGCCATCTCGGTCAGCGCATTGATCTCCTCGCCGGCGGGAATCTTCGCCCAACGATCGCGCATCTCGATGGCCGCCTCCACCATGATCGGGGCGAATTCGGGCAACCGGGAAGCGTGGATGATCGGCGACACGATCTTGCGTCGCTTCGCCCAGACCGGGCCGTCGCTGATGAACAGTCCATCGCCGAGCAGAGGCTTGAGCGCGTACCGCATCTGGGGGCTTTTGCGTTCGACCGCCGCATTGTTGGTGAGGAAGGCGTCTCGAACCCAATCCGGTCCGTTGCAGATCACGGTCGTGCGCGTGATCAGGCGCGTCTGCATCTTCCGGTAATGGAACGCTTTCTCTTCCCATATCTCTAAAAGATTGCGTCGGCACTTACGAAAAAGTGCAGGGATCGAAAGCGGTTTTGTATGACGAGGGGGGAAAGGCGGTAGGAAGGAATCCACCTGCCGACCGTACCATGCCGGCTTCAATGGGCAAGTTGCGGCAGTCGGTGAGGGATCGCTCTGTTTCTTGGAGCGCCGACAGGCCTGTGCGGCGCGCGGGGCCGGCGCTATGGCCTCCACATGACCTTCTTGGCTGAAGACGGACCCGTGTTGGCGGCAGGCGATGCTCTGCCGTTTCGGGTGGTCGCGCTCTATCGCTTCACGTCGTTCGATGACTGTGAAGCTTTGCGCGACCCTCTCGCGCGATTGTGCTGCGCATCCGGTGTAAAAGGCACTCTGCTTTTGGCGGAGGAGGGGATCAACGGGACGATTGCCGGCGCCGACGCGGCGATCGATCGTGTGCTTGGGCACATCCGCGCCCTTCCCGGCTGCGCGGATCTCGACGTGCGCGAAAGCCGCGCCGCGACGATGCCCTTCCACCGCATGAAGGTCCGTATCAAGCACGAGATCGTCACGATGGGGGAGCCGGGCATCGACCCTCTCGAGGCCGGCCATTATGTCGTGCCCGAGGATTGGAACGATCTGATCAAGCAGCCCGATACGATCGTGATCGATACCCGCAACGATTACGAAGTCGCGATCGGCAGCTTTGCCGGCGCGATCGATCCGGGTACGCGGACGTTTCGCGATTTCCCAGCCTGGTTCCGCGCACGAAAGGCAGAATTGCTGGGTAAGGGGCAAAGCCCGAAGATCGCGATGTTCTGCACGGGCGGCATCCGCTGCGAGAAGGCGACGGCGTTCGTGAAGAGCGAGGGCCTCGACGAGGTCTTCCACCTGAAGGGCGGCATCCTCGCCTATCTGGAAACCGTGCCGCCTGCGCAAAGCCACTGGCAGGGCGAGTGCTTCGTTTTCGATGCGCGGGTCGCGGTGGGGCATGGACTGATCCAGGGCAGCCACGAGCTCTGCCGATCCTGTCGCCGGCCGATCCGCCCCGCAGATCGCGACTCTCCCCTGTATCGCGAAGGTGTGAGCTGCCCGGCTTGCCATGCGGAGCGCACCGATGGGCAGCGCGCCGGTTATGCCGAGCGTCATCGCCAGACCAAATTGGCCGAAATACGCGGCGAGACCCACATCGGAGCATCGCGCATGCCGCGCCGCGATGCCTGAACCCATCCTCTACAGTTTCCGGCGCTGCCCCTATGCGATCCGCGCGCGTACGGCGTTGTTGGTGAGCGAAATCCCTTTCGAGCTTCGCGAAGTGCGGCTCTCCGCCAAGCCAGCCGAAATGCTGGAGGCATCGCCGAAGGGCACCGTCCCCGTGCTCGTGCTGTCGGACGGATCCGTGATCGACCAGAGCCTGGACATCATGCGCTGGGCGCTTTCGCGCAACGATCCCGAACGATGGCTGGAGGGGGATGACGCAGCGCTCGTCGCCGCCAACGATGGTCCGTTCAAATTTCATCTCGATCGTTACAAATATCCCACGCGCTATGGCGTGAATGCGGAGGACCATCGAGTGGCCGCACTGGCTTTGCTGGCGCCGCTCGAGGAAAGGCTAAGCCGCCATCTCTACCTGGATCGCCACACGCGATCTTTGACCGATGCTGCGTTGATGCCATTCGTTCGCCAGTTCGCTGCGATCGAGGGGGAGTGGTTCGCCCGCCAGCCGTTCCCCGCTGTCCAGCGATGGCTATCGGCCCAACTGGAATCCGCTCTTTTCGGACAGGTCATGATGCGATCGGCGATCTGGCTAGGACACCCGCCGAATCGATTTTGACCAATCGCGTTCGGTGGGCCAGAACGGATCGATCTACAGAGGGTGATTATGAGCGCGTGGAGGATTGGATTTGGCGTCGTGATGCTCGCTGCCTGCGGGAGCGCACCTTCGCCGGCCGAAGCGGCACCCTTGGCGATATCCTGTAAAGGCGAGGCCATACGGGATTTCAAAAGCTTCAATCTGCCTGCGAAAACGGTGCAGGAAACCCGCATCTACGTCATCGATGAGGCCGAGAAATCGATCGCGATGGTCGCGGATGGAGAATTGGTCCCCCTGTGCGATAAGACAAAGCCAGCCTGCCATGCGGACTTTTTACCGGCCGGGATCAAGGTCGATTATCAGAACGGGGAAGAATCGCTCAAACTGATCTTCAATCGCGGGGCTAACACGATCGGCGATCAGTCCGAAAATGCGACGCTGATGACGACCTTCGAGGGCCATTGTCAGCCCGCCGAATTACCGGCGATCGCCCCCGCCAAATAAACCAGGCGATGGCCTCAGCCGGGATGGGCCGCCCGCCATTCCTTCACCGCAGCCAGCGATTTGTCGACATGGCCAGCCGGATCGAGGGCGCTATATTCGAACAGGATCTTGCCATCGGGCGCAATCACGAAGCTCGTGCGGTTCGAGCGCGCCATCACCGGCAGCTTCACTTTATAATCGTCGATCAGCTTGGCATCGGCCGAGGCGACGGCGAACTTGTTGCGGCATTCGCTGACCGAGAAGCGGTTGAGCTTTTCGATATCGTCGGCTGAAACCCCGATCACCGTAGCGCCCAGCGCGTGGAACTGGTCGGTCGCTTCGGCAAACTGGTGCGCCTCGATCGTGCAGCCGCTGGTGAACGCTGCCGGGTAGAAATAAAGCACCACCGGCCCCTTCTTCAGCGCATCCGCCAGATGAAAGGAGAAATCCTTGCCCGCCATGCTGGCCTGCGTGGTGAAGTCGGGCGCGGTGGCGCCGACGGGCAGTGCTGCATGCACCGAAGAACATGCCGCGAGCGCCAGCGCGCCCATCATCGCATATGCGATCCGCGAATATTTCATGCTGTGGTGACCTTTCCGGAGAGGATGACGGGGCCGGTCGGCTGACCGGTCGGCGAACCGCCGAGCGGTTCGACCGAGATGGCGAGGGTTACGCCGGGGGTAAGCGATCCGGCGAACGCCTTGGGAATCGGTTTCCAGAGCGCTGCGCCGGCGGCGATCAAGCCGAGCGAGCGCGGCTTGCCGTCGGCGGGGATCACCCACAGTTCGGGCGAATGATCGCCGATATCGATGCCTTTGGTCGCCGAGACGATCCGCCCGCTGGCGCGATCGTAGCTGACGGTGACGATGCCCTTTTCGCCGCTGAGCACGGCGACCAGCGGCATGACCGGGGCAGGCGCCGCGACCGGTGCAATGGGCGCAACGACGGGCGCAGGTGCAGGCCGCAGAGCGATCACCGCAAGCAGGATCGCCGCGACGCTCGCGACGGCGGTGCCGCCCTGCCACCAGCGCAACGTCGCGCGCGGAATGGGCGCGGTATCGTTGGCAGGCAGCCGCGCTTCGATCGCCGTCCAGACCGACGGGCGCGGAGCTTCGCCCGCGTCGGAGAACATCGCCGCACCATAAGCGAGCCAGCGATCGTGTGCGGCCCGGAAGGCGGGATCGCCGGCCAGACGCTGCTCGGCGGCGCGCTTCTCCGTGCCATCGAGCAAGCCGAACGCGAGTTCGGCGGCGATCAGTTCGTCGTCATCGGGGAGCGCGGCATCGCTCACGCGAGGCACTCCCGCAATTTCAGCAGCGCGCGGCGGATGCGGCTCTTGATCGTGCCGAGCGGCGTCGTCGCGCGATCGGCGATTTCGGCATAGGTCGCACCCTGGAAGAAGGCCGTCTGGATCAGCCCGGCATCGCCGCCATCCAAAGTGCCGAGGCAAAAGGCCAGGCGGCGCTCATCCTCGCCGGCTTCGGCCAGCGCGGAAGCGATCGGGCGATCGTCGGGCAACTCGGCGGCCAGCGCGATCGGTGCCGAAACCGCTTTGCCACCCGAACGCAGCCGATCGACCGCGCGGTTGCGGGCCAAGGTGATCAGCCAGGTCATGGCACTGCCGCGGGCGGGATCGAACGATCCGGCGCGCTGCCAGACTGCCAGATAGGCTTCTTGCAAGGTTTCTTCGGCTTCCTGACGCACGGATAAGATACGGAGGCACACGCCGAATAGTTTCACCGAGGTCCTTCGATAGACCTCCTCGAAGGCGGCACGGTCGCCGCTTGCCACGCGCACCAGCGCTTCGGAGAGGGCGTACGCGCCCTGATCGGGAAAAGTCGAAGCCATTCGCATCCATCACCGCGCGAGCACGTATCTCGCATGGGGGCGTAGCTTTAGAGCCGCGCCATGGGCAGGCAAGAGGAATGCGCGGCGTGGCGATGAGGCGACTAGGCATGAGGCGTCGCCGTGGCGCGATTTTCGCGGGGGCGATGGCGTTCATTCTCTCCGGTTGCTCGCCGCTCAAGATGTTCGACACGCTCGTACCCAAGGATCGGGGGAGCGTACTGGTCGCCAGGGACGCGGCCTATGGCGGCGATCCCCGCCAGCGTGTCGATATCTACGCTCCCCGCCAACGGGGGGCAGCACCGCTGCCGATCATCGTCTTTATGTACGGGGGGTCGTGGAATTCCGGCACGAAGGACGGCTATTCCTTCGTGGGCAGGGCGCTGGCCGCGCGCGGCTTCGTCGTCGCGATCCCCGATTATCGGGTGTTGCCGCAGATACGCTACCCCGTCTTTCTTGAGGACAATGCGCTGGCGGCAAGGTGGGTGCGCGCACACGCCCGGAAATGGAACAGCGATCCGGACCGCCTGATCCTCGCCGGACATTCGGCGGGGGCCTACAACGCCGCGATGCTGGCGCTCGATCCGCGGTGGCTGGGCAATGATCAAGGCGCGGTGAAAGCGTTTGTCGGCCTCGCCGGGCCGTATGATTTCCTCCCGCTTCAAGGCGCTGTCGCAACGGATACGTTCGGCGCGGTGCCCGATCTCGAAGCAACCCAGCCCGTCCAACATGTCACGGCGAATAGTCCGCCCGCGTTTCTGGCAACGGGCGGCAAGGACACTATCGTTTTGCCGCGCAACAGCGACGCTCTCGCGACAAGGCTGAAGGCTGCAGGGGTTTTCGTGGAACGGCGGCGCTATCCCGACGTCGGGCATGCGGGACTCGTCACCGCTCTTGCAAAGCCGTTTCGTAACCGGGCGCCGGTGCTCGACGATCTGGTTGCGTTCTTGCAGCGCATCGGCGTCGATAAGAGGTAATTGGCAACGGCGGGTGTATATGGATTGCGCCCGCCGTTGAAGCTCTTATCGATTGATACAATCGATCCCGGCCAACCCAACCGACGTCGCTATCAGGCCAGCGTTCGGACGTTAGGCTCGCGATCGAAGAAACGCTTGCCGGCTACGACAAGGAAGCCCTCGAGATCGGTAACGCCGTCATCGGGTTCGACCCCTGCCTTGTCGAGCAACGGCTTGGCTTCCGCCGTCGCGCCGATCGCCTTGCAATGGCCGAACGCATCCATGACGAACTGCACCGCCGCTGCTTCCTTGAGGAGCGCCTTGGTGCCCTCGGCCGAGAGGGCGATCACCACCGCGTCGCAGAACACCGACGGGTAGCCTGCAAGCTGGGCGTCGGCCTTCATCAGCGATCCGTCGGACAATTTCGCACCGCCCACCTTGGGTGCGATCAATACGGGGCGGGCGCCGGCACTGCCGATGTC
Organism: uncultured Sphingomonadaceae bacterium; assembly: GCA_964245355.1. Classification (GTDB taxonomy): domain Bacteria; phylum Pseudomonadota; class Alphaproteobacteria; order Sphingomonadales; family Sphingomonadaceae; genus Sphingomonas_I. Next base: position 16,447 of record CAXTMT010000019.1, read on the forward strand.
GCTGGTCAGCTTGTCGAGCGCCTCGGCATCGGTGCCGTCGGCAATCAAAATGCCGATCGAGCGGTGTTCGATCGAAGCCTTGTCGAGCGGCCCTTCGATGATCCGCAGCGCAGGCGACTCAGGCATGTCCTTCGCCGCAACCTTGGCGTCGGAAGGCGGCGGTACGGGCATCCCAATCCCATCGGCGACGCGCGCTGCAAGAGCGGAATCGATGTTGCCGAGATTGCCGAGCATCCGGGTGCGGATGTGCTCCAACCCGACCTTGCTCAACTCGAAGACCAGAGCGGAGGCAAGATGCGCTTGTTCAGCGGTCGCAAGCGAGCGGAAGAACAGCCGCGCCTGGCTATAATGATCGGCGAAACTGTCCGGCCGGATGCGAAGCTTGGCACCCTCCTCGTCAGGGCCGGTGAAGGCCGAGACGCTCTTGTAGCCATTCGCCGTGGCGCGCGGTCCCGGCTCATCGCCGGGCCGCTGCTCGTCACCCTCCGATAGGCCGTTCGGTTCGTAATTGGCACGGCCCTTCGGCACGGCGGTCTGCATGTGCCCGTCGCGCTGGAAGTTGGCGAAGGGGCATTTCGGGGCATTGATCGGCAATTGGTGAAAGTTGGTCGAGCCCAACCGGCTCAATTGGGTGTCGAGGTAGGAGAATAATCGGCCCTGAAGAAGCGGATCGTTCGAAAAGCCGATGCCGGGCACGATGTTGGACGGGCAGAAGGCAACCTGCTCGGTCTCCGCGAAGAAGTTGTCGGGATAGCGATCGAGCACCATCCGGCCGACGATGCGGACGGGAAGCACTTCCTCCGGGATCAACTTGGTCGCATCGAGCACATCGTAATCGAGCCCATCGGCGAATGCCTTGTCGAAGAGTTGAACGCCCAGTTCCCACTCGGGATAATCGCCGCGATCGATCCGCTCGAACAGGTCGCGACGCTGATAATCCGGGTCGGCGCCGGCGATCTTCACCGTCTCGTCCCAGATCGTCGACTGAAGGCCCGCCTTGGGTTTCCAGTGAAACTTGACGAAGGTCACCGCGCCCTCGGCATCGATCAGTTGGAAGGTGTGGATACCGAAACCTTCCATCGTCGCGAACGAGCGCGGCAGAGTACGGTCCGACATCGCCCACATGATCATATGGGAGGATTCGGGCATCAGGCTGATGAAGTCCCAGAACGTATCATGCGCCGTCGCGGCCTGCGGATAGCCCGATTGGGCCTCCATCTTGGCGGCATGGATCAGGTCGGGGAATTTGATCGCATCCTGGATGAAGAAAACCGGGATATTGTTGCCGACGAGATCCCAATTGCCTTGCTGGGTGTAGAATTTCACCGCGAAGCCGCGCACGTCGCGCGGGGTGTCGACGGACCCGGCTCCACCGGCGACGGTCGAGAAACGAACGAAGACCGGGGTCTGCTGGCCCTTGCGCTGGAAAAGATCTGCCGTGGTGATGTCGGACAGGTCGTCGGTGAGCTCGAAATAGCCGTGCGCTGCCGAGCCGCGGGCGTGGACGATCCGCTCGGGAATGCGCTCGTGATCGAAGTGGAAAATTTTCTCGCGAAGGACGAAATCCTCCAGCAGGACCGGCCCGCGTGCACCGGCTTTCAGTTGGTTCTGGTTGTCCGAAATCGGGATGCCCTGATTCGTCGTGAGCAGCGGTTGATCGGCCGTTTGCTGATGCAATTCATCGCCATTGCCGCGTAGCTGCTTGAACTCGCCCACCATCATCGCTCCTGTCGGTAAAGTCGGGCGTAGAACGGGCCGGCGGCGACGATGATCCTTGTATTGCGGGATATATTGTCGAACTTGAGGTAGGTTAAGCGGCCGCTGGGGAAACCGTTAGAGAAGTTCGGGATATCCCATCCGCCCCGCGTCGCGCTCGAACCTCAATAATCGATCGTAGGCCTTGGCAGGCAACCGATCGAGATCGTTCAGGAGCAACGCTTCGCGCGCTGGCTGCATGGCCTGGCTGTCCATAGCTTGTGATATCGCCGCGCGCAGAAGCCTGAGGAGTGCGTTCGGGTTTCCCATCGCAGTGACGAACGGCAGGCACGGAGATTCAGCAGTCCAGCCGATGGTCCGCAGCGATCTGGCAAAATGCGGTGCACGTCGGGAAAGATGGGCGTAAGAAACCGTGTCGATCGCGGCGACGTCCGCCTCTCCGCTCGCGACGGCAAGCAGGCTCGCTTCGTGCGACCCCGTCTCGATTACGCTACCAAAAAAAGCGCCGCCGCCCGCCAGCGGCGCGATTGCCGCCCGGAATAGATTGGCGCCGCTGTTCGACCTTCGCTCGTTGATTGCTGCGCGTCGGCCCTTGAGGTCGGCCAAGCCTTCCGCTTCATCCTCGGTGCGGACGACGATCCTGCTACGATGGAATGCCCCTTGGCAGCCCGGCGCGTCATAGCCAGGTGTCGCTACGGTGCGGAGTCGTCCCCGAAAACGGGTGACCAGCGGATAGCCGCAGCATTGGGCCAGCAGCAGGTTCGGGTCGTTCCAAATCTCCTCCAGGGGACGATCGCGATCGAGCCGGGGAGGCACACCCCGCACACCATGATCGATCAAGTGGGCGGCGATGAGCGACCAAAACAGATCGTTGGCCTCTTGCACACCATCGCCGTCGTACATGCCGAGCGATGCCACCAGCGTCATCGAGCGTGGTCCGGATGCTGCGTGACGTCATGCCGACGCAGGAGGAAGCGCGCGGCGACGTCGCGATAATCGCGATACGTTAAACCTCCGTTCGCGAAGAGCAGTGCTTCACGGTGCTGCCGGTGAAAGGAGGGTAGCGCATACCAGGGGAGCCCCGGCGCATGATGATGCGTGGCGTGGAGGTTGTTGTTGAGATAAAGCAGCGCCAGCGGCCCGCGATCCTCGACGATGGCGATGCGATGGCCGGGCACCTTGCTGGCGCGATGCTCGGCAAAGGACCGGAACAGCGTCAGCGCGGTCCCCGGATAGAGGCAGGCAAGCGCATAGTGGCCAAGGCCGAAACCGCAAAAATCGAGCCACGCGATGATCACGGCGCTGCCCGCAAGATGCGGACCCCAGTCGCGAAATGCGGCCACCGGCTGGCGGCAAGCGCGTTGGAATTCCTCGACCCAGAATCGTCCGACCGCGACGATCGGCCCCACCGTCACCCGCCCCAGCAGCGATGACTCCGCCTCGCTCAACATCAGGCTGATCCGTCCCGCATCACGCCCGAGATAGCGCGACTCCGGATCATCGAGCGGGTCGGTGATCGCGGGTGAGCGGTGGTGGGCGAGATGCTTGCGGCGATAGATGGCATAGGGGAGCCAAAGCGACAGCGGGATGCCGCCGATCAGCGTGTTGAGACGTGCGTTCGGGGTGGGGTGGCCGTGGATCGTCTCATGCTGCAACGAACCGTGCCAGGCGATCAGCCAGCCGCCGAAGATCACGATCGCCCATTCCGGCAGCCGGGCGTGGAACCAGATCAACGCCAGCCACCCGCCATAGATAGTGATCGCCACCGCCAATGTCGGCAGTTCGATCTTCAGCCGCTTCGCCCTCATCGATCGGCGTGATCGTCGAGTGCCGAGGTGCCGCCTTGCGAAATGCGCAGCTTCACGTCACCTTGGGTGACGAGGCTGTTCGCGGGCACGCTTTCGACCAGCCAGACATTGCCGCCGATCGTCGAGCCGCGCCCGATCGTCACCCGGCCGAGGATCGTCGCGCCGGCGTAGATGATGACATCGTCCTCGACGATCGGGTGGCGCGCATAGCGATGACGGACCCCGCCCTCGCCATCGGCCTTCAGGCGCCGCGCGCCCAGCGTCACCGCCTGATAGAGGCGTACGCGCGCGCCGATGACCGCGGTTTCGCCGATGACGACGCCGGTGCCGTGATCGATAAAGAAGCTCGGCCCGATGGCGGCGCCCGGATGGATATCGATGCCGGTCCGCGAATTGGCGAGTTCGGAGATGATCCGCGCCACCAGCGGTGCGCCCAGATCGTGCAGGCGGTGCGCGAGCCGGTGGTGGATCACCGCCAGCGCGCACGGGTAACAGATCAGGATTTCATCGACGCTGCGCGCAGCCGGATCGCCGAGGAAGGCCGCTTCGATATCACTGTCGATGAGCGAGCGCACTGCGGGCAGCGCATCGGCGAAGTGGTGGATGATCGTGTCGGCGGCGCCGTCGTCGAACGGCAGAGCGTTTTCGGTATCCCAATAACGCAACTCGAGCCGCACCTCGCCGAGCAGGGCGTTTAGGCCGCGCGCCAGCACCGCGAGGACATAGGCCTCCTCGTCATCCGCCCCATGCGCCTCGCCGAGTCGCTGCGGGAACAAGGCCGCGCACAAATCGGCGACCGCGGCATCGATGCGTCGGCGCGAGGGAAAGCCGTCGACCCCGGCTTCGAGATGCTGGTGATGCTCGTCACGCCATTTTTGCCTGGCCGCGCGCAGCCCGTCGGTAACCGACGAAAGTTGCCACGGAGCGGGATTGGCGCCCGCGTCGAATAATTCGGTCGCGGTTTCGGGTTCGTCGATCACAAGCGGCGTCGAGGCCATTCGGCAGCTCCTGGTTGAGGAGCGACCTTTATTCCCGCGCGAGCCTGTGGCGCTGCGAGTAATTCCTATTCTATGGATAGGATTTCTTTGTCGCCTTGATCGAACGCCGCATTAGGATGGCACCGACATCGCGAAGGGGACGACATGAAAAAAGTGACACTCGTGCTTCTGGCCGCAGGGCTCGGCCTGGCCGCCTGCTCCAAACCGGCCAGCACCGAGAACAGCAGCGCGGCCGAACTCAACGGCACGGAGTTGAACGCCTCGGACAATCTGACCGACGCCAATTCGTCCGTCATCGAGGACAGCAACGGATCGAACCTGTCCTAGCGCGACCCCGATTCCTGATCCGCCTGGATGGACTCCCCCAGGCCAAACTGCGGCTCGGCTGATTGCCGGGCCGCTCCTTTATTGGGCGTCGCCTGTGGTGCGATGCCTGATTCCCCCTAATCACGGTGCGCGCACTCTCCACGATGGTAGTCGACGGCTTGTACGAGGCGGTAAACTGCAACTTCATCGACCGTGAGATGTTGGCGATTACGACGCAAAGGCGGAGACGGCCTTAGCGATCGCCAGCGAGCAGGGAGACGAAAATGAGTAATGTTTTAGGTGTTCTGCTTGGGGCGGAGATTGATCGGAGTGAAGGTGGGAGCGGGATCAAGGGTGCAGTCGAAGGCTTCCTGATCGAGGCTGCGGCGAAGGTGATTGCGCCACTAGTCGTGACATTCGCGATCGGGTGGGGCGTACAATTTCTCGCCAGGCGCGCTTTCGAGGCTGCCGTCGGTCACGATGCGGGCGAGGGAGCACCAAGCGATTGACATCCTCTGACCTGGCTAATTGCGACCGACACGTCAGACCTCCGTTCGCAAGCCGATCAAATGGCGAAAGCGAATACGGGCTTCGAAAATTATCCCCATATCAATGAATCCGATGCGCTTTCGACAGCGCCGCCTTTGTGCCGTTCCCAACGAGAGAGATCATCATGTCCGAAGACCATGACCATGGCCGCCGGGATGGTTTACGCCTCGCCCTGGCGATCCTGGCCGCCGAGGAAATGAAATGGGCCGCTCTTCTCAAAGAAAGTCGATCAGCCCGGACCAACGCACTCCGTGAAGTGCGACACAAGACCTTGCAGGTCGCGCAAAAGCGTATCCAAACCGCTTTGAATAGACTGGCGCCGAAAGGCGGTGCGTCGATGGATGCTGAGCTCGCTTCCGCACTGGAGAAGGTCGGGCTTTAGAGCGTGACCGTACCTGACAGATTCAGGATTCCGTTTGGTCGGGAAGTGTGATTCAAGCTGCTGGCTGGGCAGGAGGCCAGCAGCGATGGCGCGTCCCTATTCTCAGGATCTTCGTGATCGTGTCGTTTCGTGCGTGGCGTCTGGGGCGACGTGTCGCGAGGCGGCAGCGCGGTTTGGAGTGGGTCTGGCGACGGCGGTGCGCTGGTCGCATCGGTATCGCACGACCGGCGATGCATCGGCCCGTCCGATGGGCGGTTGCAGGAGAGCTGTCCTCGCTGGCGAGCGTGACTGGTTGCTGGCCCGGATTGCCGAGAAGCCGGACCTGACGCTGCGCGCGATCGTCGCCGAGCTGGCCGCGCGCGACGTGCGGGTCAGCTACGATGCGGTCTGGCGGTTCTATCGGCAGGCGGGACTGACGTTCAAAAAAAAGCCTGCACGCAGCCGAACAGGATCGGCCGGACGTGGCCCGCAAGCGGGAGCGCTGGAGGCGCCATCAGCATAGGCTCGATCCACGCCGCCTCGTCTTCATCGATGAAACATGGGCCAAGACCAACATGACCCGGACCCACGGGCGCTCCCGGCGGGGGGACCGTCTGGTAGCCAAGGTTCCGCACGGCCGCTGGCGTACACTCACCTTCATCGCCGCGCTCCGCCACGACCGGATCACCGCACCGATCGTGTTCGACCAGCCGATCAACGGCGAGACGTTCACGGCTTATGTGGAACAGGCGTTGCTCCCGACGCTGACGCCCGGCGATGTCGTCGTGCTCGACAATCTGGGCAGCCACAAGGGCAAGGCCGTTCGCCAGGCGATCCGCAAGGCCGGGGCGCATCTCCTGTTCCTCCCGCCCTACAGTCCAGACCTCAACCCGATCGAGCAGATGTTCTCCAAACTGAAGACGCTGCTGCGAAAGGCCGATGAGCGCTCTGTCGAGGCAACATGGCGGCGGATCGG
>CAXTMT010000020.1:0-22792 GCA_964245355.1 uncultured Sphingomonadaceae bacterium
CGCCTCCTCCGCCGCCGCACGGCCCCGGCACATCGCGGTGGCTTCGGTGGCGAGCAATACCTTGGCGGCGTTGATGTCGCCGGCACAGGCGCTGTCGATCTCCGCCAACGACATGTCGGTGAACAGCTTGAGGAAGCGCGCGACATCGCGATCGTCGGTGTTGCGCCAGAATTGCCAGTAATCGAAGTGCGGCAGTTGATCCTCGTTGAGCCAGACCGCGCCCGCCATCGTCTTGCCCATCTTGCCGCCGTCGGCGGTGGTGATCAGCGGGGTGGTGATGCCGAAAACCTCGGCGGCGTCCATCCGGCGGGCAAGCTCGATGCCGTTGACGATATTGCCCCATTGATCGGAGCCGCCCATCTGCAGGCGGCAGCCGACGCGGCGCGACAGTTCCAAGAAATCATAGGCCTGGAGAATCATGTAGTTGAATTCGAGGAAGCTCAGCGATTGCTCGCGATCGAGCCGGAGTTTCACCGAATCGAAGCTCAGCATCCGGTTCACCGAAAAATGCCGGCCGACCTCGCGCAGGAATGGGATATATTCCAGCGCATCGAGCCATTCGGCATTGTCGACGAGGATCGCATCGGTCGGTCCATCGCCGAACGTCAGGAAGCGTTCGAACACGCGCTTGATCGAGGCGACGTTCGCCCTGATCCCGTCTTCGTCGAGCAGCTTGCGCGCCTCGTCCTTGAAGCTCGGATCGCCGATCTTGCCGGTGCCGCCGCCCATCACCACGATCGGCTTATGCCCGGTCTGCTGGAGCCGGCGGAGCAGCATGATCTGGACGAGGCTGCCGACATGCAACGACGGCGCGGTGGGATCGAAACCTATGTAGCCAGGCACCACCGTCGTGTTCGCCAGCGCATCGAGCGCGGCGGTGTCCGTGATCTGGTGGATGTAGCCGCGCGATTGGAGGGTGCGCAACAGATCGGACTTATGCTCGGTCATGGTGGCGGGCGGTTAGCATCCCCACACGTTATCGCAAATAGCCGTCGCGCCGGGGCGACGGACCCGCTCAGCCCTCGCTCAACTCGCTCATCACCATCTTGCCGGCCTTCACCGAAAAGCCCGTCCGCCCCTCGACCAGCGCCAGCGCATCCTTGCCGAACACGTCGTAGCGCCAGCCTTCGAGGATCGCCAAACCCTTGCGTTGTCCGGCAGCGAGCGCGTCGATGTCGTCGGTGCGGGCGATCAGGCGGGGGGCGACGTCGGCGTCGCGGGCGCGGACCTTCAGCAGCAGTTTCAGCAGATCGGCGACCAGCGCGCCGTCCTTGCCGACACCCGGCCGGCGATCGTCGCGTGGGGGCAATTCGCTGTCGGGGAGCGGCCCCGCACCCTCGATCGCACCCATCAGCCGGGAACCGATATCGTTGCCCGCCCAGCTTGCCGCGAGGCCACGCACCTTGGCGAGTTCGCCTTGCGAGCGCGGCGGATGCACCGCCAGATCGGCGATCGTCTCGTCCTTGATCAGCCGGCCGCGCGGCAGATTCTTCTTGCGCGCTTCACGCTCGCGGAAGGCGGCGATCGCCTTCAGGCGGCCCAGCACGTCCGGCTTGCGGCTCGGCACCTTGATCCGCTGCCAGGCCAGATCGGGATCGTTGACGTAGTTCGCCGGATCGCCGATCCGCTCCATCTCCTGATCCAGCCATTCGCCGCGCCCGGTCTTGCGCAGGCGGGCGAGCATCTTGGGAAAGATGTCGGCCAAGTGCGTCACGTCACCGATCGCATAATCGATCTGGCGCTTGTCGAGCGGGCGGCGGCTCCAGTCGGTGAAGCGCGCGCCCTTGTCGAGCTTGATGCCGATCATGCTCTCGACGAGGTTCGAATAGCCGACCTGCTCGCCCATCCCCAGCGCCATCGCGGCGATCTGCGTATCGAACAGCGGATGCGGTGTCTTGCTCGTCAGATTGTAGACGATCTCCAGATCCTGCCCGCCGGCGTGGACGACCTTCAGCACGTCCTCATTATCGACCATCAGGGTGAGCAGCGGCTTGAGATCGAGCCCCGGCGCCATCGGATCGATCGCCGCAGCCTCGTTGGCGTCGGCGACCTGGACCAGGCAAAGCTCCGGCCAATAGGTGTTCTCGCGCATGAACTCCGTATCGACCGCGATGAACGGGCTTTGTGCCCAGCGTTCGCAGAGCGCGGTGAGGGTTGCGGTGTCGGTAACGAGGGGGTGGATGTGCATGTCACAATCCCCATAGCGCGCGCTGGCGGGTTGACAAACAAGGCCTTGAGCGGAAAGCGCGGCGGCTTCCGGATTTTATACCGTCGCCCCGGCGAAGGCCGGGGCCGCTGGCGGTTTTGCCGCGACGTTGGATATTTCCGACAGCGGCCCCGGCCTGCGCCGCGGCGACGGATTTTAGGACGATAAAGATGCACGCCTACCGCACCCACACCTGCGCCGCGCTGAGCGCCGCCGACGTCGACAGGCAAGTCCGCCTGTCGGGCTGGGTCCATCGCAAGCGCGATCATGGCGGTGTGCTGTTCGTCGATCTGCGCGATCATTACGGCATCACCCAGATCGTCGCCGACAACGACTCGCCCGCGCTGCCCGTGCTGGAAGGCCTGCGCGTCGAATCGGTCGTCACCATCGACGGCAGTGTGAAGGCGCGCGCATCGGGCACCGCCAACGCCAACCTCGCGACCGGCGCAATCGAGATTTTCGCCCGCGGCGTCACCGTGCTGTCGGCGGCGAACGAGCTGCCGCTGCCGGTGGCGAGCGAGCAGGAATATCCGGAGGAAATCCGGCTGCGCTATCGCTTCCTCGATCTGCGCCGCGAGACGCTGCACGCCAACATCGTCAAGCGCACCCAGATCATCGCCGACATCCGCAGCCGCATGGCCACCGCGGGCTTCACCGAATATTCGACGCCGATCCTCACCGCTTCCTCGCCCGAGGGCGCGCGCGATTTCCTCGTGCCGAGCCGCATCCACGCGGGCAAATTCTACGCGCTGCCGCAGGCGCCGCAGCAATATAAGCAATTGCTGATGGTCGCCGGGTTCGACCGTTATTTCCAGATCGCGCCCTGCTTCCGCGACGAGGATCCGCGCGCCGATCGCCTGCCCGGCGAATTCTACCAGCTCGATCTGGAGATGAGCTTCGTCACGCAGGAAGACGTGTGGAACACGATGGAGCCGGTGATCGCGAACGTCTTCGATGCGTTTGCGGAAGGCAAGCCGGTGACGCCCGCCGGCAGCTTCCCGCGCATCCCCTATAGCGAGGCGCTGCTGAACTACGGCAGCGACAAGCCCGATCTGCGCAACCCTTTGCTGATCACCGACGTGACCGACCACTTCCAGGGCTCGGGCTTCGGCATCTTCGCCGGCATTGTGGAGGGCGGCGGCGTGATCCGCGCGATCCCGGCGCCGGGCGCGGGTGCCGGCAGCCGCAAATTCTTCGACGACATGAACGTCTGGGCGCGCGCCGAAGGCTATTCCGGCCTCGGCTATATCAACATCAAGGAGGGCGAGCCGGGCGGCCCGATCGCCAAGAACCATGGTCCCGAAGCCACCGCCAAGCTGATCGAAGCGCTCGGCCTGGGGCCGAACGACGGCGTGTTCTTCGCCGCCGGCAAGGCATCGCAGGCCGCCAAGCTCGCCGGTCTCGCCCGCACCCGCGTCGGCGAGACGCTCGACCTGATCGACAAGGATCGCTTCGATCTGTGCTGGATCGTCGATTTCCCTTTCTACGAATATGACGAGGAGGAGAAGAAGCTCGACTTCGCGCACAACCCCTTCTCGATGCCGCAGGGGGGCTTGGAGGCGCTGAACAGCCAGGATCCGCTGACGATCAAGGCCTATCAGTACGACATGGTCTGCAACGGCTATGAGATCGCGTCGGGCTCGATCCGTAATCAGTTCCCCGATCTGATGGTGAAGGCGTTCGAACTCGTCGGCCTCGCGCAGAGCGATGTCGAGGAGCGCTTCGGTGGTCTCTATCGTGCCTTCCAATATGGCGCTCCACCGCACGGCGGCATGGCGGCGGGCGTCGATCGGATCGTGATGCTGCTGTGCGGCGCGGTGAATTTGCGCGAGATCACGCTCTTCCCGATGAACCAGCGTGCCGAGGATCTGCTGATGGGGGCGCCCTCGCCCGCTTCGCCGAAGCAATTGCGCGAGCTTGGTGTGCGCGTGGTCGAGCCGGCGGGGCACGCCAAGCCGGCGGCGGCAGGCTAAACTGCAAACTTCGTAAGGAGGCAGGGCGAACCCAAATCGTTCCACGTGCGTTACGGCGGAATGATCGATCTCGCCGACTATGAATCCGCTCAGCGCTACAAGGGCCGCTACCGCAAGGATCTGGAGAAACTCCAGGCGCGGCTGGAGCGGATCCTCGCCGCCCATATCGTCCACGGCCGCCGCGCGGTGATCGCCTTCGAAGGGTGGGATTGCGCGGGCAAGGACGGGATCATCCAACGCCTCGTCGCCTTATGGTCGCAGGCCCATTACGACGTCATCCCGATCGGTGCACCGAGCGCGCAGGAGGCGGCGCACAATTTCCTCTGGCGCTTCAAGACGCGTTTGCCGCAGGTCGGGCAGGTCACGATCTTCGATCGCACCTGGTATGGCCGGGTGCTGGTCGAGCGAGTCGAGAAGCTGGCGAGCACCCCCACTTGGCGGCGCGGCTACGACACGATCAACGCCTTCGAAAAGGCGATGGTCGAGGACGGGATCACCCTCGTCAAGGTCTTCGTCCACATCACCCAAACCGAGCAGGACAAGCGGCTGCGCGCCCGCCTCGACGATCCTTGGAAGCGCTGGAAGACCGGCCACAACGACTTCCGCAACCGCAGCTTGCGCGCCGGTTACCTAGCGGCGATGGCCGAGATGTTCGCGCGTACCGATCGTCCTGACGCGCCCTGGTTCGTCGTCGACGGCAACAACAAGAAAGCCGCGCGCATCGCGACGCTCGAATATATTGCCGACCGGCTGGAGGCGGCAGTCGACATGAGCCCGCCGGCGATCGACCCGGAGATTGGGGTGATCGCGCGCGAAGCGATCGGCTGGAAGGAGAAGGCGTGATGCGCCGTCTGCCTGCCCTTGCGGCGTTTGTGCCCACGCTTGCCCGCCGAGCCGTCACCTTGACCATTTTCGGGGTTGAGGAGGGTAGCCGGATCCTGGGGCAAGCCCGGTGTGACGACGGCATCGGGATCGCAGCACATCCCGCCCATTCATAGGCTATTCAACGCCTTCGCCCCACATCGTAGCTGACATGCCGTTAATCCGCTTCCTTCTGAACCTTGCTCTCGCGACCGTTCCTTTTCTCGCCCCCGCCCAAGCGCAGCACCGGCGGGAGCAGGATGCGGCGCGCGATCTTTACAAATCGGGGCAGGTGAAATCGCTGCGGGAGATCGAGGGCAATGTGCTGCCGCATATGCGCGGCGCCGATTATCTGGGACCCGAATTCGATCCTGCCTCGTCCACCTATCGGCTGAAATTCATGCGCAGCGGGGCGGTGATCTGGGTCGATGTCGATGGGCGCACCGGCAAGGTGATCGGCCGTTCGGGCGAGTGAGGGACGGGGATTGAATGGATCGTTTCGAGCCCGTACCCGTTCAGGAAAGCCAGATCGAGGAGTAAAACCATGCGTGTGCTGATCGTGGAGGACGAACCCAATCTCGGCCGCCAGCTGCGGGCGACGCTCGAGGGCGCGGGCTATGCGATCGATCTCGCCACCGATGGCGAGGACGGCCATTATCTCGGCTCGACCGAGAATTACGATGCGATCATCCTCGATCTGGGGCTCCCCGAAGTCGATGGGCTGACCGTGCTCGATCGCTGGCGCAAGGAGGGCAAGGACACGCCCGTGCTCGTGCTGACCGCGCGCGACAGCTGGTCCGACAAGGTCGCGGGCCTCGATGCCGGCGCCGACGATTATCTCGCCAAGCCGTTCCAGACCGAGGAACTGATCGCCCGCCTGCGCTCGCTGATCCGCCGCGCATCGGGCAACGCCTCGTCCGAGCTGATCGCCGGCGATATCCGGCTCGACACGCGATCGGGCAAGGTGAGCAAGGCGGGCGAGCCGATCAAGCTCACCGCGCAGGAATATAAATTGCTGAGCTATCTGATGCACCACAAGGGCAAGGTGGTGAGCCGCACCGAATTGATCGAGCATATCTACGATCAGGATTTCGATCGCGATTCGAATACCATCGAAGTGTTCGTGACGCGCATCCGCAAGAAATTGGGTGCCGATGTCATCACCACCATCCGCGGCCTCGGTTACTCGCTCGACGCCGGCTGAGGCGGCGGAGGACCGGTTGGAGACAAGCGAGCCCGGCAACCGGCCTGCTCTGCCGCGTAGCTGGCGCTGGCTGGAGATACCGGTCAACATCTTCCGCGCGGTGGTGCTCGGCCGTTCGCTGCTGATCGGCGAGCCGGGCGCCGCGCCGCGCCTCGCGCAGCGGACGTCGGGTTCGCTGACCCGGCGGATGATCGGCATCGCCGGCTTGTGGATTTTCGTCCTGCTGGCCGGCGGCGGCTATGCGCTGGAGCGGGTGTTCAACACCGCCGTCACCCGCAATTTCGATTCGCAGCTCGATTACGAACTGACCGCGATGGTCGCGACGGCCGAGGTCGACAGCGACGGCGATGTCCACTTCACCCGCTCGCTTGGCGACCAGCGCTTTCTGGAGCCCCAGTCGGGCCTCTACTTCCAGGTATCGGGCGATGGGCACGAATCCTTCCGGTCGCGTTCGCTGTGGGATCGCGCCCTGGTGGTCAACGAAGGCCACCATGATCTCGCGCCGCATCTTTACGACACCAAGGAGTTCAACGGCGAACCGTTGCGGGTACTCGAACGCGACTTGACGCTTCCCGGCGCGAAGACGGTCTGGCGTTTCCAGGTGGCGCAGGCGCGTGCCGGGCTCGACGATCAGATCGCGGTGATCCGCCGCACTCTGGTGCGCTCGTTCGCGTTGCTGGGGCTGGGGCTCATCATCATGTCGGCATCGCAGGCCACCTTCGGGCTGTGGCCGCTGCGCAAGGTGCGGCGCCAGATCGGCGATATCCGCGACGGGCGCCGCGTCCGGGTCGATGCGCGGCTGCCGATCGAGATCGCGCCGATGGTCGAGGAATTGAACGATCTGCTCGCCCATAATGCGAAACAGGCCGAGGAGGCGCGCGCCCACGCCGGCAATCTCGCCCATGCGCTCAAGACGCCGCTGACGGTGATCATGAACGAGGCGACGGCGAACACCCCCGAGCTCGGCAAGATCGTGGTGCGCGAGGCGACGACGATGCGCCGTCAGGTCGATCACCATCTCGCGCGTGCCCGCGCCGTCGGCCGTCGGGGCGCCGCGCAGAGCGTCGCCGATCTGTGGCCCTCGGTCGAGGCGGTGGAGCGTGCGGTCAGCCGGCTTTACCCCAATGTGACGATCGACATCGACGGCGATCGCACGGCGCGCGCGCGGGTCGAGCGGCAGGATCTGGACGAAATGCTCGGCAATCTGATCGAGAATGCCGCCAAATATGGCGGCAGCCGGGTCTTCGTGACGATCTCCAGCGGCGGCGGTTTCGTCGAGGCGCTGGTCGAGGACGACGGCGTCGGCATCCCCGAAAGCCAGCGCCAGGCGATCTTCGAACGCGGGGCGCGGCTCGACACCGGCAAGCCCGGCACCGGGCTGGGGCTGGCGATCGTCCGCGATGTCGCCGAAATCTATGGCGGCTCGGTCGCGTTGGAAGAGAGCGACGATTTGGGCGGCCTTTTGGCGCGATTGCGAGTGCCGATCGCTTGAAAACCTTCGCGAAAATGAACGTCATCACTTAGTTTCAACATCTCGTCTCTATTTAAGCACGGATCGTCGCTCAATTGTAAACTAATCTAGCGGAGATGTGCGGGAGTCACGGGGCGGTAGCGTCTCCCAAGCAGATGCGGTTCGACGCCGTATTTGACAGCTAAATCGAGGTTCCCCCATGCGACCTGCTCTTGCGGTGGCCGTTGCGGCCGTATGCCTGACTCTGATTGCCGTTCCCGGTTTCGCAGCGGACATCGCGATGGGTCCGCAGCTCACCGAGCAGCCGGCGGCGACGCTCAGCACGACCTATCAGGCACAGCGGCAGGTCGCCCCCGAGGTTTGGAGCCGCATCGAATATACCGCGGTCAGCCATCCCAAGGGTGCGCTCGGCAACAGCGGCAGGCTGATCGCCAAATCCTGGTCGCTCGATTACCGACCGTTCGACAACGGCATCCGCTTCTCGATCGGCGCCCGCAAGGATCGCCTCGGCGGCAGCCGCCTCAGCCGCGATCTGCTCGGCACCGGCGCCATCGGCGGATCAGGCTATAAGCGCCACCTGACCCCTTCGGCGATGATCGGTTACGATAACGTGATCGATCAAAACAACCGCTTCTCGCTGGAAGGCGGTATCCGCAAGGGCGGCCGTGACAGCGCGACCGCGCAATTGCTCCGCATCGCCGATCTCGGCGCCGGTCGCAGCCATCTGCTCGCCGCACCGTCGGCACGCTTCGCCCCCGCCGTTCGGGCTAGCTTCATCCACAGCTTCTAAGGGAGGGTGCGGAAATGATCCGGACTTCTGGAGTCGGTGTCATGCGTTTCGTAGCCGTGCGGACATTGGCGATCGGTCTTGCCGCCGCCGTCGCCGCGGCGATGGGGCCTGCCGAAGCGCAGGATCAGGTCGGCGCCGTCGAGGGTGCCACCCTCCAGCAGGTCAAGTCCGATGGCCCGACGCTCTCGGTGCTGACTTACAATATCGAGGGCCTGCCCGCTCCCTTCGCGTGGGGTCGCAGCGCCGCCGCCTTGCAGATCGCCGAGCGGCTGAAATCGCTGCGCGCCGAGGGTCGCCAGCCGCACGTCGTCGTGCTGCAGGAAGCGTTCGGAGCGGCGCAGAAGTCGATCGGCAAGGACGCCGGCTACCAATATGTCGCCTTCGGCCCGGGCAAGCACGAGAAGAACGACGAGGCGATGACGCCCGAGGATCGCGCCTACGCCGCCAAGGGCCGTTACCTGAAGGGTGAAGACCTCGGCAAATGGCGCGGCAGCGGCCTCGCCATTCTCTCCGATTATCCGATCGTCGCGGTCAAGAAGGCGGTTTTCCCGGCCTGGGCCTGCGCCGGCTATGATTGCATGGCCAACAAAGGCGTGATGATGGCCGAGGTGCAGGTGCCCGGCATCGACAAGCCGGTCGCGGTGATCGCCACCCATCTCAATTCGAAGCAGGCCTCGGGTGTCGGCCCGGCGCGCTTCAACGCCGCCTTCACCCGCCAGATGCAGACGATCGGCAGCTTCCTCGCCGCCAATCTCGATCCGTCGGTGCCCTATGTGTTCGCCGGCGACACCAACATCGGCAAGTCGGCCGATCGCCGCGGCTGGTTCGAACATGCCCTCGCCGGCCTGCCGCGCACCGCCGCCAACCAGGAAGTCCGCACCGCGCTCGCCACCTGCCTGGTGACGACGAGCGGCTGCACGGTCGAAGCACCGGCGCAGGCGCAGAAGGCCTATGCCCACGGCAAGGATTGGCAGGTCTATGCCGACGGCGCGACGGTGAAGCTCACCCCGCTCGGCATCGGCATCCCGTTCGGCGCCGACGCGCACGGCCACATGCTGTCCGATCACATCGGCTATACCGCGCTCTACAAGCTCGCCGCTGTTCCTTCGCCCAAATCCTGACGATCGGGGGGTCGTCAGGCCCAAGGGGAGTAGAACCGGGAGGCCGTCGGCGCGCGAGCATCGGCGGCCTTCATGGCGTCAGATGCGCCGATACCGGAAATACCAGACCTCATGCCCGATCCGCCGCGCCTTCGCCTCGTATCGCGTCTCGGGCCAATCGTCGGGGCGGGTGAGGAAATCGCGCGGGCTCTCGGCCAGCCATTCGAATTCGGGGCGTTGGCCCATCACCATCATCGCCCAGCGGCAATAGATCGGATGATCGGTGCCGAAGCGGAATTCGCCGCCGGGCCGCATCTTGCGCGCGATCGTCGCGATCGGCCCGGCGTTCATGAAGCGCCGCTTGGCGTGGCGCGCCTTGGGCCAAGGGTCGGGGTGGAGCAGATAGGCGCGATCGAGCGCGCCATCGGGCAACCGCTCGATCACCTCCAGCGCATCGCCCATGTGGAGGCGGACATTCTCCAGCCCGGCATCGCGCACATGCCCCAGCGCGCCGACGACGCCGTTGAGGAAGGGTTCGCAGCCGATGAAGCCATGATCCGGCCGCATCGCCGCCTGGCCGGCGAGGTGTTCGCCGGCCCCGAAGCCGATTTCCACTTCCAGGGGGCGATCGTCGTCGAACAGTGTGCGGGCATTGAGTTGGCCTTCGCGCGGCACCGACAGCATCGGCAACGTCGCGTCGACCAAGGCCTGCTGACCCTGCCGCAGCTTATGCCCCTGCTGGCGCCCGTAGAGACGCCGAATGGTGGTGGGATCGTTCACGCGACGTGCCCTAGGGGCAGTCGCGTGAACCGGAAAGTCTGATCAGCGGATCGGCTGGGCGCCGGGCGCGCTGCATGAAGCGAACTTGCCGCTCCTGTCCTTGCACGGCACCGCCTTGGCCGGCGGACACTTGATGAAGCGGCCTTTCGCATCCTTGCAGCCGACGGGCTTCGGCGGCGGGCATTTGATGAACCTGCCTTTCGCATCCTTGCACGGCGCGGCAGCGATCGGCGCGACGACGCCGGCCACGAGGGTGAGAGCGAGGAAGACGGACGCGATGCGGTTCATGACATTCTCCTGTAAAAAATGCCAACGCGCGTCCGCCCTCCCCGGCCCCGCTTAAGCGAGCGCCGCCTTCAGATCCTCGATCAGGTCGGTCTTCTCCCACGGGAAGAAATCGCCCTCGGGCCTGCGGCCGAAATGGCCGTAGGCGGCGGTCTTCTGGTAGATCGGCTTGTTGAGCCCCAGGTGTGTGCGGATGCCGCGCGGGGTCAGGCCGCCGAGCTTTTCGATCCTGCCGATCGCTTCCTCGATCTTGTCGTCGCCGACCGTGCCCGTGCCGTGCGTGTCGACATAGAGCGACAGCGGCTTGGCGACGCCGATCGCATAGGCGAGCTGGATCGTGCAGCGCTGGGCGAGCCCGGCGGCGACGATGTTCTTCGCCAGATAGCGGGTGATGTAGGCGGCCGAGCGATCGACCTTGGTCGGATCCTTGCCGCTGAATGCGCCGCCGCCGTGCGGCGAGGCGCCGCCGTAGGTATCGACGATGATCTTGCGCCCGGTAAGCCCGGCGTCGCCATCGGGGCCGCCGATCTCGAAGCTGCCGGTGGGGTTGATGTGGTAGACGGTCTCGTCGCTGAGCAATTCGGCGGGGATCACGCTGGCGATCGCCGCCTTCACATAAGCGTGGAGTTCGGCCTCCTTCTCGCCCTCGTCATAGCCCTTGCCGTGCTGGGTCGAGACGACGATCGCGGTGGCGGCGACGGGCCTGCTGCCTTCGTAGCGCAAAGTCACCTGGCTCTTGGCGTCGGGCTCCAGGAACGGTGCCTTGCCCGCGTGGCGATCGGCCGCCATCGTCTCGAGGATCTTGTGGCTGTAATACAGCGTCGCCGGCATCAGATCGGGCGTATCGTCGGCCGCATAGCCGAACATGATGCCCTGATCGCCGGCGCCTTCATCCTTGTTGCCGCCGGCATCGACGCCCTGGGCGATGTGCGCGGACTGCGGGTGAAGGTTGTTCTCGAAGCGGAAGCTCTCCCAGTGGAAGCCGTCCTGCTCGTAACCGATGCGCTTCACGGTATCGCGGACGGCCCTCTCGACCTCGTCCTTGACGCCCGGCGCCCAATTGCCCTCGGTATCCATGATGCCCTTGCCGCGGATTTCGCCGGCCAGGACGACGAGCTGCGTGGTCGTCAGCGTCTCGCAGGCGATGCGCGCCTCGGGATCCTTGGAGAGGAACAGATCGACGATCGCGTCGGAAATCTGATCGGCGACCTTGTCCGGATGGCCTTCGGAAACGCTTTCGGACGTGAAAAGATAATTCTGGCGCATCTGGGTTCGCTTCCTCCGGATGATCGCCTCACCCGGCCGGGCAAGGGCGATATAAAGACATCTTTATATGTCGTTCTTAGCGCCGCCGAAGCCGGCTGGCAAACCCCGCGGCGACAAGAAGAATTGCCAGCGCCCAAGGCAAAAGATTGCCGAAGCGCGCGAAGGGCGTCGGCGGAGCGAGCCCCGGCAGCCGCGCATCGATCGCGCCGGGCTGGTGATAGGGGATGCTCGCCAGCAGCCGACCGTGTGCGTCGATCACCGCCGAAATGCCGGTCGGGGTCGATCGGACGATCGGCATCCCCTCCTCGATCGCACGCAATTGCGCCTGGGCGAGATGCTGCGGCGGACCCCAGGCGCCGAACCAGGCATCGTTGGACGGGTTGAACAGGAAGCGCGGGCGATGCGCCTCGTCGACCACCTGCCCCGAGAAGATCATCTCGTAACAGATCTGCCCGCCGACCAGACCGATGCCCGGCAGGTTCAGGTCGCGCGGGCCGGGGCCGGCATCGAAATCCATGTCGCCGGGAGCGAGGCGCGAGAGGCCGAGGCGCGAGAGGATCGGCCGCATCGGCAGATATTCGCCATAAGGGACAAGGTGGCTCTTGTCGTAGCGGCCGAGCAGGTGACCGGCCGGATCGAGGCCGAACAGGCTGTTGGTCGCGGCGATCATCTCGCCCTTGTCGTTCACCCGCACGGCGATGCCGCCGGTCAGCAGCAGATCGCGTGGCCCGAGGAGGGCGGCGAGCGCATCCCGGGCGGCGGGATCGTTTTCGAGATACCAGGGAATCGCCACCTCGGGCCACAGGATCAGGCGCGGCTCGGCGGTCGGCTGGCCGGTCAGGCCGGTGAGACGGTTGAAGTTGCGCAGCTCGGCGGCCTCGGCCCATTTGTCATTCTGGTTGATGTTCGGCTGGACGACGCGGAGGCGCGGGCCGTTGCCCTGCGGCAACGGCGCGGAGGCGATCGGCACGAGGATCGAGGTCACGCCGATCACGATCGCCAGCACGACCGCGGTCAGCACGAAGAGGCGGCCGGTGCGCTGATCGGGCCTGCTGGCGAGCGATGCGATCAGCGCGCGTCCTCCGAACCAGAGGGCGCCGGCGAGGAGGATCGTCAGGCCGGACAGGCCATAGGTGCCGGCCCACGGCAGGGTCAGCAACGGGATCAGCCGCGCCGGTATCCAGATGGCGGCGATCGGATTCCAGGCGAAACCGGTGAACACGGTCGCGCGCAGCCATTCGCCGGCGATCCATGCGCCCGCGAGGAAGAAAGCCAGTCCCCCGCCGCGCCACTTCGCCAGCCCCCAGCCGAGCCCCGTCGCGAAGGCGGTGAACAGCCCGAGGTAGAGCGACAGCAGCACCACCGAGATCCAGCCGAGCCACGCCGGCATCGCCGCCTGATAGGTGAAGGCGGTGGCGATCCAATTGTTGCCGACGGTGAAGATGCCCACCCCGAACCACCAGCCGATCGCCAACGCGCGGCGCAGCGTGGCGGTGCTTTCCAGCAGCGCGACGAGCCCGACGAAGCAGGCGATGGTCAGCGGCCACAAGCCTAGCGGGGCGAACCCACAGGCGGCGAGCGCCCCGAACAGCAGGGCAAGGGGAAGGACAAATCGTGCGGAGGTCGGCATCGCGCGCCGCCTTAGAGGCTAAGCGTTGCGGGCGCGAGACGGTTGATGGAGCGCTGACCAGCCTTCTTCGTCATCCCCCGCGAAAGCGCGGATCCAGCGACACGGGCGACATGGCATGACGCTCTGGATTTCCGCTTTCGCGGGAATGACGAAAATATGGAACGAGCCGAACGGAAGAAACACAAAGCGCCGCCCGGCTTCCACCGGACGGCCCTTTGAATTCATCCACTAAGGATCAGACTTTGTCGCCGAACGCGCCCTTGATCGAACCCTTGATGTCCTGGCCCGTGCCCTTGAGCTTCTGGGCACTGCCCTCGGCCGCGAGATCGGGATCCTTGTTGTGGGCGCCGACATGTTCCTTGACTTCGCCCACGATCTTGTTGCCAGCGGCTTTCAGCTTGTCGGTCAATTCGCCCATGATCGGTCTCCAGAATGTTCCGACAAGCTGAACGATCGGATCTGCCGCCTGTTCCTCACCTCGCCTTATGGGTAGAACGAAGCGATGCAGCCCTTCCACCTCGCCTTCCCCGTCCACGATCTCGCCGCCGCGCGCAGTTTCTACGGCGCGCTGCTCGGCTGCGCGGAGGGGCGGAGTTCGGCGACCTGGATCGATTTCGATCTCTATGGGCACCAGATCGTCGCCCACCTCGATCCGGCGGCGAAGCCGGTCGCCGTCCACAACCCGGTCGACGGGCACGACGTACCGGTGCCGCATTTCGGCGTGGTGCTGGCGTGGGACGATTGGCATGCGCTGGCCGACACACTCACCGCCGCCGGCACCAAATTCGGCATCGCGCCGCACATCCGCTTCAAGGGCCAGATCGGCGAACAGGCCACGATGTTCTTCCGCGATCCTTCGGGCAATGCGCTGGAGTTCAAGGCCTTTCGGGACATGGGCCGGCTCTTCGCCAAATGATCCTGTCACCGCTCACCTGATCCAGGGTCCAGCTCATCCTCTACGTCGACGCTGCGCACGCAAGCTGGCGCCCGGGCCAAGGCCGGCTTGACGAGGATGGAGGTGTGTCGCTTCCCTCCCGCCCGCTTAGCCACTAACTGCGCCGCCATGGCCGCTCCCATCCTCGCTTTCGAAGACCTTGGCCTCGTGCAGGGCTCCGGTTGGCTGTTCCGCCATCTCGACATGCATATCGGCGCGCGCGACCGGCTGGCGCTGATCGGGCGGAACGGTGCTGGCAAGACGACGCTGCTGCGCCTGCTCGCCGGGCAGATCGATTGCGACGAGGGCAAGCGCACCATCGTGCCGGGCACCCGCGTCATCCTGCTGGAGCAGGAGCCGAGCATGGCCGGATATGCGACGCTGCGTGATTTCGCGCTTTCGGGCGATTATGCGCCGGAGCCGTACGCGGTGGAGGCGATCGCCGATCAGCTCGGCATCGATCTGTCGCGCGATGCCGCGACTGCCTCGGGCGGGGAGCGGCGCCGCGCCGCCATTGCCCGCGCGCTGGCGATGGAGCCGCAGGTGCTGCTGCTCGACGAGCCGACCAACCATCTCGATCTCGCCGCGATCGACTGGCTGGAGGGGTGGCTCGGGCGTTTCGGCGGGGCGTTCGTCGCGATCAGCCACGATCGGACCTTCCTTACCCGCCTGACCAAGCAGACGCTCTGGCTCGATCGCGGGATGATGCGGCGCAAGGAGGTGGGCTTCGGCGGCTTCGAGGCGTGGACCGAGCAGGTCTATGCCGAGGAGGCGCGCAACGCCGAGCGGCTCGATGCGAAGCTGAAGCTGGAGGAGCATTGGCTGCTGCGCGGAGTCACGGCGCGGCGGGCGCGCAACGAGGGGCGCAAGGCCAAGCTGATGGAGATGCGCGCCGTCCGCGCTTCGATGATCGGGCCGCAGGGGACAGCCAAGCTCGCCACCGCCGCCGACAACAGCAAGACCAAGATCGTCATCGATGCCGAGCATGTCACCAGGAAATTCGGCGATCGGACGATCATCAAGGACCTGACCTTCCGCGTCACCCGCGGCGACCGGATCGGCATCGTCGGCGCCAACGGGGCGGGCAAGACGACGCTGCTGAAGCTGCTCACCGGCGAGACCCCGCCCGACGAAGGCGTCATCCGCCGCGCCCGTACGCTGGATGCGATCGTCATCGATCAGCAGCGCAAGATGATGGCGCCCGACAAGCGCATCCGCGACATATTGGCCGACGGCGGCGAGTGGATCGACGTGATGGGCGTACGCAAGCATATCGCCGGCTATCTCAAGGAATTCCTGTTCGATCCGAACATGATCGATGCGATGGTCGGTACGCTGTCCGGCGGCGAACGATCGCGCCTCTTATTGGCGCGCGAATTCGCCCGGCCGTCGAACCTGCTGGTGCTCGACGAGCCGACCAACGATCTCGATCTGGAGACGCTCGACCTGCTGCAGGACGTGATCGCCGATTATGACGGCACGGTGCTGATCGTCAGCCACGACCGCGATTTCCTCGACCGGACGGTGACGGTCACGCTGGGGCTGGACGGCAGCGGCAAGGTCGATGTGGTGGCGGGCGGTTTCGCCGACTGGGAGGCCAAGCGCGTCAAGCCGACCGGGCGATCGGTCGCGTCCAAGACCAACGCACCGGCAGCCATGCCGCAGAAGGCGAAGGTGAAGCTCAGATACAAGGATCAGCGCGACTTCGAT
The DNA here is from genome assembly GCA_964245355.1 of uncultured Sphingomonadaceae bacterium. GTDB lineage: Bacteria > Pseudomonadota > Alphaproteobacteria > Sphingomonadales > Sphingomonadaceae > Sphingomonas_I. The sequence goes on from CAXTMT010000020.1 coordinate 16,211, forward strand.
ACGCTGCCGATGCAGATCGAGATGATCGAGGCGAGCATCGTCCGCGACGAGGCGACGCTTTCCGACCCCAAATTGTACGCGCGCGATCCCAAACGCTTCCAGTCGCTCACCGCCGCGATCGGCGCGGCGCGAGCGAAGAAGGAAGCGGCGGAAATGCGCTGGCTGGAACTCGCCGAGATGGCCGAGGGCTCGGGCTAACAAAATCCTCCCCTGCAAGGGGAGGATCGAGGGTTAAAACGGCAGCATGTGGAAATATTTGAGTACGCCCAGCACCAGGATCAGCAGGGCGATCGCCGCAATGATGCCGCCGAGATTGAAGTTGCTCTTCGCTACGACGACCTTGTCGTCCCGTTCGATGTCCGCCACGATCGTTCTCCTGTTGATTGTCATGCCGTAACGCAGGTGGAACGGCCCCGTTCCGGACCCTTCCCGTTCAATCGAGCCCTTCCTCGCCGAGCGCCCTGCCCACCGCCGGCCGCGCGCGCATCCGTGCGGCGAACTCGTGGAGGTTGTCGGGGATTTCGAGCGCGTTCTTCGCCGCCCAGCGCAGCATCACATAAGCATAGCAATCGACCACGGTCAGATCGTCGCCGAGCAGATAGGGGCGGGTGCCGAGCGTCTCGCCGAGATAGGCGAAGCGCTTGGCGAGGATGCCCGTGGCCTCGTCCTTCTCGGCCTCGCTCGCAGCCGGATTGAAGAAGGGTTTGAAGCTCTTGTGGATCTCGGTCGAGATGAAGGCGAGCAGTTCCAGCGCACGGATATGGGCGATGCCCGAAGGCGGGATCAACGTGCCGACGCGATCGGCGAGATAGCTCAGGATCGCGATATTCTCGGTGATGATCGTGCCGTCGTCGAGTTCGAGCGCAGGGACATAGCCCTTGGGATTGACGGCGAGATAATCGCCGCCTCCCTCGACCGTCTTGGCCTTGAGATCGACCTTGGCGAGATCGTAGGTCAGGCCGGTCTCGGCGAGCGCGATATGATCGGCCAGGCTGCAGGCGCCGGGGGCATAATAAAGCTTCATGGAGCGTCTCCTTTCGCGGCCCGAACGCACGGAACCGCCGGATGGGCCTGCTGGAAATTATCGGGCCGTCCGGGCATGGCGTGTCGCATGAGCGAAAGCGCCCCGATCACGCCGGCCGGCTTCGCGGCGCTGCGCATGCGATACGAGCATCTGTTCGCCGGCGAGCGGCCCAAGCTGGTCGAGACGATCTCGTGGGCGGCGGGCAACGGCGATCGCTCCGAGAACGGCGACTATATCTACGGCCGCAAGAAGCTGCGCGAGATCGATCGCGAGCTTTCGCACCTCGCCCGGCGGATGAAGGCGGTGACGATGGTCGATCCCGCGCAGCAGGAGGACCGCGCCCGCGCCTGGTTCGGCGCGACCGTCACCCTCGCCGACGAGGAGGATGCGCGGCGCGTCGTGACTCTGGTGGGCGAGGACGAGGCCGATGCCACGGCCGGGCGGATCAGCTGGCGCTCGCCGCTGGCGCGGGCGCTGCGCGGGGCACGGGTCGGCGATCTGCGCACGGTCGAGCTGCCGGCAGGGACGAAGGAATGGGAGGTGGTGGCGATCGAATATCCCAATTGAACCCTCTCCGCGCCGGGGAGAGGGGGCTATGCTCCATTGCACCCGCCCCCCACGTCCCCTATCTCGGTACGGAACCACGGGAACGCGACCAATGCAGAGTTTCGAGGATCGCGAGCAGGCTGCCGAGAGCATTTTCGCGCGCGAGGAGGAGATGGCCTTCCGCGTCACCGCGCGGCGCAACCGGCTGGTCGGCACCTGGGCGGCGGGGCTGATGAAGCTGACGCCCGAGGAGACCGATGCTTATGCCAAGGCGGTCGTCCAGGCCGATTTCGAGGAATCGGGCGATGAGGATGTCGTGCGTAAATTGCTCGGCGATCTCGTCGGCTCGGGCGTCGATATCGATGAATCGCGGGTGCGCACCGCGCTCTATGACGCGATGACCGATGCGCGCCGCCAGCTGATCGGTCCCGCCTGATGGCGATGGCCGCCGAAGACATTGAGGCGATGATCCGCGCCGCCATCCCCGATGCCATGGTGGAGATCACCGATCTGGCCGGCGACGGCGATCATTATGCCGCACGCGTCGTCTCCGAAAGTTTCCGGGGCGTCCCCCGCGTCCGCCAGCACCAGGCGGTCTATGCCGCGCTCGGCGGCCGCATGGGCGGCGTACTCCACGCGCTCCAGCTCACCACTTCCACCCCGCCGCAGGGATAAACCGATGACCGACACCACCACTTCGGATCCGATCGCCCGCATCGATGCCACCGTGAAGGGCAACGGCGTCGTGCTGTTCATGAAGGGTACGCCGCTCTTTCCGCAATGCGGCTTCTCCAGCCGCGCGATCGCCATCCTCGAGCATCTCGGCGTGGAATATGCGAGCGTCGACGTGCTGCAGGATCCGGGGGTACGCCAGGGCATCAAGGCCTATTCGGACTGGCCGACGATCCCGCAGCTCTACGTGAAGGGCGAATTCGTCGGCGGATCGGATATCATGATGGAGATGTACGAGAGCGGCGAGCTCGCCGATCTGGTCGAGGATCTGAAGGCGGCCTGATTTTTTCCGTCATCCCGGCGCAGGCCGGGATCCATTCGCACTCCTTAGATGGCGTATCGAATGGATGCTGATCTCATCGGCATGACGGTTTATAAGCAACCGCATTCCCACGCTTTTCGCTCGCGTGGAACTTCATCCCCAAAAAATCTGCACCCCGGATGAATAAATCGCTTGCTCGCAGATTCGGCGAATGACACTATCCCTAGTGTCGCGCCAGGGACGCCGACACAACATTGAGCCGGGGACGGGCGATTACCTATCGCTGACGTAGCCATCGCCTGTTGCTTCAGGCGGCGGTGGTTACGCCTGCATGGCTTATGTTTGCGGCGGACCGGTGTAGCATGGGGGCGTTGCTCCGAGTCAATTTAAGCGGAACGAGGCAGGGCGGGGCAATGGACTTTTCGAGCAGCGATCAAGGACAGGTGAACGACATGGCGACCCTTCTCGAAGCCGTCGAAACCGACGAGAAAGCCGCCAGCAGCAAGGCCGGCGCCGACAAGACCAGCATCAAGCGGCCCTATCCGTTGGACGTCGATCATTCACGCGATGCGCTGCTCACCGATTTCGGCAAGGAGACGCTGAAGGATCGCTATCTGCTGCCGGGCGAAAGCTATCAGGATCTCTTCGTCCGCGTCGCCTCGGCCTACGCCGACGATGCCGCACACGCGCAGCGTATCTACGATTATATCTCGAAGCTGTGGTTCATGCCGGCGACGCCGGTGCTCTCGAACGGCGGCACCGGGCGCGGCCTGCCGATCTCGTGCTTCCTCAACCAGGTCAACGACAGCCTGAACGGCATCGTCGATACGTGGAACGAGAATGTGTGGCTGGCCAGCCGAGGCGGCGGCATCGGCACCTATTGGGGCGCGGTGCGCGGCATCGGCGAGCCGGTCGGCCTGAACGGCAAGACCAGCGGCATCATCCCCTTCGTCCGCGTGATGGACAGCCTGACGCTGGCGATCAGCCAGGGCTCGCTGCGCCGCGGCTCGGCGGCAGTGTATCTCGATATCTCGCATCCCGAGATCGAGGAATTCCTCGAAATCCGCAAAGCCTCGGGCGATTTCAACCGCAAGGCGCTCAATCTCCACCACGGCGTCCTGCTGACCGATGCCTTCATGGAGGCGTTGCGCGACGGCAAAAGCTTCGATCTCAAGTCGCCGAAGGACGGCTCGAAGCGCGGCGAGGTCGATGCCCGCGCGCTGTTCCAGAAATTGGTCGAGACCCGTCTGGCGACCGGCGAGCCTTACATCGTCTTCTCGGACACGGTGAACCGCGCGATGCCCAAGCATCACCGCGATGCCGGCCTCAAGGTCTCGACCTCGAACCTGTGCTCGGAGATCACGCTGCCGACCGGCAAGGATCAGTTCGGCAAGGATCGTACCGCGGTCTGCTGCCTGTCCTCGCTCAATCTCGAGACGTGGGACGAGTGGAATAGCGAGAAATTGTTCATCGAGGATGTGATGCGCTTCCTCGACAATGTGCTGCAGGATTATATCGACCGCGCCGAGCCCGGCATGGAGCGCGCCAAATATTCGGCCGAGCGCGAACGCTCGGTCGGCCTCGGCGTGATGGGCTATCACAGCTTCCTCCAGGCGCGCGGCCTGCCGATGGAAGGGGCGATGGCGAAAAGCTGGAATTTGCGGATCTTCAAGCACATCAAGGCCCAGGTCGACGAGGCCTCGATGCAGCTCGCCGTCGAGCGGGGTCCGTGCCCCGACGCGCACGACATGGGCGTGATGGAGCGTTTCAGCTGCAAGACGGCGATCGCGCCGACCGCCTCGATCAGCATCATCTGCGGCGGTACTTCGGCGTGCATCGAGCCGATCCCGGCGAACATCTACACCCACAAGACGCTCTCGGGCAGCTTCTCGGTGAAGAATCCCTATCTGGAAAAGCTGCTGGCCGAGAAATCGAAGAACAGCGATGCCGTGTGGAATTCGATCCTCGAGCGCGGCGGATCGGTCCAGCACCTCGATTTCCTGAGCGCAGACGAGAAGGATTGCTACAAGACCAGCTTCGAGATCGACCAGCGCTGGCTGATCGAACTCGCCGCCGATCGCACACCCTACATCGATCAATCGGCCTCGCTGAACCTGTTCATCCCCGCCGATGTCGAGAAGTGGGACTTGCTCATGCTCCACTTTCGCGCCTGGGAGCTGGGCATCAAGTCGCTCTATTATCTGCGCTCCAAATCGATCCAGCGCGCCGGTTTCGCCGGTGGGGTGGAGGCCGACAACACGCCCGATCTCAAGCAGATCGAGCTCGAGGCGAAGGATTATGACGAGTGCCTGGCCTGCCAGTAATTCGATCCTCCCCGGCACGGGGAGGTGGCGCGCCGAAGGCGTGACGGAGGAGGCCCTCCGCTTGGCGATCTGCTCGTAGCGGAGCCCCCTCCACCATGCTGCGCATGGTCCCCCTCCCCGTTCCGGGGAAGATTTAGGCTGTCCTCCGCAAGCTGGCGTTCATCCCTGCAGCCCTAAACCGGTTTCGCTTGAAAACCGGGGGCCATGCGCCGATATTTGGTGTCAGCGTCGATCCCGGCGCGAAAGGAGCATGAGAGAAGATGGCCAATTGGTCTGACCCCTGGGCGAATACGGCTCAACGGCCGGGTTTCGCCGGCGCGCGCGATGCCGCGCCCGATGCGGGTCTTCGGTCTTATATGCTGTCGGTCTACAATTATATGGCGTCGGGTGTGCTGCTCACCGGCATCGTCGCGATGGCGTTCTCCTACGGCGGCATCCCCAATTCGCCGGCCGCGCAGATGCTGATCAACGGCGGCCCGATCAAATGGGTCGTGATGCTGGCGCCGCTCGGCCTCGTCATGTGGCTGAGCTTCGGCATCAACCGGATCAGCGACACCACCGCCAAGGCGCTGTTCTGGGCCTATGCCGTGCTGATGGGCCTGTCGCTGTCGACGGTGCTGCTGGTCTACACCGGTCAGTCGGTCGCGCAGACTTTCTTCGCCACGGCGGCGAGCTTCGGCGCGCTGAGCCTGTACGGCTATTCGACCAAGAAGGATCTGTCGGGCCTCGGCACCTTCCTGATCATGGGCGTGTTCGGCCTGTTCATCGCGATGCTGCTGAACATGTTCCTGCACTCGACCGGCCTCGAACTGGCGATCAGCCTGCTCGGTGTGCTGCTGTTCGCGGGCCTCACGGCTTATGATACGCAGCGCATCAAGGGCATGTATTATGCCTCGCGCGGCACCGGCATGGCGACGAAGACGGTGATCATGGGGGCGCTGCAGCTCTACATCGACTTCATCAACATGTTCCTCTTCCTCCTGCGTTTCATGGGCGACCGCCGCTAAGGCGACGCCTACCCGGCACGGGAAATCGAAGGACCCGGCGGAGCGATCCGTCGGGTCTTTTCGTGTCAGCGCTGCTTTGCGCGTTCGACCTGCATGGTGACGAAGACGCCGACCTTGCCTTCTGCCTCGGCGGTGCGGAACGGGCGGACCATCTCGACGAGGATTTCGGAGGGCGTCGGCTGCTGGTCGAGCAGCGTCATCACCTCGTCGGCGAAGCTGTCGAGCGGCTGATAGCCTTCGCAGGCGTGGGGGTGCCGCCGATCGCCTGGACGATCGCGTCGTAGAAGGCGCGCGCCTTGGCGACGTCGTTGGTGCCGAGGCGAAGGCTCATGATCATGCGGGCGTCCTCTCATTGTCCGAACAGCGTTTCCTGGGCGCCGGGCGGCGGTGCCAGCCCCAGGTGGGTCCACGCCCGGCCGTTGAGGCAACGCCCCCTCGCGGTGCGCGCGACGAGGCCGAGCTGGATCAGGTAGGGCTCGATCACCTCCTCGATCGTGTCGCGCGGTTCGCCGAGGCCCGCCGCGAGCGTCTCCACGCCGACCGGGCCGCCGCGATAGATGTCGGCGATCATCGTCAGGTAGCGCCGGTCCATCGCGTCGAGACCGAGCGCATCGACCTCCAGCCGGGTGAGCGCGGCGTCGGCGGCGTGGGCATCGACCGTCTTGTGCCCTGCGGCATGCGCGAAAT
>CAXTMT010000021.1:0-22769 GCA_964245355.1 uncultured Sphingomonadaceae bacterium
ACAGAATCGAGCGGAACGGCAGCGGCGCGCTCCCCGGTCGAGGCATCAACCCAGCCGCCGCTGGAGCCGGGCGATATCGGCATCGACCATTTCGACGATCATGTCCTCAAGCGATGTCTCGGGTTTCCACCCGAGTACCCGACGAGCCTTGCTCGCGTCGCCCAGCAGCACGTCGACCTCGGCAGGCCGGAAGAAGGCGGGGTCGATGACCAGATGGTCGTCGAGCCGAAGGCCAAGATGGTCAAACGCTATCTCGCACATGGCACGGATCGTCGTCGTCCGGTTGGTGGCGATCACATAGTCGTCCGCCTTGTCCTGCTGCAGCATCAGCCACATCGCTTTGACGTAATCGCGCGCGTGACCCCAATCCCGTTTGGCATCGATATTGCCCAGCCGAAGTTCGCTCGCCAGCCTGAGCTTGATCCGCGCAGCACCGTCGGTGACCTTGCGCGTGACGAACTCGAGGCCGCGCAAAGGGCTTTCGTGGTTGAAAAGAATACCCGAGGATGCATGCAGCCCAAAACTTTCCCGATAGTTGACCGTTATCCAATGCCCGTAGAGTTTTGCCACGGCATAGGGTGAACGGGGATAAAACGGCGTTTTCTCCGACTGCTCGGCCTGTTGGATCAAGCCGTACATTTCCGACGAGGAAGCCTGATAAAAACGCGTCTCGGGCCTGATCAGCCGGATTGCCTCGAGAATATTGTTGACCCCGAGGGCCGTGACCTGAGCCGTCAGCAAGGGTTGGACCCATGATGTGGCGACAAAGGACTGGGCGGCAAGATTATATACTTCGTCCGGACGGACTTCCTGCAGAAGCCTTATCAGGGACGACAGATCGATAAGATTGGCGTCATGGATTTTTATCCGGCCGAGCACGTCGAGCCAATCCAACCGGTGATCGGCAACGCCCCCGTGAGATGATCGGCGCGCCATTCCGTGCACCTCATAACCCTTACCGAGGAGAAACTGCGACAGGTAAGCCCCATCCTGCCCGGTAATGCCCGTGATCAACGCACGCTTTGCCAATGTTTGTATCCCTAGTTACGACTTACTGCACGGGCTAAATTCACTGTATCGGTTCTTGCATCGTGATCGTTATGCAAAGTGACCATAAGGGTCAGTCATCACAAATTAGATTCAAGCAAGATGGAATTTATCAACAGATTGCGTATTTTCGCGATGCTGTTCGAATGATCGTTTGGAGGTCCGACCGAGACGCCTTGAAGGCGATCATCTCCGAAGCCAATTTACAATCCGCAACCAGCACGGGAGGGTCACCCATTCTGCGCTCGCGCATCTTGTATGGCACAGCGATCCCAATAGTCTGGTGAATTTCGTCTAAAATCTCTCTGATGCTGTATCCCTTGCCGGTACCGAGATTTAAAGTAAATGAACGACGCTCTTTCATTATATCCTGAAGCGCGAGGACGTGCCCTTCCGCCAAATCGGCGACGTGAATATAATCACGTATGCAAGTTCCATCTGGCGTAGCGTAATCATTTCCGAAAATATCGACATGGGCGATTAACCCTGCCGCCGCCATGAGACAACGAGGAATAAGATGAGTCTCGGGCTCATGGTCTTCCTGTAAATCACCATCAATATCGGCGCCGCAAGCATTAAAATAACGCAGGCACGCATAAGCAATATCAAAGGACTTACTAACGTCGTCGATCATCCTTTCACTCATTAACTTAGACGCGCCGTAGGGGTTTATCGGTTTCTGGTCGGTGTCCTCAGTAATCGGGATATGTTCAGGTACACCATATGTCGCGCAGGAGCTAGAAAACACTAAACGGTCAACACCTGCGCGATGCATTGCCGTAATTAACGACAACGTTCCACCGACATTATTTCTGTAATAAACGTCAGGGACTTCGATCGACTCGCCGACATAGGCATAAGCCGCAAAATGAATGCATGCGTCCGGCTTGTACTTTTCAAAAGCTTGGTCTAAAGCTTCTGGGTCAAGGATATCTCCGACTACCAGCGGACCCCATTTCACGTTCCGACGATGTCCTCGAGATAAATTATCATATACAATTGGCTCGATGCCGGCAAGTGATAACTGTTTGCATGTATGACTACCAATGTAGCCAGCCCCACCAGTTACCAGCACACGCATGAGTAATTCCGTGTATAAAAATAGCGTAAGCTTTCAGGCCAAGATAACCTGCTCAAGACGAAAAGGCCACGCCGAAAAGGATGTGCTGCGGCCATTGCTCGCTCAAGGAAGTCGTCTCAAGTGCACTCAATAACGCGGGAGTATGTTCAGACCAACGCCTGACCATATCCCAGTCAGGAAGGCCCAGGCGGACACCCGCGTCGAACACGAACGGCGAGGAAGAGGAACCCATCGCCGTGATCACCACACCGCCGCCCTGCCGCCGCGTTGCGATAAGACTCGCGAATAAAGCGTCGGGATCGGGAATTTCATTGAACACGCGGGTCAGGACGATGGTCCAGCGTGGATCTAGCGCCGTCGCGTACGCCATGATCGATGCCTGGACCTGATCCGCCGACCGTTCGACTTGACTGCTCTCTTGGCCGAACGGACCGCGACAGCGAAAGTCGCAATATCGGTGCGTCCGCCCCAAGCGCAGGGTCGACATTCCCGGCCAGCCCGTATGAAAATGCACGATCCCGGCGGACCGGCGCAATCGCCGACAGGCCTCATCGACGAAATGTAGATCCCAGACCGCAAGCGGCCGAACATCACCGCCATCATGCAACGCCAGTCGAGGTGCCGATCCAAAAGCCTGTCGATCAGCAAGCCGTAAGGCCGATCGACCGCGCGCATCCATATCGTCGATGGACAACTCCTCGCCCGAGGTTTCGATAAAGGGCGTCATCGACCGCCAGCCTCCGTGGAAGGCAATGAAGCGTCGATCACGCTATCATACCACCACAGCCACTCCCAGCGCTGAGGATCTTTGACCACCGGCTCTGGCAAATAGGTTAGCTCGCCCATGCTGAAAGGTGCCGCCGGCAGAACCGTAGCGTCGAGCGCGTTTCGCCAAGCCATCACCGGTTCCGTACGGCCCGACGTCCAATTGTGCTTGCTCAATGGCGGCAGGAAGAAATCCGTCGCCACGTGAGCTTTCATCCCATCGGCAATGCTCTGCGCCTTGAGATCGGCCGAGGCGCCGCCGCCGAAATAGGTCAGATGCCAGCCCCCCGGCTCGATGTAGCATGCTTTTTCCGCTCGGCCCACTGTCCACAGAAAGGCAGCACGAGGAAACGCGCCACCTCGTCGAAGGTCCTCGGGGCATATCCGAGTCAGCGTATCGGCACGTGTCGCGACGGTTCCCAGCCAGCACTGGTTTACAGAATAGTTATCCGCAATGGCATTGATAAAGAACTTCCGATGGAGATGGCAGAATATGGCGGTCTCGTAATGCTCGAGTGCCCCAAGCGCAAATATAACCGCCTGCGGATCCGGGATCTCGTCGAGATCGGACAGCATTACGACATCGTCCGGCGCGAGGTTCAGTTCAGCGATACCGCGAGCCAATGCATTGCGCTGCCAAAACTCGAGCTTTCGCCGCTCAGACTCAAGTGTGGCATCGACAATAGGTGCATCGTCCACCTTCAAGTAGATGATGCGGTCTCGCGAAACCGGCAGCTGGTCGATATGGTTTTCGAGGTTGAAGCCCTTTTCTAGGCCGGCATGGGTTACGCTCATTTCGGAAATAATGAAATAATCTACCACGTCCTTGAGCACTAGTAGTCGCAGTTCGAGCAGATGAATCTCGTTGAAATAAGTAAACATATCAACGATTTTCGTCGACAGCATCGTCAGTTCCCCTTCAATCATCGCTTCTTCGGCCGGCCCCGCGCTCTCCTACAGCGCCATCAGCTCTCGCTCGCTATCGCAAATTCGCCATGAAATAGCTCATCTGGCCAAGCGCCCGTCCCACCCGACTGCAGGCTGGATGAATCGCTACCAACTGCCACGGACATCCGACGTCGTCCCACAGGTCAGGCACGAACGGCATGCCGCTGATGGAATAGAGGGCATATCCACGGCTATGGAAGAGCGAAAAAAAATCGTCCTTGTCGTAACCGAATTTAGCTGCGCTTTCGCCGCGGCTGTTTTCAAAGATAATAACAGGCTTGGACTCAACCATCAGACGCTCGGCACCTAGAAGCGCATGATATTCAGCTCCTTCAATATCGAGCTTAATTAATACTGGCTCGCCATCGACCGCGTCGTCCAGGGTGATCGTCTCGGTTTCGAAAACATGCTCACTGGACACACCATCCCGAGAACTGAGCCCTGAGAGCCCATGCTCCGCCGGGAAAAAGTGGAAGTCTTTCTTTTGACCGCTCTTGTCCCACAGCGCCTTTTTAATGAAATGAATGTTGGAGAAATCTACGGACCCGGCCTTGGCCTTCTTCATCATTTCCGGCGCCGCCTCGAACGCGAAAACCGAACCGCTCCCACACAGCTTCGCCATCAGCCTGCTGTGGTCGCCCATATTGGCACCACAATCCACCGCCGTGTCGCCCGCCCGGAGCACAGCATAGTATAGCGCGAAGGTCAGGTGTTCATAGGTCGCACCCCAACGGTCGCGCGACATCAGTAGAGAATTGGTTTCGCGAATCTCATTCAACTGGGCAGTCGTCAAGATCGGCATTGGCGAAACGCCTCCAAATCGAACGTCAAGGTCTTGCTGTCGTCGGGGCGATCAGGATTGCCCAATCATCCACCTACCATCCGATCGCCATCGCCCAGCACTGCAACGTCAATCGTCCTCTAAATGGGCCTAGGCGATCGCGCCGTTTGACGCAACAGGGCAACGCCTCGCAGCCTAGAACGCCCTCCGATGCCAGCTTGCCGCCACGCTTATTGGCGCAAGATGACCTCGATTGCCCGGCCGAAAAAATTCTGATAGCGGACAGCTCTCGGTAAAGGCTGGGTTTGTAAGAGATGGTTGAAGAAAAGAAGTTGGATACGACATGCTCTCGGTCAGTATGGGCTTTGGACGCGGCAGAATATATCGGACAAGGGTCGGCTTTCTGGTTTGAATGGAATCATCCGCTGGAAACCTCAAGATCGTTTGCTGGGATCATGAATGACCTCAAGGCCCAACATTGGAACGATCTATTGCCGGCCGGCTGTACTGCGATTGATATCGGCACTCACTCGGGCGACACGGCGCTCGCGATGGGGCTGTTCAATTTTGACAAGCCGAACGACCGTCGGGGCAACGTCATCGCGATTGAGCCGAACCCCGATTTGTATGATCTCTGTACGCTTTGCCTTACCATCAATTCGCATATCGCGAATTTTAGGTTCGAAACCTGCGCGATTACCGAACAAGATATGGACGAAGTGACGTTGTCGGATCACGGAAACTCGAATTGCAACGGCGGCATCGTCGCCGATTACAGCGAATTCCTCAAGAACACGCTGCAGACAAGCGCCAAGGTGACCTACACGGCAAAGGGTCGATCGCTGGGATCGCTGCTCAGCGATTATCATGACGATTTTGCCGCTGAATCAGTCAAGTTCGTGAAGACCGATTGCGAAGGCTTCGACAAGCAAATTCTCAGATCGTCTCGCGATTTCCTCGATCAGGTAAAGCCGACGCTCTTCGTTGAATGGTTTGCGTGGTTTACGCCCGAAGATGACGATAGTCTGTTCTCGATCATCGACGAATGCGGCTATATCGCGCTCAACCCCTATACGCTGACTTTAATCGATCGAACACAGCGCACGTCCGATATCACGTGTATTCACAAGTCCGTCTTTGCCAAGTAGATAGGCGGGGGCACGTCACGGTGGAGATGGTAAAGGGTCTAACGACTCCGATTCGCTGGCATTGTCCGGATATTTCAGTCCGCTGATAATAGAATTATATTGGTCCGCTATCGCTTTCCAATCGAACTGTCGCTCGGCGAGTCTGCGCGCTTGTTCGATTGCCGCCTTCCCCCCTGCCGTGTTCCAGGGCTTTTCGGCAATGACCGTCTTCATTTCCTCGACGCCGGGCGCCCTTATATACCAATCGTCACCGCTCACCCCTCTCACCGCGAAGTCATTCGCCACGATCAGGGTCCGCGCTGCCATGTAGTCAAACAATTTAAGATTGGTCCCCGCTCCATCGAACATGAAATGAAGGGCGAAGTCTGCAGAACTGACTGCCGCGATGCGCACCTCGTCTTCGACGAACCCGGTCCAGATTTCATTGAAGGCGACCAGTTCCCAGTCGGTGCGATCCGCTGTCGCGATCGAGCCGATAACGATAACCGAACCCCCGAATCCGGCTGCTGAAAGAAGCGAACGTGCCCTTCGATAGGCGTTGACATTCGGGCCGTAGGCGCTGCCGACGAACACCGCGACATCCTCATCGGGCCGAATGCCGAGCCCGTCCCTGAACGCGCTTCGATCATCGGCCGATAGGACGGGATAAGACGAGGTGTCGACCCCATTGGGAACCACTTTGATCCGTCGCCGGTCGATCGAGTAAAGGTTTGCCAGCCGATCGGCGTCAGCGCTGCTGACTGCTGTTACATAATTGGCTGATCGGCAGGCGACCGACTCAGCATAATATACCTGTTGAAGATAATCGGCCCGCAGGCCGGGCTCCACCGATGCGAAGTGGTCCAGCTTTGCATCGAACTCGACATTATAAGACTCGTAAACGATAATAGCATCTCGCTTCGCATGTGTTCTCGCCGTAAATACATGATAAGGATGCGCTACAATTACGACATCTGCACTACCGACGATCTTCCGGGCATTTGATCGAAACGATTCGCTCAGTTCATAATCTCGAATGCATAAAACGTCGTGGGCGATACGCTTTGTTCTAGAGAATTGGCTCCAGCAACGCTCCCATTCTATTGTTTTTACCGGGACCGACACGACGTCGAACCCATCGCACACGTGGTACGCTCTTGTCACCGTCCCTTGCTCAAGATGATAGGCAAGCAGCGTAATATGATGGTTGTGGGAAAGGTTCCTCATAATGGCCGAATAACGTTGACGACCACCATCGTTAATTGGATGAATATCAAACGTAGAAAGGACTGCGACTCTCACTGCAATGTTTGCTGCATCTTGAGGATGACGCTTTTCGCGATCGTATCCCACTCGAATTGAGGCAACTTGGACGCCGCTAGCTTGGTCAATCGTACACCAAGGCCTGGATTGTGTAGAAGGCTCTCGATTCCATTCGCAATAGCTTCTGGTGACTTGGGGTTGACCAGAACACCACAGCCTCCTGCGATCTCCTCCATGCTCGTGCCGCGTGAGGTGACGATCGGAACCCCACAGCGCATCGCTTCGAGAACTGGCAAGCCGAAACCCTCGAATAGACTGGGGTAGACGACCATCTCCGCGCCGGAGTAGAGCGCGGCGATTTGGTCGTCTGTCAAATGCTCGAAATGATGAACGTGGCTGGTTAGATTCAGTGACTCGATTTGATCGAAGAAATCGGCATAACCCCAGCCGCGAAGTCCGGCGACGACCAAATCGGGCGCATCGGGATTGCGCGCGACCACCTGGGCATAAGCCTGAACCAAAGCAGCATGGTTTTTCCGCGGTTCGATTGTACCGACACACAGAATATATGGACGACCGAGCCGGAGGGCCGACTTGATCGCCTCAACCTCGTTCGAATTACGTTTATAAATCGCTGGTGACGCACCGATCCAGCTGAGGTGGAGCTTCGCGGGGTCAATCGACAAGTGCCTTTGAATACTATCCCGAGTGAACCGCGATATACAAAACAGCGCATCCGCCGACTTGAAGACCTCAACCACATTGGCAAAGTTATCGACCGCGTCCTGGTTGAAAAACTCCGGATGTATCACCGGAACAATATCATAAGCCCAGGCGAACAGCTTGAGACCCGGCAGGCGAACGGGCAGGAAGTGATTCACCATAAAAGAGTCGGCACCCATCGCCCGCAGGCGCGATGCAAGGCGCGCAAGCCGTTTTCGCCAGCACAGGTTGATCGTCTCCCGCGCGATACGATCGAGCTCCGACTGGCAGCGTTGATTGGCCAACCGATAGCCCAATTGGTGCCATCGCTCGATCCGGATCGTGCATACCGCCGCCGCGGGCAGCATGGTAGATGGCAGCTCGAAGCGACCGTTGGTCCAGCGACTGAGGCCCTCGGAACCGTTATTGTTCAGGTCAAAGCGATCATCGTCCGGCCAATAGGTCTGGATGTCTCCGTCCGCCTCGACATCGATCCGTGCAAAACTCAAACCCAGCGTTCGCGTATCGGTCGACTTTTCCAACACGTCGCTCGGCTTCGCGACCCGACTTCGCACTTCAAAGGAAACCGCCGGCGTCGGGCCGTGGTAGATGACGAAATTGTCGTCGACCGTGCAGGGAGCCAACTTGCCGTCGACCACAACGTGTATTCCGGCGTCCGCCGTCAAGAGAGGATTGAAGAACGGCGCTGGGGTCAAGATCGATTCATAAATGACCGTCGGCTTAAAATTAAGTTTGGCCATAAATTCCGGGCGAACCTCACCGAAATGAGGATCGGCCACAAAGACGACTTTGAAAGATCGGTCGGCAGCTGTCGCCGAATTCAAGAAATTGATTGCGACATTCAGAATTCCGCCGGCAATGCCCTGTTGAAACGCGCCGGCGTCGAAGGCGAGCATCACGAATGCTGCTCCCTGATCAACACCAGGCGACCGAGCAGATCGATCCACCGAGCGAACGTCCGGTCCGGGTGAAAGACGGCAGCGCGCGCGCTCTGACCGGCGATGATCTCCCTGCGCAGATGTTGGTCCATTTGGAGAAGATGAACAAATCCCGCAGCCAAAGCAGGGTCGGGATCTGCCATCTGTATTCCCGCTTTGCCCATTGTCTCCCCGACGGCCGACGTCGCGGCGGCGATGACGGGACATCCCGCCGAAAACGCCTCCAGCAACGGGACCATGAAGCCCTCATGTTCACTCATCGATATAAAAGCGTCCGCTGCCGCAAAGAGCGTCTTCAAATGTTCGAGCGAGCAATCCACGTGGATTTTCACCGACGCTAATACGCCCTTGGCTGCAGCCACTTGCAACACATTTATCAAATAGGCGTCGTCCCATACCTTTCCGACCAGATGAAGCGTGACAGCACGCGTGCCTAAGGTCTTTGCTTCGGACAAGACGGCAATCAGAAGGTCGTGACGTTTGTTGGGAACAAAGCGCCCAACAAACAAAAGGTTCAACGCTTTGGTTTTCTTGAGCTCAAAATAGTCAGAACGATTGTAGTTTTGACCTGCAAAAGCGTCCATATCGAATAAAACTGGGATAGGTTCCGCACCGGGATGAGAAAGATTACCAAGGTCATCACAGTTGAATTGCGAGTCTCCGACCGTCGCCGCAAATGCCCCGCCGAATGAGGCAATTTGTGACATCGACTGTTCGCACAAGTCGGCCAGAAAGCTCATGCTTGGGGTATGAAAGAAGCGACCTGGCGTAACGTTGTGGTAAACCAGTATCTTGCGGACCGGGAGAGCCATGATCCGGTTGAGCGCCACATCAAGAAACGAGTAATGAACGATAAGGACGTCGCTTTGGCGCCAAGCAGTATGCTCGATGGCGGCGAACGGCACCAACCCATCGTACGAGGTCTCGAATTGCGCATCCGCGCACACAATCGTGCTCGCAATGCCCGAGCGGCGCAGCCGATGGTGAAGCATGCGAATGGACGTACCGATAGCGTCCGACCGTGCCACCGACGAGTGGTACTGGAAAACACGAATTTCGCTTTTGAACCGACGCATCATCCAGTCGATATCGTCATGTCGAGCTTTACCCCACGGCCCTCTCGGCAGAAGAGGAGCATCAGGACAGGGTCGCGGCGCGTTGTTCGAACTCGGCGACCAATCGAGCCACCAGCGCATCGCCCAGATCCTTTGCATCGGCGCGTAGCCGACTCATCTCGATCAGCAGGTCGTTATGCTCAGCGGTCACGCTCGCCAATTGACCGCGCTGCGTCTGTAGTTCGACGTCCAACCTATCGATCGTCGCCGTCAAGGTGTCGATCTCGGCCGCCGTCTTCGCTTTGATCGTCCCCAATGCTTCGGCTTGAGCGAGAGACGCGGCGCGCAATGAATCAGGCGAAGTTCCGGATGGAAACGGTCTCGGGGCGTCGGCATCCTCGCCCTCCGATTTGGCGCGTGCCCTTGCAATCAGCGACCGTGCAAACTCGGTCAGGCTTACGGTATCGATATGCTGCATGGCGGGGACAAGCTCCCGGAGCGAATGAGTTATTTTTTTATGCTGGCCCCTCTCGATTGGCAAGGGGCCCGACCGGCAGTTATCCGCCGGCCCTTCATCATGCAATGCCGTGCCGCCGGCCCTGCCTGAGCGCAATACGCGAACACCAGGCCCTGTTGTCCCGCGTTTAGGTCCGCGACAAGTCGTACGTTTGCCTTGCCGATTACATTTCCCGCTGCACCTTTCGCAACATCAGCAATCCCGCGTAAGTAAGGCACGCGCACACCGCGGAAACATAGACAGGCGAAACATATTGGAACGAAGCACTGCGAAATTGGCCATATCTTGCCTGTTCCATTATGAGAGTCATCGGAAACCATTGAAGCCAATCACGGATCCACGGCGGTGCCACCGAAAGAGCAAAAAACGAGCCGGATATGGGAATGCAGAAATATGCGATGACGTGAAGCTGTCGCCCAACTGTCTCGCTATGAAAACTGGCGCGCGCCGCCAGCATGCCGGTCGCGAACGACCACCACATCATCAGGGCGATAGCACCCAGCAGATATAAAGGCCGCGCCGGTAATGCCGCCAAATCGAAGATAATCGCAATGGTCATCAAGACCGTGCCGGCGATAAAGCAGCCGGTAGTTTCGACGATCGTACGAGCGATCATTATATCAAGTATTTTCACTTGTCGGTGATAGAAAAGGGGAATATTCAAGGCGACGATGCCGTCTGCTCGACTGAAAACACCTCGAAAGATGATGTATATAGTGTAGCCCAATATGGCGAATGGAGCTGGCTGGATATCACCCCCATAGCGACCGGGCTCTGCCAAATGTATCAGAGTAATAACGGACGCCAGCATCAACGGTTCTCCGATCATCCATAGATAACCGATGTTCTCCCGGCCAAAGCGCCCACTCAGCTCACGTAATATCAGCGCCTTGATAACTTTTAATTGGACGGACAAGTTGTTGAGGAATGCACCCTGCCCATACGAGTCGGCACGATAAGCCACGTTTGTTTCCACCATCTTCAGCGTCCTTTAAGCCGCCGGCGCCAGCAACTTCGGCCGGTCATCATGTTGCTCGCGGTAAGCAGATATTCCTTCCAGATCAGAGGTTATGATCGACTGCAACAGTTCGATCGCATCCTCGTCATTGTTCCCGCACAGCGCGAACCCGATCACCCCGAGGGATGTCGACCGCGGCATCAAGCGCCCGCTTTGTTTCAGCTGGGTGTCTTGCAGGTCGAACCCAACGATCGTGACATCGAGACAGCCATCGGCGGGCACCTCGACCGTGAACGGTCGGCTCCACCGAGAGCTGGAGGGTTCGAGAACGCCGTCAATCCTGGCTTCGCCGCTGGTTATTTCGAAGACGCAGGTCTTTTCGTTCAATCCCCGTAGGTGGACGAACAGCCGCAGCCGCTCGCCCGGCCGGCCGGTGCCGATCGACAGCCGCCCCCCAGATGAGCGCGTCCAACTGCCAGTCTCGTCCGGCCAGTGCCATCCCGCGCCCGATCGAAACGATTCCCCCGATCCGCTGCCAAACCACAGGCGGGTTCCGGTGTGGCGGCGCAACGGATAATAGGTGCCGAGCTCGACGGGTGCGGGCGGTGTGACCAACGGTTCTCTCCCGCTAACCCGCGCCGCCACGTGGTCCACCTGTTCGGCGATCGCCACCCACGGTCGGGGCACGAAGTCCGCGCGGATCCGCGCCTCCTCGGCGTGCCGCGCCTCGTCGTCGGACAACAGCTCTTCTAGGCACTCGACCAGGCAGGCTTGTGAGTTCGACTCAAAATATCTCGCGAACTGCCCCCCCGCTTCTCGCAATGACGAATTGTCGGCGACGACCGGAATTTTACCGTAACACAACGACTCCGTGACCGGTAGGCCCCATCCCTCGTACAAGCTGGGGTACAGGGAGAATTTGCAGTGGGCGTACAGCGTGGCGAGGTCGTCGTCGGACGCGTTTTCGATGACGACCACGTTCGCTTGCAGCGACTGGCTGTCGTCGAGCCGTTCATAGAATTCGTTGTTGAGCCAGCCGCGCCGACCGACGAATACCAGCTTCGGTATCGGATAAGGATGTTTCCGCTCGAGCAGATCGTCCCACGCGTTCAAGGCCAAGAGATGGTTCTTTCGGCCCTCGATCGTGGAAACGAACAGCGCATAGCCCTCTGGGTCCAGGCCGCATCGTTCCAACCTGTCAGGTGACGCGCGATCCGATGACGTTGGGCGAAAGTCGGCATCTAGCGGCACGACCTCGACGCGATCGTCAGTGAGGTTCGTCCCGATGCGCGTTGCGATCTGTTTGAGATCCCTTGCCGTCGATTCCGAAATACAAATGAAGAGATCGGTATAATCGAACGCCGTCACTAGCCAGTTTTGATAATCCTCTGCCAGTCCCCGCACACACAAGCCGCTCGCCAATACCGGAACCAAGTCGAACACCAGAGCGATGTACCGGATGTTTTTCTCTCGCCTCGCGTTTCTGATTAGAAGAGCGTAATTATGGATCCACCAGGATGTGCCCAGGTTGATCAGGCATTCGCCGGATTCGAAATCGAATGGCGCAGCTGTCGCGAGCGAAATGAAAAAAGCCGCTCGCGCGCTCTGCCAGATCCTATCGTTCACGCCGCTGCCTTGGCGAGCCAATGTAATCATGCCCAGCAACTGATCGCGGTCGATCTCGACCAATTCCTCGCGGCCGCTGACGAAACAACAAATACGGTTCGCGGTGGTGGAACGGTGGAGAGCGTGATCAACGACCTCTATTTGAAAGCGCTGGATACCACTCGGAAGACGAAATTGACGAAAATGCGCGACAAGATCGGAAAGGTCGTAAACGACAGTCGTGTGACCCGGCAGCATTGGCGATGAGACGGCGGCGCTTGCAACTCTCGCGGTCATTCTGGCGATGACCTGCTCGAACATATCCTGTTCGATGGGGAAAACAGTGTCGGTAAGATGCGTCAGTTCGACCACGGCGTCGAGCTGCCCCGCCTTGACCGCCTCAAGATAGGCATTTGCTGCCCGTGAGACGTTTGTCGCGCGTTTATAGGCGTGGCCGATGAAAAGCCAAGCCTCGCGCGGCGCAGCGCCCGCATCCATCGCGTGTCGGTAAGCTCCCACCGCACCTTCGTGATCGCCGGTTTCGCTTCGCGCGTGGCCAAGTTGTAGCCAGATGTGATGCAGGCCCGGCATCGTCTCCAGAGCGTCGAGGTACAGGTCTCTCGCTTCCTCCCACCGGCCGTGATCCCTCGCCCGATTGCCCGCGCGCAGAAGCTGGTAAACCGTCTCGCTCACGACAACGCCTGCCGAGCGACGACGTCGTCTCAATCGCAACACATTGGTCTCCCGCTGGAGTTTGCGGTCCTTTGACGGTTCCGTCACGACATATCAACGCCGCCGTCCACTTGAACTCGTCCGAGCGGTCAGGCATGCAACAATCGTTAATCGACCGCCCATTCCCCTGCTGAAGAACGAGCTGAGTCTTGTCTAGAACACATGTCGCTTCCGGCCGAGCATCCGCAACGCCGATCGATCGGCCCGCTATAGCAGGCGACGGGCGGGAGGGCGCCGACATCGGCGGAACAAGCAACCAGGAAGAGACCGGGACGCTTGCCAGCACGTCCGCCGCCGGTTCAATATTTTTCGACATTTCCGATCTGCTTTGGTATTTTCGGCGTAGCCGCACGCCGACCGGCGTGCAGCGGGTTCAGACCGCGATTATTGAGGGTCTGCTCGACAGAGACGCGGTGAACATCCGCCTCTGCCGGCTTCTACCCGAGGAGAATCGTTGGCAGTCGGTATCCGCCGCCTCTTTTCAGGAATTAATACGACTGAGTCGGATCGGAAACGATCGCAAAGATCCCCTTTGGCAGCAAAGTGTTGCCAGCATCGAGGCTGACACATCGAGAGCTAGACTTGAGTTTTGCTCCGGCGATGCTCTCGTAAGTTTGGGCACATCCTGGTGGTCGACTAATTACTTTTTATATATTCGCCATCTTCAAGACCGCTATAATATTCGATACATACCGTTTATCTACGACATGATACCGATCGTCCGACCGTTGTTATGTACGCCGCGTTTGGTTGCCGACTTTATCGAATGGATAATGGGCGTCCTGTATCATGCCGACCATTTTCTAACCATTTCGGAAGCCAGCCGTGCGGATTTTGTTTCAGTGGCGACCGGTCTGGGCCATGAGATCAGCACAGAAGCGATTGACATCATTTCCCTCGACGGCGACCATTGCCGGTCGATGGGAAACATCGACGAGCGCGCGCACCTGCCGGCCCGGCTGCTCGATGGCAACTATGTGCTGCTCGTATCCACGATTGACGTCAGGAAGAACCAGCGAGCTGCCTTTGTCGCATGGCGCCAATTGATCAACCGGCATGACCCGGAACGAGTACCTTTTCTCGTATTGGTCGGCAACAGGGGGTATAAAGGCAGCGAGATAATCGAGCAGCTGTCGTTGGATGACTCACTTACTGAGCGGGTCATTGTCCTGTCAGATGTCAGCGATGCAATGCTCGACCAACTCTACAAGAATTGCCTCTTTACGATCTATCCTAGTCTTTATGAAGGATGGGGTTTGCCGGTCACAGAGTCGTTGAGTTACGGCAAGGTCGCGCTGGTCGCTGACAATTCCGCTATTCCGGAAGCGGGTGGAGATTTCGCGCTGTATTTCCGTAGCGGTTCGAGCGTTTCTTTGGTCGAGCAGCTTGAACGGCTAATATTCGACCGGGGCTTCAGGGAGCGACGAGAGCAGGCCATCGCTCGACATTTCCGGCCACGCCCCTGGCTGGCGATCGCCCGGCAGATGAAGGATTCCATCCGGCGGTTCATGGCTTCGCCCATCCCTGCGCGGGATCGCGCCGTCCCTCGTGTGGCGATTGGCGGCTATTACCCCTTCCAGCAAAATGAGGAGGTGAGGATATGGCCGGGCATGGGCACGGAGGAAACTCTTCGCCGTGGATTGGGTTGGTATGAGGTCGAGCCTCAGGGCACGCGAACGCGGCGCGCCGGCGGCGAATTGCGCTTCGCGGTTCCAGTTCCGTCAAAGGAGACAAGCCCGATTTCGGTTGCCATCCATCTGGAGGGGCTGCCCTCAAACTCCACACGGTTCAGGATTACCGATGATCAGGCCAAGGCGATCTCGGTCGGGGATTTGTCGATGGGCGCGTCGAGATGGGTCGTAGTCGACGTTCCGCCAACCGAGCGCCCTGTAAGCCTCACGATATCGTCAGACGTGACGGAAACCGTCGTAACCAAGCGCGACGGCGTGAAAATACGAAAAGTGGTCGGCGTGGGCGTGCGGGGCATCTTTGTCCTGCCGCCCGGCGCCGCTGGTCGCATGCTGCTCGTAGAAAGCCTCGCACTTCAAAACCTGAACGATCATAGAGTCTATCGCCGGCGGCCTCCCGATGAATACCGGGACCGCGCCGCGGAGACCCCTCCCTACGGGACAGTAGAGCGGCCGGACGCTTAAATGCACCCCACTCGAAGGTCGGCACACGGTAACCATCGCTGCGATGGCGGCGGTCCGCGGCGAACCACCCGCGCGAGCCCGAGGAGATGGCCGGTCGACTCTCGCCCGTTGGGCAATGGCGTGCGACCGACCGCCCATGGGAAGAGCAGGTCGATATTCTCCGGCATTCCTGGCGACCGCTCGTGAGGTGGTGGTGGCCAGGGCGCCGCCGATCCGCCGGCGTACTTGTTTCGGGACGATGTCACCGGTCGATCCGGCGCGCCGACGCCGCCCGCGACCGACGGGACTGGAAGCGCGCGGCCGAATTCTACAATCAAGCGCTGAACATCGAGCCCCGTCTCGCGCATATCGCCACTCAGCTGGGTCACGCATTGAAGGAAGATGGTCGGCTGGCAGGCGCCGAACGTGTCTACATGGAGGCCTATAACCTAGATCCGGACTCCCGGGACGTGGCGATGCAGCTCGGTCATATCCTGAAGATGCGTGGCGCGTGGGAGGAAGCCGCGCGCCGCTATGCGTCGGTCGTCCTGCGCGATCCGGGCGATGAAGAAGCGATGCGGGAAGTCTTCGAGACGCTCGAGCGGGTCGACTTGTCGCATGGGCGGGAGATCGCCGCCGGTCTTCTAGCCCGTATCGCCAACGACTCGATCGATCTGGAAGACGATGGGCCCGCGGGCGAATACGCGACGACGATCGTATATGACGTATCCGATTTTCTCAAATATGTCCGACGCTTCCGGCGACCGACCGGCATCCAGCGCGTCCAGATCGAGGTTTTGTTGCACGCCCTTCATTCGCCGTGTGTCGATGAGCGGATCGAGATTTGTTATTTCAACGATGCCAGGGGCGGATGGATCAAGGTCTCTCCAAAGCTGTTTTTGCGACTTGCCAGCCTCAGCATTACCGATGAGATAAATGGAAATTCTTCATGGTTGATTACGCGTAACGCCATCCATCTGAAGATTCTAATGTCGACGTCGTTCGATTTTCCTTGGAACACCGTCCTCGTCAGCTTGGGCAATTCTTGGTCGATTCCTAATTATTTTCTGCATGTACGTGATGCGAAGCGCCGATATGGCATTCAATACATTCCGATGGTCTACGACCTCATTCCCGTACTTCACCCGGATTTCTTCACGGACGAATTGGTAAAGGAGTTTCTGGCGTGGCTGGTCGGTGTGTTTGACCATGCCGACGCCTTTCTGTCGATTTCGGAGGCCACGAAACGCGACCTGATCGACGCGGCGGCGCGGGTCGGCGTGGCGCTCGACCCGGATCACGTGACCGTGGTTCGGCTGGACGCGGAGTTCGCGAGCGCTCGGCGCGCTCCGGCCGCCAGAGAGCCCGCCACCGATTTGCCCGCGGCCGATTCATATGTTCTCTTCGTGTCCACGATCGAACCGCGCAAGGGGCATGTCTTCGCGTTCGAAGCCTGGACCGCTCTCGTAAGGAAACTCGGCGCGAACCGCGTGCCGCGACTAATATGCGTCGGGCGGAGCGGCTGGCGAAACGATGCCGTGTACGAGGCGCTCGAGCGGGTCGCCGATCTGGGCGATCATATCACCCTGCTGTCCGATGTCAGCGATGAAACGCTGGCGGCGCTGTATCGCGGCAGCCTGTTCGTGATCTACCCGAGCCTGTACGAAGGATGGGGGCTGCCGATCACCGAAGCTCTCTGCTACGGCAAGGTCGTGGTCACCACCACGGCGGCGGCCCTCCCCGAGGCGGGCGGGAGCTACGCGGTCTATGTGACGCCAGCGGACGCCAACGGCCTGGCGGACGCGGCTGAGTTGCTGATCAGCGATCCCGAGGCCAGGCGGGCCCGCGAGCGAAGAATCGCGAAAGAGTTCAGACCCCGGAGCTGGGTAGCGATAGGCGGCCAGATCATGGCGACAATCAGGGCCATGCGGGCGACACCATCAACGCCCGGACCGGGCCGAGAACGACCGCCCGCCGTCCGTTGGGGGGTCTTCTATTCACTCGGCCTGGTCGGATCGGTCGAGATAAAACACTGGCGAGACGCCGGCGAGATTTTTCGTGCCGGCACCAACTGGTTTCCGATCGACGATGGGGGCGCCCGAACGAAGCCGGGCGGTGGGTTGCTGGCATGTCGCGTTTCCGAACCCGGGTCCATGATGACGCTTCAGCTGGTCGGCGGTCGGTTCGAGGACCGTGATTTCCGCATCTTCGGCGCCCAGTGGCCCATCGCGGGTATCTTGCCCCGCGGCGAACGCCGATCGATCTCATTCCGACCGATCATGACGTTGCCCGGCCTCGTCCAACTGAGGATCGAGGACGTCACCGCATCATCCGCTCACTCGGAGTCGGTCGACCTGGCCACATTCCGGGTGGAGGGATTTCTTGTGCACGGACCGTGACGCACATGACGGGCTCGGCAAGCCCTTGCGGCGGACGAGCGATTTGTCGAAGAGGCGCGAGCAACGAGGGAACGAGTGGTGGCGACGAAGGCAGTCGGACTGAGGGCTGAGAACAATGTCGCTCTCAACGCTGGGCTTCGAACGCTCGACGTTGGATCGCGAGCGCTGTCATCGCTCCGCAGGGCGCTTGAGCGGTTGCCGCTGAGCGAAGCATTTCTCGCAGCCGCCGATTTGATCGCCGCGACGTCGGGTCGCGTGATCGTAACTGGGATGGGCAAGAGCGGCCTTGTCGGGCGCAAGATCGCCGCAACGCTCGCCTCGACCGGAACGCCCGCGTTTTTCATTCACCCAGCCGAAGCAAGCCACGGCGATCTTGGCATGATCACGGGCAACGACATCGTTCTTGCACTGTCTTGGTCCGGCGAAACGAACGAAGTCTCGGACATCCTGTCCTATTGCCGAACGTTCGAAGTTCCGCTCGTGGTCATGACGTCGCGTGGGCGCAGCACATTGGGCCGCGCCGCGAACGTTGTTCTGCTCCTGCCTCAGGTCGAGGAAGCTTGCCCGAATAGGCTCACGCCAACCAGCTCGACGCTGCTGCAATCGGTGCTCGGCGACGCCCTAGCGATGGCGTTGATCGACGCGAAAGGTTTTTCTGCCGACCAATTCAAGATTTTCCATCCCAAGGGAAGTCTCGGCGCGCAGCTGCTGCGGGTTGGCGACATCATGAGCGTCGCGGAAGCCATACCGGTAGTGCCCGAGGATGCGACCATACTGTCGGCGATGCTGGAGATGTCGCAGAAGCGGTTCGGTATCACCGGGGTGCTGAACGATCGAGGATGCTTGGTCGGCGGATTCAGCGACGGCGATCTGCGTCGCGCCTTGACCATCGCGCCGGTCGATGCGTCGATCCGACACCACATGACGATCAATCCCCTGACGGTCGACCATCGGGAGCTGGCTTCGGAAGCGCTGGCGGTCATGAATGGCAACAACGTCCTGCAACTTTTCGTGACCGACGACGCCGGTTTGGCGGGGATCGTCCACGTCCACGACATTTTGCGAGCGGGGGTCATTTGACGCATCTGGTCGTCATACCCGCTCGCTGGGGATCGACCCGGCTGCCAGGCAAACCCCTGATCGAGTTGGGCGGCCACACCATCATCGCGCGGATGATCGATCTGGCGAGGCGAGCGACCCGCGCGATCGAGGCAGTCGATATCGTCGTGGCGACAGACGACAAGCGGATCGCCGACGCCGCAAGCTCGCTAAACTGTACGGCAGTCATGACCAGCACGGCGATCTCGTCCGGGTCGTCCCGTGCTCTGGCTGTCGCCTCGATGCGAGAAAAACCTCCCGCAACGATCGTCAATCTCCAAGGCGATGCTCCCTTCCTTCCGCCCGAGGCAATCGCCGAAGTCATCGGCGCGCTTGACACCGGCGCTCAAGTCGCCACCCCGATCGTCCGGCTCGACTGGACGGCGCTCGATCGATGGCGCGTGCAGAAGGCCAGCGCACCGTTCAGCGGCACCTCGTGTACCATCGCACAGGACGGCCGTGCCCTCTGGTTCTCGAAGCAGATCCTGCCGGCTATCCGCGACGAGGCCGGTCAGCGCGATACCTGCCCCCTGTCTCCCGTCTACCGTCACCTGGGGCTCTATGGCTATTCCCGCCCCGCGCTCGAACGCTTCGATGCGGCACCTACGTCGCGCTACGAAGCCTTGGAAGGGCTAGAGCAGCTGCGATTCATCGATCTCGGCATACCGATACAGACCGTGACGGTCGACGATCCACCGATCGGCATGAGCGGTATCGACACGCACGACGATCTTCATCTCGCCAGGCAATTGCTCGAGCGCTGCGGCGATCCGTACGGACAGTGACGAGGCTGTTCATCGTTCGGCACGGCAATACGTTTGAGGCCGAGGAGCCGCCGCGCCGGATCGGCCGGCGTACCGACCTGCCCCTGGTGGCAAGCGGTCGCGAACAAGCGGTCGCGCTGGGTGACCATTTCGCCTGTCATGCCGTGAAGTTTGCCCGGGCGTTTGCCGGACCGTTGATGAGAACCCGCGAGACCGCTGCGATCATCTTGGCGCGCCTGAACGATCGGCTGGTGGTGGAAACCCACGAATGGCTGGCCGAAATCGATCACGGACCCGACGAAAACCAACCCGAAGCGGCGGTCGCGATGCGGGTTGGCAAGGGGATGCTGGATCGATGGGAGCGTGAAGCGGTGCCACCGCCGGATTGGCGCGTGGACGCCGCAGATCGCCTTCGCGGCTGGCGTTCCATGCTCGACGCCCCGCCAACTGGAGACACGTTATTGGTGACCAGCAGCGGCGCCGCACGGTTTGCTCTCGTCGCTCTCGCGGGCCATGACGGAAAGGCGTTAAAGCTGCGCACCGGGGCGTTTGGGCTGCTGACGCGGGACGACCGGGACGCGGCAAGTGACGGTTGCTGGCGCGTCGCCACCTGGGATGAGCTGCCATCGACGTGACCCTGGCGACCGTAGCTGCCCCGGCGTCGACCGTCATCGACTGCATTAACAGGCTCTTGTTGCCGAACCGGGCCTCGCCGGGTAGGCGAGCAGCAGCCCCCGGGAGTATTTGATGAAGAAGGTAGACGATTTGCTACGCGGGCGGGTGCTCGTGACCGGCGGGGCCGGTTTTCTGGGATCGCATCTGTGCGAGCGCCTGCTAGCTGAAGGGCACGAGGTGCTGTGCGTGGACAATTACTACACGGGCAGACGGTCCAACATCGAACATCTGCTTGACAACCCTCGATTCGAAACTTTGCGCCACGATATTACTCAACCCCTTGTCGTTGAAATCGACCAGATTTACAATCTCGCCTGTCCGGCATCGCCAGTGCATTATCAGTTCGATCCCGTTCAGACGTTGAAGACCTGTGTCTTGGGCTCGATCAACATGCTCGGCCTTGCCAAGCGCACCAAGGCACGCATCTTTCAGGCCTCGACCAGCGAGGTCTATGGCGATCCGCTCGTCCACCCGCAGCCGGAGAGTTACTGGGGCCATGTCAATCCGCTTGGACCGCGCTCCTGTTACGATGAGGGAAAACGCGCGGCCGAAACGCTGTTCTTCGATTATCATCGTCAACACGGCGTCGAAGTGCGCGTTGCGAGAATCTTCAACACCTATGGCCCTCGCATGCATCCTAATGACGGCCGCGTCGTCTCAAATTTCGTCGTTCAGGCACTCAAAGGCAGCGACATCACGATCTATGGCGACGGTACGCAGACGCGGTCATTCTGTTATGTCGACGATCTTATCGAGGGTTTCCATCGGCTGATGATACAGGATGAAACGCTCGGTCCGGTCAACATCGGCAATCCCGGGGAATTCACGATCCGCCAGCTTGCAGAGTTGGCGATCGAGATGACGGGGTCGTCGTCCCGTATCATCAACCTACCGTTGCCCGCGGACGATCCCAGGCAACGCCGACCGGATATCGCGCTGGCCGAAAAGACGCTCGGCTGGCAGCCGACCGTCCCGTTGAGGGAGGGCCTTGCCAAGACGATTGATTATTTCGACGCGCTGCTGGGCCGACATGCGATGGTGTGAGCACGGTTCCTTGACGCAGATGCCGCCCGGCGCATCTCGCGACCCGCATCTACACCATTGTTTGATTTTGATCGGACCAACACCATGCGTATCGTGATGATCGGTTCGGGATATGTCGGCCTGGTGTCGGGGGCGTGCCTGTCGGATTTCGGGCACGACGTGGTCTGCGTCGACACCGATGCGAGCAAGATCGCCGAGCTCGTCGCGGGTCGGATGCCGATTTACGAGCCCGGTCTCAAGCAGCTGGTCGCTGCCAACGCCGCCGCCGGCCGGTTGTCGTTCACCACCGACCTGCCGGGGGCGGTCGCGGGGACCGAGGCGGCGTTCATCGCGGTCGGCACCCCGTCACGGCGCGGTAACGGCCATGCCGATCTGTCCCATGTGTTCGCCGCCGCCGCCCAAATCGCGGCGGCACTGACCGGCCCGGCGGTAGTGGTGACAAAGTCGACCGTTCCGGTCGGCACCGGCGACCGCGTCGAGGCGATCATGCGAGAGGCGAAGCCCGATCTGGCCGTCGACGTGGTGTCGAACCCGGAATTCCTGCGCGAGGGCGCCGCGATCGGCGACTTCAAGCGCCCCGACCGCATCGTCATCGGCAGCGACAGCGAGGCGGCGCGCGAGGTGATGCGCGAGATCTATCGGCCGCTGTTCATCAACGAGAGTCCGATGCTTTTCACCGACCGGCGTACCTCGGAGCTGATCAAATACGCCGCCAACGCCTTCCTCGCGACCAAGATCACCTTCATCAACGAGATCGCCGATCTGTGCGAGGCGGTCGGCGCCGACGTCCAGGACGTCAGCCGCGGGATCGGCCTCGACAATCGCATCGGTAGAAAGTTCCTTCACGCCGGCCCCGGCTATGGCGGCTCGTGCTTCCCCAAGGACACGCTGGCGCTGCTCAAGACCGCCGAGGATGCAGAAGCGCCCATGCGCATCGTCGAGGCGGTGGTCCAGGTCAACGACGCGCGCAAGCGGGCCATGGGCCGCAAGGTGGCCGAGGCGCTCGGCGGCGACCCGCGCGGTAGGACCGTGGCGCTGCTCGGGCTGACCTTCAAGCCCAACACCGACGACATGCGCGACGCGCCGAGCCTCGCGATCGTGCAGAGCCTGCTCGACG
>CAXTMT010000022.1:0-1266 GCA_964245355.1 uncultured Sphingomonadaceae bacterium
TTCGTTGACCGCGACCAGCACGCGCTCGCCCGCGCCGAACGTGCCCGCCACCGCGTTCGCATCGAGATGCTCGAGCATCGCGCGATCGACGGTCTGCGCCGCGCGGCGCAGCGCCATTTCGCGCAAGGCGGACAGGTTCGCCTTGGAGAAGAAATGCCCGAGCGCCCGGCTCGCTTCGGCCGGCACGTAGACCTTGCCGTCTTTCAGCCGCTCGATCAGCTCGTCGGGCGGCAAGTCGACGATCTCGATCTCCGCTTCGTCGAACACGCTGTCGGGCACCGTCTCGCGCACGCGCACCCGCGTGAAGCTCGCGACGACGTCGTTGAGGCTTTCCACGTGCTGGATGTTGAGGGTGCTGAGCACGTCGATGCCGGCGTCGCGCAGTTCCTCGATATCCTGCCAGCGCTTGGGATGCCGGCTGCCGGGCGCGTTGGTGTGGGCGAGCTCGTCGATCAGCGCGACCTGCGGGCGCCGCACGAGCATCGCGTCGAGATCGAATTCAGCGATGGTATGCGCGCCGTGGACAACCGCGGCGCGGGACAGGACCTCGAACGGCGTGGTCAAGCGTTCGGTCTCGGCCCGCCCGTGCGTTTCGATGACGCCGCCGACAACGTCGGTGCCGGCGTCGAGCATTTCCGCGCCCTCGCGCAGCATCTCGAAGGTCTTGCCGACGCCGGGTGCAGCGCCAAGGAAGATCTTCAGCCGCCCGCGACCCTCGCGCCGGGCTGCCTTAAGCAGCGCTTCGGGAGAGGGCCGTGCGTCGTTCACCGCGCCGTGGTAGCGGAAAGCGTGTCGAGTCGTCGATTGAGCAGCAGGACGTTCACGCGCGGCTCGCCGATGATGCCGAGGATGGGCTGGTCGATCTGCGCGGCGACGAGCGCCTTGATCTTTGCGGTGCTCAAGCCGCGCGCTTTGGCGATCCGGGTGACCTGAAACAACGCCGCCTCGGGGCTGAGAGCGGCATCCCGCCCCGAGGCGCTAGTGGTGACCAGGTCAGGGGACAAGTACCCGGTCATCCCTTCCGCCCGCGCGTCCTTCACGCGCTTGGCGATGGCATCGCTCAAGCCCTTCGAACCCGGCGCGAGGTTCGTCGCGGCCGATGCGCTGGCGTCGTAGCCGTCCTTGCCCGCCGCCGACGGGCGGGGATGGAAATAGCGATCGGTCGAAAAATTCTGGCCGATCAAGCGGGAGCCGATCACGCGGCCCCGATCCTCGATGAGGCTGCCGTTGGCGTTCGCCGGCATCGCCATCTGCGTGATGCCGGTA
>CAXTMT010000022.1:1276-22410 GCA_964245355.1 uncultured Sphingomonadaceae bacterium
TCACGGCTGGATAGGCGAGGCCGGTGACGACCGTCATGCCGAGGAGGAGAACGGTGGCGGGGCGCAGCGCGCGGAGCGTTTCGGTGATCATCGAGGACGTCCTTCAGGCAAGGTGCAGGGCAGAGACGGCGAGGTCGATGACCTTGATCCCCACGAACGGCGCAATCAGCCCGCCGATGCCGTAGATGGCAAGATTGCGCGCCAGCAGCGTGCCGGCCGCCGCCGGTCGGTATTTCACGCCCTTGAGCGCCAGCGGCACCAGCGCTGGAATGATCAGTGCATTGAAGATGATCGCCGACAGGATCGCGCTCGTGGGACTGCCGAGCCTCATGACATTCAGTCCGGCAAGCCCCGGATAGAGCGCCAGGAAGATCGCCGGCAGGATCGCAAAATATTTTGCCACGTCGTTCGAGATCGAGAAGGTCGTCAACGCACCGCGCGTCATTAGCAGTTGCTTGCCCAGGCCCACAATCTCGATCAGCTTGGTCGGATCGCTGTCGAGATCGACCATGTTGCCGGCCTCGCGCGCGGCCTGCGTGCCGGTATTCATCGCTACGCCGACATCGGCCTGGGCGAGCGCAGGCGCGTCGTTGGTGCCGTCCCCGCACATCGCGACGAGCTTGCCGCCCTCCTGCTCCTTGCGGATCAGCGCCAGCTTGTCCTCGGGCGTCGCCTCGGCGAGGAAATCGTCGACCCCGCTCTCGGCCGCGATGCTGGCGGCGGTGAGCGGGTTGTCGCCGGTGATCATCACCGTGCGGATGCCCATGCGGCGCAGCTCACCGAATCGCTCGCGGATGCCGGCCTTCACAATGTCCTTTAGCTGCACCACGCCGAGCAAGCGGTTGCCGTCGGCAACGGCGAGCGGGGTCGCGCCGCTGCGTGCGATCTCGTCGGCGATCGTTCGCAGGGCATCAGTATCGGGCACGTCGCCGAGCCGTCGCAAGATCGCATCGACCGCACCTTTGACGAGCGCCCGCTTACCGATCTGAAGCCCCGAAACGCGGGTTAGCGAGGTGAATTTGATGTCCTGGGCGCCGGCCGGTGCCGGATCGCCGTCGCCGGCCAGCACCACGATCGATCGGCCTTCGGGCGTCTCGTCGGACAGACTGGCGAGACGTGCGGCGGCGGTCAGTTCCGCCATAGTCACGCCCGGGACGGGGAGAAAGGCTGTGGCCTGCCGATCGCCGATGGTGATCGTGCCGGTCTTGTCGAGCAGCAAGGTGTCGATATCGCCCGCCGCCTCCACCGCACGGCCGGATTTCGCCAGCACGTTGAAGCGCACGAGCCGGTCCATACCTGCGATGCCGATCGCGGAGAGCAGGGCCGAAATGGTCGTCGGGATCAGCGTCACGAACAGCGCCACGAGCACCGGCACAGCCAGCACGCCGCCGGCGTAGGAGGCGAAGGCCGGCAGCGTGCCGACGGCGATCAGGAAGATCAGCGTCAACCCTGCGAGCAGGATCGTCAACGCGATTTCGTTGGGCGTCTTCTGGCGTTGCGCGCCCTCGACCAGCGCGATCATGCGATCGAGAAAGCCTTGCCCGGCGGCGGCCGTCACGCGAACGGTGATGCTGTCGGCGATGACGCGCGTACCCGCCGTCACCGCCGAGCGGTCGCCGCCGCCTTCCCGAATGACGGGGGCGCTCTCGCCGGTGATCGCCGCTTCGTTGACCGAGGCGACGCCGCGGACGACTTCACCATCAGCGGGGATCAGGTCGCCCGTCTCGACGAGCACCTCGTCGCCGACCTCGAGGCGGGTGGCGTCAACGATTTCCCAGGCGTCGGCGACCCCGATCAGCCTCTTGGCACGCAGTTCCGCCTTGGTCGCGCGCAACGAAGCGGCCTGCGCCTTGCCGCGGCCTTCCGCCAGCGCCTCGGCGACGTTGCCGAAGAGCACTGTCAGCCACAGCCAGAAGACGAGCTGTCCTTCGAACAACGGCTTGCCGGTGCCAGTCACCAATCCCCTCACGAACAGCACGGTCGACAGCGTGGCGACGATCGCCGTCACGAACATGACGGGCGTCTTGATCAGCTTGCGGGGATCGAGCTTGAAGACGGCGTCGCGGGAAGCCACGATGAGCAGGGGGCCGATGAACAGCGAGGCGTTTGCCATGGGACAGGACCTTCTTAGAGCAACGTGCCGGCGGCGACCTGCGCCTGGTCGGCGATCGGACCGAGTGCGAGCGCCGGCAGGAAGGTGAGGCCGCCGACGATGACGATGATCGCCGCGAGAAGCCCGATCCACAGCAGCCCGGTGGTCGGGAAGGAGCCGGGACCCTCGGGACTCCGGCGCTTGGCGGCCAGACCACCGGCGATCGCCAGCACGGGCAGGATCACCCCGAACCGGCCGACGGCCATGACGAGCGCGAGCAGCAGGTTGTAGAAGGGCGTATTGCCGCTAAGCCCGCCGAACGCCGAACCATTGTTCGCCGCCGCGCTCGAGAAGGCGTAGAGGATCTCGCTGAAGCCGTGCGCGCCCTTGGCGAGCGGCCCCGCCAGGCCGGCACCGGTGACGCAGGCCGCTGCTGTCAGGCCAAGGATCGCCAATGGCGGGATGGCGATGGCGATCACCGCCAGCTTCATCTCGCGTGCCTCGATCTTCTTGCCGACATATTCGGGCGTGCGGCCGACCATCAGCCCGGCGACGAACACCGCGAGGATCGCGAACAGCAGGAAGCCGTAGATGCCCGCGCCGACGCCACCGACGACGACCTCGCCCAGCTGCATGTTGAAGATCGGGATCATGCCGCCGATCGCGGTGAAGCTGTCGTGCATCGCATTGACCGCGCCGCACGAGGCCGCCGTGGTGACGACCGCGAACAGGCTGGAGGCCGAGATGCCGAAGCGCACCTCCTTGCCCTCCATATTGCCGCCGGCGAGGCCGAGCTGGTGGAGCATCGGGTTGCCCGCCGCTTCCTGCCAATAGCAAATCGCGGTGCCCGCCATGAACAGGATCAGCATCGCCGAGACGATCGCCCAGCCCTGGCGGGTATTGCCCACCGCCTTGCCGAAGCACCAGGTGAGGCCGACGCCGAGCGCGAAGATCGACAGCATCTGGACGAAATTGGTGAGCGCGGTCGGGTTCTCGAACGGGTGCGCGCTGTTGGCGTTGAAAAAGCCGCCACCGTTGGTGCCGAGCATCTTGATCGCTTCCTGCGACG
Source organism: uncultured Sphingomonadaceae bacterium (assembly GCA_964245355.1). Classification (GTDB taxonomy): domain Bacteria; phylum Pseudomonadota; class Alphaproteobacteria; order Sphingomonadales; family Sphingomonadaceae; genus Sphingomonas_I. Next base: position 4,438 of record CAXTMT010000022.1, read on the forward strand.
CGACCGGCCCGAGCGTGATCACCTGCTTGGCGCCTTCCAGCGTCGTCGCGTTGATCTGCTGGGTCAGCGTCTGCGGCACCCCGCTCCAGATCAGGTAGAGCGCATAGACGAGACAGAGCGGCAGCAGCAGGTAGAGCGTGATCCGCGTGATGTCGGCCCAGAAATTGCCGAGCGTCGTCATCTGCCGCCGCGCGAAACCCCGGAACAGCGCGAAGGCAAGCGCGATGCCGGTCGCGGCGCTGGTGAAATTGTGGATTGTCAGCGCGAGCATCTGGCTGAGGTTCGACATGGTCGACTCGCCTGAATACCATTGCCAGTTGGTGTTGCTGGTGAAGCTGATCGCGGTGTTGAACGCCCCGTCCGGCCCGATGTTGGCGAAGCCCGGCGCGTTGAGCGGCAGGAAGGCCTGTAGGCGCAGGATGGCATAGGTGAACAGCGCCAGCACCGCGTTGAACAGCAGCATGTGGACGGCATAGGTCCGCCAGCCCTGCTCGGCGTGGGGATCGACGCCGGAGAGTTTGTAGAAACCGGTCTCGATCGGGCCGAGCACCGTGTGCAGCGGCGTCCGCCGGCCTTCGTAGAGCGCGAACAGCCAGAGGCCGATCGGCTTGGTGATCGCCAGCAGCAGGCCGACGAACAGGAGGATCAGGATCCAGCCCTGAATGGTCATGATTCTTGTTCCGTCAGAAACGCTCTGGCCGCAGCAGCACCGCGACCAGATAGAAAAGGAGGCCGATCGCGGTCAGCGCCGCGAGCCAGAGATCGATTGTCATCGCGCAGCGCTCAGGCGTTGTCGCAAAGGCGAACGTAGGCGAGCGCCAGCGCCAGCAGCCCCCCGGCGATCGCGATCCAGATGATGTCCTGCATATGCCCTCGTGAAGCTATCGAAAGCGGGCTATTAGTCAGCAGCGGCGTTGGGTTACGAGATTGAGGAGTATGCGCCCGCATATAATTCGCATATAGTTATGCCGCCTTACGTTTCGAACTCTCACAACGCGGAAGCGGCCATTCGATATCGAGAAAATCTATAAAAGCGTACCGGACAGGATAGCGAGCGCGATTGTGAAGTAAATAATAAGCCCGGTAACGTCGACGAGGGTTGCTACGAATGGCGCCGAAGCGCTCGCCGGGTCGAAGCCAAGACGCTGCAGGACGAAAGGCAGCATCGAGCCCGCCAGTGATCCGAAGGTCACGATGCCTACCAGTCCCGCAGCGACCGTTGCCGCGATCAGCGGCCAGTGAACTCCGTAATCATAAAAACCGAAGTTTTGCCAGAGCGCGATTCTCGCGATCCCGACGATGCCAAGCATGGTGCCGAGCGTAAGGCCCATAGGCAGCTCCCGTAGAGCCACACGCCACCAATCGGCGAGGCGAATCTGCCCAAGCGCCAGGGCGCGAATGATAAGGGAGGTTGCTTGGCTGCCGCTGTTGCCGCCGGAACTCATGATCAGCGGAATGAACAGCGTAAGAACGACCGCCCGTTCCAATTCGCTTTCGAAATGCTGCATCGCGCTCGCGGTCAGCATCTCGGAGAGGAACAGGACGCTCAGCCATCCGGCCCGTTTGCGGATCATCGTCAAAAATCCGGTCTCGAGATACGGGCGCTGGAGGGCTTCGACGCCACCGAAGCGCTGCGCTTCCTCGGTGTGTTTGTCGACAAGACCGTCCAGCACGTCGTCGACGGTGACGATACCGAGCGGATAGCCAGCATCGTCCACGACCGGCAGCGCCAGCAGGTCATGGCGACGGATCAGGTCGATCACCTCGTCGCGGTCCATGGTCGGGGTTGCAATGACGGGGTCTCGACCCCGTGCCAATTCCATCGCCGGTGACGCCGGATCGGCCGCGATCAGACGACGCAGCGAAATCGTCGCCGCCAACCGGCCACCCGACTCTATCAGGAAAATGGAGTAAACCGTTTCTCGACTACGTTCGATCGTGCGGATGTGCTGCAGGACTGCCTGAACCGTTGCGCTCGCTGGCGCGGCGACGAACTCGGTTGTCATCATTCCGCCCGCGCTGGTTTCCGGCCAGTGAAGCAGGCGCTCAACCGATAAGCGAGCGCCAGGGGTAAGTCCGTCCAAGAGGACCGCCGCGAACTTCGCATCCATCAGTGCCAGAACGTCAGCCGCGCGATCTTCCGCCATATGCGAGAAGAGCCACCTGGCGCGCTCCGCCGGCAAACGTGCGAGCACGACAGGCGCGGAGGTGAACTCGGGGCGATCGAGCGCGCCTATAGCTCGCACGTCCTCCATGTCGGACAGCGCGGCAGCCGCTTGATCTGGCGTAAGCGATTGAAGCAGATCGACGACATCAGCGAGATAGACGCCGCGCCTGCCGGTTTGAAGCTCGCCGGCGGCCGCGTCACTCAAGTCGCTCATCCCATTCACCCACCCGAACGACCGAAGCAGATAGCGGCGAGTGAGCTAGCCGATAACGTTCGGAGGCGCGCCTCTATGTGAAACTGTCTCAGGACCCGTTCGCATTTTCTTTATCGGTACGCAGAACCGCGCCGGAAGACGCCCCCTGCTCCCGCGAGCGTTGGGCAGTCAAGCTGCCAAAAAGTCATAATTCGGCGACCACGATGAGATTCCATAAATACTATGCTCTCTTTATGCGATCGGGTGTTTTCGCTCTCGAACCTTCATGCTGCCCTCGATAGATCAAATGCCGCAAAGTTGGAGTGCGGCACGTTGCGCCGTTTTGGATTGGTCGAATACGATAACATGCTGCGGCCGAGGGAGATTATCTCCGTGCCGCTGGGTATCGTCGCAGCTCGGCGCCTATCTGGGCATGTTCACACCGTCGGGTCTTATTACGCCACTGCGTCCGAACGGATACTTGCGGGCATCGCCTATCTGAGCATCTGTCTGGAGATCTCGCCGCGATCGATCGCACGGACATCGCTTATTGCGGCAGTCGGGTGGGCAACCTCCACGAAGTTCAAATGCGCCTTTTCTCATCTCCGCGCGGCTTGGTTGGACACTTGTCTTGAGTAGCGAAAATGAGCGTAGCAGGGGTCCTTTACCTCGCGCTGATCATCCTGGCGATGATCTGGCTGAACATCCATCTCTGGCTCCGGATCAAGTGGATCGAGAAACGGGAGCGGGTAAAGCCGGTAGACCCCGCATCGCCGGGAAGCTGACGCTGGCCACCCACGGCGGCTCAATTAGGCTCGTCGAGCGAACCGCTCGCCGTCGGCGCATCGACCTCTCGAGGAAGCGCTGATCCCATATGGCATCGCGAAATTCCGCCGCGTCCTTCGTTGCGCCGCATACCCGTAAGCTCCCCTATCGGATGAAGCGTCGCACACCAAAATCGAGAGTACGACGGTCACACCCTTCGACAATACGCACCATTGGCATGATCGTCACGATCGTCGGAGTGGCCGTTGTGTCCACTGCACACCCGCCGCATCTTGTCGGGGTCGTGCAGGTGGCACCTAATCTCGGATTGATCGTCAGTTTTATCGGATTCGCGACCGCGATGCTGGGTATTCTGCTTGCTCTCTACGGTAACGAAGCGAGGCGCCGACGGAGGCTGGGCCACCGCCATTCGACCCGTGGCTGTCGCATGACGGGTTTGTCGGTGGGCAGATGGCCATGACGACGTTCCTCATCTCGCGAAACCAACGGACGACCACCTCCGGTTGATCCACCGGCAACGCCTGAGTCTCCTTTCCGAAAGCCTTATCGTGATCGAACCCGACTTGCATTTCGTTATTCCGACCTATCGTTTGCGCGATGTCGGAGAGGCCGTCGAGGCATATGACGCCAACTTCGAGCGAAGCGGGCAGACCGCCCCGATCTATGTCTTCGACGATTCTTCCGTTGCCAATCACGAAAAGTATTTCGCAACGCTGGAAGAGACGCGGACGCATAATGAGCTTTGGTACATCGGCCCGGCCGAGAAGGAGCAGTTCGTCTCCTACATCTGTAAGCGGCTGCGCGACCGTAAACTCGACGTGCTGGTCCGCAATCTTTTCAGGCCGAGCTACGGCGGCAACCGCAATTTCACTCTGATGTACACGCTCGGCGATCTGATGGTCAGCGCGGACGATGACATGCGGCCCTACGCACTGATCGAGGACAGTCCGGAAACGCTTGGAGAACGAGAGATCAGTCGCGGCAAACTGATTCCACGCGGAGCTAACGGTCATACCCGCAAGTCTTATGACATCCTTCAGTCTTTCCGGGACGTTCTCGGGTTGCCGGTATCGGAAGTTCCGGCGAACTACGCTCGTGGCGACTTCCTTCGCGACACCGCGATGGATCTGGAAACGAACAACTCGCTCGGCCTGGCGCGCGAAAACTCAATGCTGATCGAGGATGGCAAGGTGTCGCGCTCCGCGGTCATCAAGATGGCGCAGACCTTCCGCACTGGCACAAACGACATCGACGCGGTCGACTTCGTGGACATGTTCCTCGATCACCCGGACGAAGTGGATGCGGAAATGCTCAACGAGACCTACGTTCTCGTCAACTTCCGGCCCTGCGTGACGAACAAAAATTGGCGGATGGATTGCGGCGTCGCCGGCTATGACAATCGCACCGGCCTGCCGCCATTCTTTCCCACGCGGCTCCGCTTCGAGGATTATATCTACCGTCTGTGGATCCAGCAGCCCAACATTGCGGCTGCGCACGTCGATTCTGCGCAGACCCACATCAAGAACAATTACATGCGCAATCCGCTCGCCTCGGAGGTTTTCAACGAGGCAATTTGCAATCTCCTCAAGCGGAAATTTCGTGAGACGCTCCGGAGGACCGATGAATTCACGATCGCCTTTGATTATGACGGGGCGGTCACCCAGCAGGATACCGAGGAAATGCTGGACTCGGCGCGCGCCTTACATGCGCGGGTGATGGCCGGCATAGCCGGAGCGCGGACGCCAGAAAGGCGGGAGGCTCTCGGCCACTTCGCTTTCAACCTGTCGCGCACTTTCTACGATTTCGAGCCAGACTTCTTTCAGCAGAATGTTAGCCGTCTCGTTGACGACGAGGTCGGTCTCATCCGGTCGTCACTGGAGATTTGGCCGACCCTTCTTGAGATCGTCTACTTTAAAAAGAATTGTCGCAGCCTGCCAATGCGGCGTGTTCGGAACCGCGAGAAGGCCCAGCCGCGCGCGAAGGTAGCTGCGTGATCACCGTTTTATGGCAACTCGCCGGAGAATGCTGAAATGAGCGACGGGCTCATCGCACTGTTGATTTTTCTCGGCGCCCTTATCCTCGCAGCGCGACTTTGTCTGCGCGGCGAGCGACGCCCTCCCGTGCAACGCCCAGACGACACGTACGGGCGGGAGCTCGGCAAGGACGATACGACAAGCGTGGTGACCCAAAGCCCGGGTTTGGACGAGATGTTTCGTGGTCGGTAAATTCTCCTTGATTCTCTCCCTCCTAAACCTTCTTCTGCTGGTTTGGTGCGTACTTGAATTAAGCAAACGAGGTCGTTCCTGATTGCGCGCATTCTGCGCTGACGAGCGGCTGAGCCATTAGCCGTCACGCGCAACTGGCCCTTTCGTTGCTCGTAGCCCGGCGCAATCGCTGCGCTTCGTATAAGTCCTGCATAGCGACAAATAATATTATCTTTACGCGGTTGCGCGAGAATACCTCATCCGTGAGCGTTACGAAGAAATTTTATGCAATCTATATGACTGCACGGCGTTTCCGATGTTTCTTGATTACGGCTATAAGAATAAGAGAAATTTTCATAGTGCCGGGGGAACGGAGAACTATCGTAAAAAGCAAAACATAAAAATAACACCATCGATAATGATAATATCGGCTAAAACAGCCGGACGGAGAGGCATTATTTATAACTAACGGTCTTAAGGGGCCTTTGCACAATGCCTTCGCTACAATTCGCCTATCGTGCCGCTTTGCTGAGCGGCGCTGCCCTTTCGTTCGCCTGGCCCGCCATCGCTCAGGACGTTTCGTCCGGCACTTCGGTGCCTGGCGAGATCGTCGTAACCGCACAGAAGCGCTCTTCGACCGTGCAATCGACACCGATCAGCATCACGGCGGTAGGTGGTGCAGAGTTGCAAGCGCGCGGCATCACCAATTTCACCAGCCTTGCCCAGTCGACGCCTGGCGTTTCCCTGAAAAGCGAAGGACCCAGTCAGACCGAGCTTGAATTGCGCGGTATGACCTCCAGCGGTGGCAACTCGCCGACCGTGGGCTTCTATCTCGATGATGTTCCGCTCACCGCCCCATCGAGCGCCCAAAACGGTAAGGTGGTCATCGATCCCAACGTTTATGATCTCGCTCGCGTCGAGGTGCTTCGCGGCCCCCAGGGTACGCTCTACGGCGCTGGGTCGATGGGCGGCACGATCCGTCTGATCACGAATCAGCCCGATATACGCGCGGTCGCCGCCTCGGGCGAGGCGATCCTGTCAGGCACTCAGGGCGGCGGCTTCAACCATATCGAAAACGCGATGGTGAATCTGCCGATCGTCAGGGATCACCTGGCGATCCGGCTGGTCGGCAGCGAAAGCTACACGAGCGGCTGGATTGATCGCATCGTCGCCTCGTCCTTTCCGCTGACCAGCACCGATGGCGCAACGCGCGGCGATGTCGCCAGCGCGCCGGTCACAAAACGCTACAAGGATGCCAATTCGGATCGGGAAATCACGCTGCGAGGCTCGATCCTCTGGAAACCCATCGACGAGCTGACGGTCACTCTCGGCGCCTTTTTCCAGCACAACAAGCAGAACGGCATCAGCGCCTACGACAGCGATCCTGGTACACTGGCGCACTATCAGCCGTTCGATGTGGCCGAGCCTGATACCGATCGCATCACCATCCTCAATAACACGATCAACTATGATGCTGGTCCGGTGACGATCACGTCGGCAACGGCCTACTGGAAGCGCCGCTCCAAACAGCAAGAGGACGCCAGCGAGGACTTCAACAACGTCAACACCGGCGTCACCTACGCGGCGAACAACGGCCTGCCCAATCCCGGCTATTATGGCCCGAACGGTAGTGGTCTCGTCTCCGGTCAGGAGAACGACCCCTCGCACCAGTTGAGCGAGGAAGTGCGCGTCGCGTCGCGGGGCAGCGGCAGGCTTACTTGGCTGGTCGGCGGCTATTACAGCGACTTCGGATCGACCTGGAACTTCGCAGGCACGAGCCAGAACCCATCCGCCTATCTTGACCTCGGTACGTTTGACCGGGCGACGACCACGCATTGGTTCGACGTATTCTCGCCAACGACGCTTAAGCAATATGCGGTGTTCGGCGATGCGACCTACGCGATCACATCGCGGCTGAAGGCCAACGTGGGTCTGCGCTACTACAGCTATAATTACCGTTATCGCTCGGTAATTACCGGTTGGGGATCCGGCCTCGGCGCAGCGACGCCTTCAGATTCTGGCCTGATCAAGCAGCATGCCGACGGTGTGAATCCCAAGTTCAACCTTTCCTACCAGTCGAACCCGGATTTCATGCTCTACGGCACGGTGGCCAAGGGCTTCCGGCCCGGCGGCGGCGACGCCAAATATCCGACAACCGGCCCCTATTGGAGCGCGGTGTTCGCGCCTTATCACTACACCAACGGAGCGTGGCCGACCCAATATAAGCCAGATTCGGTCTGGAGCTACGAGGTGGGCGAGAAACTGCGCCTCTTCGACCGCCGCCTCACGGTGAACTCCAGCCTTTATTACGAGGATTGGCGCAACATCCAGCTCGAGGCGCTCCCCGGCGACTGGCAGCTCAACATCAACGGCAACTACGCCCATATCTGGGGTGCCGAAGTTGAAATGCGGGCGCGGTTGGGCGGCGGATTCACGCTTTCGGGATCGGCGAGCTATACCCACGCACGCGTCGATAGCGGTCCACACTGGCAGATCCCGCCGGTCGATCGCCTGTCCGACGTGACGCCGTGGACGGGTAGTATCGTCGCCGGCTATGAGACGCGGCTGTCGGATCGCTTCCAGTTCACCGCCTTGGTCGAGAGCGCCTATGTTGGCGAACGTTACTCGCTGGCGTTCCCCTTTGGCTTCACGACCAACGGCGCCTACATCCTGCTGCCGTCCTACGACCTTGTTAACGCCCGTGCGGGCGTCAAATCCGGCGACCGCTGGAAGATCGAGCTGTTCGTCAACAACCTCACGAACAAGCGCGCGCAACTCGAAAGCCTGTTCCAGGAGACCCTGCCGAGTGCCGCGTTCAACCGAATAATAACCAATCAACCGCGGACATTCGGTGTCGATCTCAGCTTCAAATATTGAACGATCAGTTAGATGCGGCGCCCAGGTTTCGGGGGCGCCGCATCGGCGGTGGGTCATCGGTCAGCGCCGCGCCGGCGGATGGCCCACCGTTTCCATCCATGGAGTGTAGCGATGATCAAATCGATCATGGGCATCGTAGCCGTAGTGCTGGTGACAAACTCGAGCGTAGCGGCACCGAAGCCGCAGTCTTCCAAGCATCTCGTGTGGGTTCCACGCAGCCAAAGCGGTCCCCATCATCTCTTGCTCGGTCCGATTGCGACTGCGGTGCCACACTCGATGCCCGCTCCTGCTCGTCCGGACCCGGGACACTATGAGTGGGTGAATGGCGAAAGCGGCCCCCGCGCAAACTCGTGGGGTAAGCACCGCATTTGGGTCACCGGTCCGAGATGACGGAGCAGCGCCTTCGAAAGGTTCAGCCGGAGACATGATTAGCCGGTGGAACGCCCGTAAGTGGCGGTGAGGTTGGTGAAATGGCAGACGCATCTGTAGCCATAATCGGCAGGAATGTAGCCGAACGTCGTATCTTGCGGCACACCATGTCAGAGCAAGGTTATGCGGTTAACGAGGCCTTCGATGCGAAAGATATCTCCGGTTCAGACGAGCCTTGCAATCCCATCGTCATCCTGTTGGATCTAGATGACCCGAGCCATTTCGGCCTCGCGACTATCTTGAAGTTCAAGGACAGAGCTCGAACCGCTGTCATCGCGATATCTTCGAATGGAGACGTCTCGAACAAGGTCGCGGCATTGGATCTCGGCGCAGACGATTACATCATCAGGCCTTTCGATTTGGATGAACTGTCTGCTCGTCTTAGGGCGGCACTCAGACATGCGGCCCGTAAAGATGGAATGACACCTGTCGTGACCGTTGGTTCCCTGGAAATCGACCGAGCAGCGCACGAAGTGCGGAAGGGTGGCATGCCTGTTCACCTGACACGTAAGGAATATGACATACTCCTTGCTCTCGCCAGTTCTCCAGGCCGAGTTTTAACACATCAGCAACTTTTAGAGCGCGTGTGGCCTCACAGCGCAGATCTTCATATTGAATATTTAAGAATTGCCGTGCGCAGTCTGCGACAGAAGATCGAACCGGAGCCCACCCACCCAACGTTGATATTAAACGAACTTGGAGTTGGTTATCGTTTGAATATCAGGAGATGAGTCGCGTCTAATCACTCGGCTAGGCAAACCTGCCTCTTTGAGCGCCTACGGATTGTTCGCAATTCGCGCGAGCCGGTTTGGCTACCATGGAGCAAAGTCCGCTTAGCCGGCAAAAACCGAGAAACAGCAAGCAGCCCGATTTCCGGATCGAGTGACGCCGCCGCGAATGCCTGCTTTCCCAGCCAGGATGCTTGGAAGCTGCCAGTCGGCAAACGGCCCGACTCCAGACATACAAATTCGCCACCCAACGCTTCGTCGCACCTCCGGAACACGGGAGCCGCGCAGTTCGTCTGGTGAACAACGACTTCAACCGGATCGCTCGCAATGAACCTCTCTATGCCGGCGTACCACGCCGCTCATCGTCATTAGGTTTCGTTTACCTGCAAGACCGCTTTGGTGGTTGAAGCGGCTCGCGCTGGCGGTCGCTGCGGCGCTGGTCCTTTTGAGCCTGGCTTTCGCGCTCCTGCTCGGCGCATTGGATCGAGCGTTGCTCGATGGGCCGTTCGCGCGCCTGCTTTCGGCGCGCTTCCATCGGCAGATCAGGTTCGAGAGTCTCCAAGCGAACCTTCTTTCATTCGACCCGACGCTAACAGTTCGCGGGCTGGTGATCGACAACCCTACGGCCTTGGGCGGGGGCCACCTCGCCGAGGTGCGCCGGCTGCATCTGAGCTTTTACCGTGCGGCACTGTGGCACGGCAGCTTTCGTCTGCGAACGATCGCAGCGGACGGCGTCGACCTCCATCTTATCCGCATCCGCCCGGGAGAAAATAACTGGACCTTCTCGACGTCGCCAGGATCGGGACCGGCGTTCGAGCCGTTTCGCGGTGTGACCAGGCTGTCGATCTCCGATGGTCACGTCGACATTCGTGACCATGGGCGAAAGCTCGTTATCGCAGGCCCGTTTGGACAGGATACGACGGGATCATTGCCGTTTCATCTGGCTGGATCGGGCACACTAGCCGGCTTCCCCGTCGCTATAGCGCTTCGCGGCGGGCCATTGCATGGATCGGCCGTCGGCCAATCGTGGCCATTGATCGCGCGGATCATCGACGGCGCAACTCGTGTCGACGCGCATGGCACGACCGGTGATGCGTTCAGCGTCAGCATCTTTGATCTCGCCATCGCGGCCAGCGGCCCCAACATCGCCGACCTGGGCTATTTGTTTCACCTCAGCGCCCCAAATTCGATGCCCTATCGGCTCCGGGCACACGGACAGTCGGACGGAGAGCATTTCGCTTTCTCCGACATGTCCGGCGTCGTTGGCCATAGCGACGTACGCGGCTGGATCAGGTCGGATCACAGTCAGGCTCGTAAGCAGATCCGGGCTGCGGTCTTTTCGAACGTGCTTGATCGAAATGACGTCGAAGCGCTGCTCGCGCCCGTTCCGTCCAGGGCGATGGCACGTGCCATGCCCGGTGCCGTCAAAGTCACCGCGAACAGCCGCTGGCTGCTGCCCGATGCGCCTTTCGGGCTCACCCGGATCCGTTCGACCGACTTCGACATCACCGTAAGAGCGGGCTCGGTCGCTAATTTTGCTCTCCCGCTCCATAACCTATCCACCGGCGTCCGCCTCAACCAGGGCGTTCTCCACTTCGATCGGTTCGCGAGTGAACTCTACGGGGGAAGGCTTACTGGCGCCGCCAGCCTTGATGCACGGGATGATTTGCCGCGACTGGTGGTCACCGGGCGCCTGCGCCACGCTCGCCTCATCCGAACCGCGGCTGGGAACGCGCTGGGCGCAAACGCCGCCCTCAACCTGTCGTTTGACGTCCATGGGCCGGGTCGCTCGGTCCACGAGGCGGCCGGTCGCGCGACCGGCACGGTGGCGATGCGCATGACCGGTGGCGTCGTTCCGAGACGTGCGGGCTGGATCATGGGCGGTGATCTGCTGCGCGCGATCGGGGCGTCCGACAGGATGACGAACGGCTTGCCGGTGACCTGCGCGGCTATCGACCTCAGCGGATCGGGGGGTCCGTTCTCGGTTCGTAGGTTCAAGGTCCAGACGCCGCTCGGTTTTGCGACGGGATCGGGGATTGTGGACTTCGGGCGCGAGGAGATGCGCATCCTGATGCAGGGCCATCCTTCTCAGCAACGGCTGTTTCAAATCAGTACACCGCTACAGATCGAGGGGCCTCTCCAGAAGCCTGTCCTCACCATCCTGCCGGGCGGTCACGCCCGCAAGCTTGGTCTCAAGGGAAAGTTCGGCATCGTCCTGTCGCCGGTCGCGGGCCTGCTGCCACTTGGGCAGGACAAGCTGCCAGCCGCTTCGACCAGTGTCAGCTGTTGATCAATCACTGCACTCGGTAAACCTCGGAACGCGCAGTCTTATCAACCATTTAAGACGATGGAGCTGCCACCTCGGCTTCCCGAGCCCCGCCACGTCTTGTTGCGCGTACTGTGGCGGGGCTTACAGCTTTGTTCTGATCAAGTCCAAAGCCGATCGGCCAATGCAGCAACGAACCCGGTCGCGATGCAACTTACATCAGGATCTGATCGACAGGACCGACGACGGGAAGCTGAACGAGGAACTCTGGAAATATATGGCGAAGAGCCCCTTCGTCATGGTCGGCGCGCGCTATAAAGGCAACGATGCATCGTTCTAGGCATGTTTTCTGTAGCGTTAGCAGGTCTGGAAGTCATGCGGACACCGCTGCTCCGGCCATTCGGGTTTCGATCACCGCCATCGTCATTTCGGCAACCGGTCCCAAGATCCCAAGAGCATCGGCCACCAGCTTTTCGCCCGCGCCGTCGGGCGATCCGGCATCGAATGGCGGTGCCGGATCATATTCCATTAAGAGCTGCGTCACCTTGGCCGTCTCTTCGCCGTACAATTCATTGAGCAACGCCAGTCCGAAGTCGATTCCCGCAGTCACGCCGCCGCCGGTGATGCGGTTGCGGTCGACGACGATGCGCGCGTCGACGGATTCGGCACCGAAAAGCGCGAGCAATCCACGCGCGGCCCAATGAGACGTCGCCTTATAGCCGTCGAGCAGCCCTGCTGCGCCCAGAATCAGAGAACCGGTGCAGACCGCCGTGACGTATCGTGCCCGCAACCCGCGATCGGCCAGGAACGCTAGCGTCTCTTCGTCGCGCATCACGTCGATCTGGCCCGGACCGCCAGGGACGAACAGCACGTCCAGATTCGCCGGCGCTTCATCGAATGTCATAGTCGCCTGGATTGGTACGCCGGTATCCGAAAGCACCACGTCGCGCGTCTTACCGATCAGATGCGTGATCGCCGGCCCATGAAGCACGGTTTGCGGCCCGATCAGGTCGAGCAAAGTCAGGCCCGGAAATAAGAGCATCCCGATTTGAAGCCGGGGTTTGCCGGTATAATCCGCGCCCGCCGCGATCGTGGGATAAAGCAGGGTGCCCGGGCGAGTTTCCTCAATCATCGCTGCGCTCCCGTTTAACCGACGGAATCCGCGGGCACCGGCAGCGGGGCGATGCGGTGCCCCGCCACCTTCACACTCGGCAAAATACCCGGCTTGGCAATGCCTGACAGTGTTTCGCCGTCGCGCGTCACGTCGAATTTGATCACGAGTTTCATCGGCTTGGTCACGCTCTGTGCCCAAAGTAGCCGTTCGCCATCGCGTTGCGGATCGAGCAACGGCACGGTCTCGTCTCGCTGGGTAGCGGTGCCTGATACCTGACCCTCGCGTTCGGTCAGCCGCAGCTCCACCTCCTGCTTCCCGATCGGCGTGGCGATCGTGACGTTCCACAGTCCCTGAAAACCCATCATAATATCCGATTCCATTAGGGCATTTTTCAAAATGGCTTCGCAACCGCTAGCAAGGCGATGATGATGACGCAGCCGATGACCAGCGGCCCGGCCCGCGAAGATTGAGGCGCCCCTCCCCCAGCGAGTTGGCGCAAGCGTCCGGACTGGATGCCGTGCAGCCCCGAAAGCACCACAACGAAAAGCAATTTGGCCTGAAGCCAACCGTCGGCGAACCAATGGCCCGTCGTCGCGAGCGTTAATCCCAGCCCCCAGACAACGAGCATCGCCGGGGTCGTCACACGTTGATCCCAACGGCGTACGCCAAACGCTATCGCTGCAGTTGAAGATGCACTCATCGGAGCGGCCGTGAGTAAGACGGATACCGCCAAGACGCCGCCGACAAACGTGAGCGCCGCGGCGACATGGAATGCCTTCAACCAAGGATAGAATTCAACAAGGCTCATCGAAGATACCTCATTTTACGGGCGAGAAACGGTAAGTTGAAAAAGCCGCCGAAGGGCACGAAGGCGCCGACAAACAAACGCGCCGTTTCGGCTGCGCGCCAACCGCCGCCGGCGACCGTCTGCAGCGCTATCCAGACATAGGCCAGGAACATCATGCCATGGATCGGCCCCATGACACGGACGCCGATCGGATATGCCAGAAGATGTTTAAGCGGAACCGCTACGCAAACAAGCAGAACGAGCGTTATTGCTTCGCCGCAGGACGCCAATTCCAGCCTTCTTAGCTGGGCCAGTTCAACCCGACGCCGGTTGTCGTCGGCTGTCATGGCGCCGGCCGCTGTAGGCAGCGCTGTGCGGTCTCGACCACCGTCATTCGCATGGCGATCGGCGTAACGATCGGATTGCAGTTCGTACGAAACAAAAAGGACTTTTTTGTTGCTTCATGACGAGATCGGTAACGCGGCTTCGGTGTAATCGCTTTCATACTTGATTAGTACGACCGGTCGTGCTTTTAAGCAAGCGTCATTTCAGTTTAAGGCGCGGCATATGGACAGACGGACTTTCACCAAATCGATCCCCCTGGCGCTGACCGCGGCTGGCGGAATGTTCAGCGGGCAAGCTTCCGCAAAACCGGCACCCGCGAAGGTCTCCGATGTCTCGTTGCCGAAAGGCCCCGGCATGCAGCCTGTTACTATCGGGATGTGGGTTTTTCCGGGCATGACCAATCTCGATTTCGTTGGAACACACGGGATCATATCGCGGCCACCCTCTGCGAAAGTCCACATCATCGGCAAGACGCTCGATCCTATCCCGGACGATGCAGGCAACCGTGTTCTTGCCGATACCCTTTTCACGGATGCGCCCGAGCTCGACATTATCTTCGTGGGGGGCGGTCCCGGCACGGAAGGCATGATGCAGGATCCGGCGATTCTGAGCTTTTTTAGGGAGCGTGCGCCTCGAGCGAAATTTATCACTTCGGTTTGTACGGGTTCGCTCGTTCTTGGCGCCGCTGGCCTACTTCGCGGCTACAAGGCTGCGTCGCATTGGACGACGATCGATATCCTGCCCATCCTCGGCGCCACCCCGGTGCATGAGCGCGTAGTGATCGATCGAAACCGGATGACGGGCGGCGGCGTGACGGCGGGGATAGATTTTGGTCTCACGCTCGTGGATCGCATTTGGGGTCGCGAGATGGCCGAAACAATTCAGCTTGCAAACGAGTACAACCCACAACCGCCGTTCAATGCCGGCTCGCCGCTCACCGCCCCGGCTAAGTCGGTCGAAATGGTGCGCGCAATGGTGCATGACGGCGTGTCCAACATGACTGCAGCCGCAGAGCGAGCGGCGAAGCGCTTCGCCTGAAAACAAGTCGGTGCTGATGCTGCAAAGCCGCAGCACCGACTTTAGCATCGGAATCGCTTATGACGGCCGCGGGGGAGGCCGGGAGTGCATCGATGCGGTCGCCTATCGGTTTGCGACGGCCAATAACGCCGGTCGCCGATCCACCTTAGCGATCGCTACCAACGCTGCGCGTGGCGGCGGCTCCAGCGGAAACCCTTGCGATCCTGTGAGGTATAATCTGGATCGAGATAGATGTGCATCCGCACAATCAATCCGTCGTCATTGATGTCGAAGACACTGCAAAAGCGCCCGCCCGGTGTATTTCCGCCACACCAAGAGGAGCCGTCGATTCCGCTACCGGAAGTCCTGCCCTCCAACAAAACGACGCTCCCGCAATCGGCGACCAGATCAATCACGTGCGATACGCTGTGATAGGCACTGCCGAATCCATCGGCCATTTCCACAAATTCCGAAATGCCATATCCGACGCCGAATTTCGGTACATAGAATTGAAAGCCATCGGCAAACAAGTTTTTCGGAAACGCATTGCGGTCAATCTGCTCGATATACTCCCTCACAATGCCGATCCGATCGATGCGAGCGCGACCCTTGCCAGTCATTTTCGTTACACCTCGCGAAGTGCGGGAACAGCAGCGTCATCGACACGGTTGAGAGCGCCACGCCCTTGGCGCGCCGCGGCGATCGCGCCTAATACCAGCCAGATGCCCGAGCATATCCCAAACATTACCGGCGTACCCAAGGCGCGTTGCAAAGGACCGAACACGAAGGGACTGAGGAATACGCCGCTAAACACCCCGGTGTTCAGCAGCCCGATAGAATAGCCGTGCAGCGAGGGATGGACGCGCCGGAACGCCGCGCGGATCACCATAGGGAAGGACAGCCCGGCGCCAATTCCGACCGCGATGGAAGCCGCAGTGATCGGCGGGACGCCGCCGGTCCATAATGCCATGCCGGCGAAACCCAGTGCGGAAGCGATGGTCGCTGTGACCAGCATCCACCGATCGGCGATACGGCCGCGGATCAGCGCATAAGCGATTGAGGACAGCATTGCGGCCGCAGGCGCTGCAACCAGCACGACCGCTCGGCTGCCGGGAGTGGTCAGGCCATGCGCGGCAAGGTGGAAGGGCATGAGCGTCGGTTGCGTCCCCATCATCAAGAAGATGAAACCACCCGCCAGATAGACCGGGCCGGCCTTGCGCGCGACGCTGACAAGCCCGTTGGTCGTCTCGTCACGCGGCACGACAGGGGTCTTGGATCCCGCAATCAGCAAAAGCACGAGCAGGCCGAAACCTACGTAAATGGCGAACGGTGCGCGCCAGCCATAAAATTGCGCAAGAACAGCAGCACCAATGCCGCCGCCAATAGCGGAAAAGTCCGACAAAGCGGTTTGGAAACCGAGTATCCTGATCCGGGCGTCGCCGGCCATCACCGCGCCGGTTGTGGTCGTTAGCCCGCAACTCAATACCGAAGCGGCCAGACCCGCGAAGAAACAGCTGATCAAAAGCGGCGTGGCAGATTGCGCGGCGCCCCCGCCCACGCCTGCGGCTGCAAAACACAGCGCGGCAATTATCATGCAGCGGCGGAGCCCGAAACGTGCGATGAGCCCGCCCGCCACTAGTCCGCCGATCACGAGGCCGAGAAAGGGAAGCGACTGCGCGCGCTGAGCGGTGATCTCGCCCGCCACGCCACCGCCGAGATAAGCGGCGATCATCGGCAACGCGGGCGGAAGCACCGCCATGTTGAGAGTCGGCGCGACCAGCGCAAGTATCAATGCGGTCCTGAGCGGCCAAGCGATCGATGGCTTCGCAACGGGGGCGAGACCGTCATTCACGCGGCTTGCCGAGTTGAAGCGGAAGTAGCCACCATATCGTAAAAACCCGGCTGGAGCCGGCTGAAATCAAATTCGTCGGCGATGCGGTGGACGTTGGCGTCATAGTCCGGGACGTTGACATAGTTGACGGTGCGAGCCGACGCTACGAAGCTATGCCCGGCCTGGAGGTCGATCTGTTCGGTCTTCACGCGCTCGCGGAAGGCTGCCGCGCGAGGCCGCCCCTGGCGCCGGTCGGCAAGATATTCGGCGATGATCAGTGAGAGTTGATCATCGAGCTTCCACGGGGCGCCGTTAGCTTCGATTAAACCGATAACGAACAACGTGGGATGCTGCCTGACGAACGCCGTGAGATACAGGCGGGGATGACCATCCTCCCAGCCAAACGCCGTTTCGTCGATGAAGGGAACGCGATAGTTATAGCCGGTAGCGGCGATGATAATGTCAATCTGCTCCGCCGACCCATCGACGAAGTGCACGGTGTCACCGTCAAGCCGATCGATATCGCCTTTGGCAAAAATTCGACCGTGTGCGGCATGGTAGAGCACCTGCGTATTCATCACTGGGTGGGTCTCGCCCACCGCGTGATCGGGTCTGGGGAAGCCGAGTCTGCCGATATCCCCGATATGCAATTGAACGGCGGCGGGAAAATCGATGTTCTGCAGATGCTCAGGCGCTAATTTCGGGTCGTTGAGCAGATCGAGCGTCGGTACGCCGAACAAATGCTTAGGCACGAAATTATAGCCACGCCGCATGCTGACGAACACCTTGGCGGCAGTGCGCACCGCGTCGCATGCGATGTCGGCTCCGGAATTGCCCATGCCGACGACCAACACCTTTTTATCCGTCAATTGCTGCGCATTTTTGTACTTAACCGAGTGCAGGATAGGGCCATCGAACGCGCCCTTAAATTCCGGCATACGCGGGTGCCAGGTGCATCCGGGGCAGACGATCAGCGCTTCGAAGGAGCGGACTTGCCCCGACTCCGTCTCGACGATCCAGCGCTCGCCGTCGGGCTCGGCATGAACAACCTTGCTGTTGAACTCGATATGATCGCGCAAGCCATATGTGTCGGCAAACCGGCGGATATACGCCAGGATTTCGAGCCGGCTGGGATAGTCCGGATAGGATTCTGGCATCGGGAAATCGAAATAGCCGGACCCGTTTTTGGACGAGACGAAATGGCATGATTCGTACATCGGCGTACCCGG
>CAXTMT010000023.1:0-22084 GCA_964245355.1 uncultured Sphingomonadaceae bacterium
AAAGCAGAGCAGGTGTCTGCAGCTACTTCCTACTTCCTGCTTGCTACTTCCTGTATCCCTACAGCAGTCTCGTCACCGTCTTGGCCCCGCCGCGGTTTTCCTGCGAGTAGATTCTCCAGGCGCCGTTGTTGCGCGGCTCTTCCTGCGCCCAGACGATCGTCTCCAGATTCGGCATCCGCCCGATCCGCTCGGCCAGCGCATCGCCGGGGAAGGGATAGATCTGCTCGACGCGCAGGATCTGGGTGTTCTTGTCCCCCGCCGCATCGCGCGCCTCGGCCAGATCGTAGAAGACCTTGCCCGTGCACAGCACCAGACGCTTGGTCTCCGTGTCCGCCGCCGGATTGGTATCGGGCAGGATGCGGTGAAAGAATTGATCGTCGAGGAAATCTTCCGCCTTCGACACCGCCAGCTTGTGGCGCAGCAGCGACTTCGGCGTCATGATGATCAAAGGCTTGCGGAACTTGCGCAGCATCTGGCGGCGCAGGATGTGGAAATAATTCGCCGGCGTCGTGCAATTGGCGACCTGTATGTTATCCTCGGCGCACAGTTGCAGATAACGCTCCAGCCGCGCCGAGCTATGCTCCGGCCCCTGCCCCTCGTAACCGTGCGGCAGCAGCATCACGAGGCCGTTGGCGCGCAGCCACTTGGTCTCGCCCGCCGCGATGAACTGATCGATGATCACCTGCGCGCCGTTGGCGAAATCGCCGAACTGCGCTTCCCACAGCACGAGCGTATTCGGCGACTGGCCAGCATAGCCATATTCGAAGCCCAGCACACCGAATTCGGAAAGCGGGCTGTCGAGCACCTGGAAGCTCGGATCGATCGCCGAAAGCGGGATATATTTATGCCCGTCCTTCTGATCGACCCAGGCGGCATGGCGCTGGCTGAAAGTGCCGCGCCCGACATCCTGTCCCGAGAGACGGACGGCATATCCTTCCTGGAGCAAAGTGCCGAACGCCAGCGCCTCGCCGGTCGCCCAATCGAAGCCCTCGCCGCTCCCGAACATGCCCTTCTTCGCATCGAGGATGCGGCCTAGCGTCTTGTGGATCGTCAGGTCGGCGGGGACGGTGGTCAACTGGCGTCCGACATCGGCGAACACCTCCGCACTGACCCCGCTGGTCGCGGCGCGGCGTTCGCACATCGCCTCGGTCGGCATGGCCAGACCCTGCCATTCACCGCCGAACCAATCGGCGCGGTTGGCCTTATAGCCCTTGCCCGCCTCGAACTCTTCCTCGAGCCGCGCGACGAAATCCGCCTGATGGCCGTCGATCCAGGCCTGATCGACCTGGCCCTCGGCGATCAGCCGATCGCCGTAGATCTTGGAGACGTCGGGATGCTTGCGGATCGCATCGTACATCAAAGGCTGGGTGAAGGCCGGCTCGTCGCCCTCGTTGTGGCCGAAGCGGCGATAGCACCACATGTCGATCACGACGTCGCGCTTGAATTTGGTGCGAAATTCGGTCGCCGTCTTGCAGGCGAAGGTCACCGCTTCGGGATCGTCGCCGTTGACGTGGAGGATCGGCGCCTGGACCATCTTGGCGATGTCGCTCGGGTACGGCGACGAGCGCGCGAACTGCGGGCTGGTGGTGAAACCGACCTGGTTGTTGATGACGAAATGGACGGTGCCGCCGGTGTTGTAGCCCTTCAGCCCCGAGAAGCCGAAGCATTCCATGATCACACCCTGCCCGGCGAAGGCGGCATCGCCGTGGATCAGGATCGGCAGCACCATGCCGCGCTCGTTGTCGCGGAGCTGGGTCTGCTTGGCGCGCGATTTGCCGAGCACCACCGGATCGACGCATTCGAGATGCGAGGGGTTGGGCGCCAGGCTGAGGTGGATCTTGCGGCCGTCGAACTCACGATCGGTCGAGGTGCCGAGATGGTATTTCACATCGCCCGAACCACCGACATCCTCCGGGTTCGCAGAGCCACCGGCGAATTCGTAGAACAATATGCGATACGGCTTCTGCATGACGTTGGTCAGCACGTTCAGCCGGCCGCGATGGGCCATGCCCAGCACGACTTCCTGCACACCCGCGGCGCCCGCATATTTGATCACCGCTTCGAGCGCGGGGATCATGCTCTCGCCGCCGTCGAGGCCGAAGCGCTTGGTGCCGACATATTTGCGGGCGAGGAATTTCTCCCACTGCTCCGCTTCGATCACCTTGCCGAGGATCGCCTTCTTGCCTTCCGGCGTGAAGCTGATCTCCTTGTCCTTGCCCTCCATCCGCTCCTGGAGGAAGCGACGCTCCTCCACATCCTGGATGTGCATGAACTCGAGCCCGACGCTGCCGCAATAATTGCGGCGCAAGACAGCCAGGATTTCGCGCACCGTCGCGCTCTCGAACCCGAGCTGGCCGCCAAGGTAGATCGGCCGGTCCATGTCCTTGTCGGTGAAGCCATGGAAGCTCGGATCGAGGTCGGCCGGCTCCTGCTGGTGCGCGAGGCCGAGCGGATCGACGTTGGCGAGCAGATGACCGCGCACCCGATAGACACGGATCATCGCCGAGGCGCGAATCGAATCCAGCGCCGCAGCCTCGACAGCGCCGGCGGGGGCGGCGTTGGCGGTGATCGCGGCAACCTTCGCGCCGGGCTTGGCCGGCTTGGGCGCCGGCGCCATCTGGGTGGGATCGAGCCCGGCTGTCAGCGCGTCGGTTTCGGCGGGCGGCCAGTTGGGCTTGGCCCAGCTCGGACCCGAGACCGTCGTCTCCAGCGCCGCGAACGTGTCGCGCCAGCCTGCTTCGACGCTCGCCGGATCGGCCTTATACTGCCGATACAGCGCCTCCGCGAAGGAGGGGCTGACGCCCTCCAACTCGTCGAAGTTCATTCCCTCGAAACCCATCGCACAATCCTAACACACACGCCGCCGGCCGCATCGGACCGCCTGACTTACTCCCTAATAGGAGATGAGCCTGACCGGGGCCTTACTCAACCCCTGCCCGCCCGAAGAATCATCCTTCAAGCACGGCCAGCAACGTCGAACCGAGTTCCGCCGGGCTGGCCGCCACGCGGATACCAGCCTGCTCCATCGCCGCGATCTTGCTCTCGGCATCGCCCTTGCCGCCCGAGACGATCGCGCCGGCATGGCCCATGCGGCGACCCGGAGGCGCGGTGCGGCCCGCGATGAAGCCGGCCATCGGCTTCTTGCGGCCCCGCTTGGCTTCGTCGATCAGATATTGCGCGGCCTGCTCCTCGGCATCGCCGCCGATCTCGCCGATCATGATGATCGATTTGGTTTCCTCGTCGGCGAGGAAAAGTTCGAGCACGTCGATGAAATTGGTGCCGTTCACCGGATCGCCGCCGATGCCGACCGCCGTGGTCTGGCCGAGACCGGCGTTGGTCGTCTGGAACACCGCCTCATAGGTCAGCGTCCCCGAGCGCGACACGACGCCGACCGAACCCTTCGAGAAGATGGCGCCGGGCATGATGCCGATCTTGCACTCGTTGGGGGTGAGCACCCCGGGGCAGTTCGGGCCGATGAGGCGCGATCTGGAGCCTTGCAGCGCGCGCTTCACCCGCACCATGTCGAGCACCGGAATACCCTCGGTGATGCACACGATCAGCGGCACCTGCGCATCGATCGCCTCGAGGATCGAATCCGCGGCGAAGGGCGGCGGCACATAGACCGCACTCGCGGTCGCACCCGTCGCGGCGATCGCCTCGGCCACGGTATCGTAGTTCGGCAGGCCGAGATGGGTGGTGCCCCCCTTCCCCGGCGTGACGCCCGCCACCATCTGCGTGCCGTAAGCCAGCGCCGCTTCAGTGTGGAAGCTGCCGGTGTTGCCGGTCATCCCCTGGGTGATGACCTTGGTGTTCTTGTCGACGAGGATGCTCATTCGATCACTGCCTCTTTTCGGTAACAGAGAGCAGAGCCATTCTGCTGCCCTCCCTGTCCGTCAGTTCTACGGAAAACTTGCGCCCTAGCTTCTTCAACCAGCCTTGACCTGTACCCGCATTATACATTTTGAATATTGCCGGTACGCCGAGGCTTTTTGCCAAAGGCGACGTCAGCTGCCCTACGGTGGCGTCTAACGCGACCTTTCCGGCGACGAAACAGTTGCCGCCCTTCGGATTTTCAATCGTTCCGATCATCGACGAACCGGCCTGATAGAACTCTGAAGCCGGGGGATCATGATCACCAGGCGCCATCTTGCTTGAGCCTTTAAACGTAGCTGCGGCTGCGCGTTGAGCAGCCACGGTCTCGTGCTGTACGCACACCTGCTCAAAGATCGCTTCGAAATCCCCCGCAGAAACAAGTTCGAC
The DNA here is from genome assembly GCA_964245355.1 of uncultured Sphingomonadaceae bacterium. Lineage (GTDB taxonomy): Bacteria > Pseudomonadota > Alphaproteobacteria > Sphingomonadales > Sphingomonadaceae > Sphingomonas_I. The sequence goes on from CAXTMT010000023.1 coordinate 4,261, forward strand.
TGGAGAGCTGGATGCGGCCTGCAGCAGAAGAGCGGCAGCAAAAAGCATTTACGCCAGCGAGCTATCGATCGCCTTGCAGGCGACCAGCAGTTCCTTGACCGCGTCGACCGAGACCTGGAGGCCGGCCTTTGCCGTCTCGTTCAGCTCGATCTCGATGATCTGCTCCACGCCGCCGGCACCGATCACCACCGGCACACCGACGTAAAGATCGTCCACGCCGTACTGGCCGGTCAGGTGCGTCGCGCAGGGCAGCACGCGTTTGTAATCGCCCAGATACGCCTCGGCCATCGAGATCGCCGAGGTGGCGGGCGCGTAATAAGCCGAGCCAGTCTTGAGCAGCGCGACGATCTCGCCGCCGCCGTTGGCGGTGCGCTTGACGATCGCGTCGATGCGCTCCTGCGTCGATTTGCCCATCTTGATCAGATCGGGGATCGGGATGCCCTTGACGGTCGAATATTCGGCGACCGGCACCATCGTATCGCCGTGGCCGCCGAGCACGAAGCTGCTGACGTCCTTGATCGAAACCTTGAATTCCTCGGCGAGGAAAGCCGAGAAGCGCGACGAATCGAGTACGCCGGCCATGCCGACCACCATGTGATGCGGCAGCCCGGAAAACTCGCGCAGCGCCCACACCATTGCGTCGAGCGGGTTGGTGATGCAGATCACGAAGGCGCCGGGGGCGTTGGCCTTGATGCCCTCGCCGACCGCCTTCATCACCTTGAGGTTGATGCCGAGCAGATCGTCACGGCTCATGCCGGGCTTGCGGGCGACGCCGGCGGTGACGATGATGACGTCGGCGCCGGCGATGTCGGCATAATCGTTGGTGCCGGTGATCTTGGCATCGAAACCTTCGACCGGGGCGCATTGCGTGAGATCGAGCGCCTTGCCCTGCGGAACACCTTCGACGACGTCGAACAGGACGATGTCACCAAGTTCCTTGAGAGCGGCGAGATGCGCCAGCGTACCGCCGATATTGCCCGCGCCGATGAGCGCGATCTTCTTCCGAGCCATTGGCCCCCTTCCCTGGTTTTCCCGCCCCGGACACCTCCGGGAGACTGTCAGGATGCGGCCGGCGAACGCGGCCACGGATCAGCGGCGTCCGCTTAGACCGGTGCGCGCGCAGGGGCAACCGCCTAAGGACAGGAAATCCTCCCCGTGCCGGGGAGGATCTTACCCCGCGAGGTGGGAGAGCATGTCCGCCCAGTGATCGAGGTCCTGCTCGAATGCCTTGACCGGGATGCGTTCGTCGCGGCCGTGGGCGCGATCGTCTTCGGGGGAGACAAACCACGAGCCGTCGACGCCGTAGACCGGGATGCCGGTCGCGCGGAAGAAGCGCCCGTCGGTGGCGCCGGCCGACATCTGCGGGATGATCGGATCACCCGGATGCCGGCGATGGACGGCATCGGAATAGGCCTTGAGCACGTCCGCGCGCAGCGGCGAGGCATCGCCGCTCACATTGTCGTCGCGCCGCTCGATCGTCACGCCCGGATCGGCGACGATGCGCCGCAGTTCGTCGCGGATCGTGTTGGGCGAGACGCTGGGCAGGATACGGCAATTGACGTTGGCGGTGGCGAGTTGCGGCAGCGCATTGTCGGCATGGCCGCCCGAGAGCAAAGTGGCGACGCAGCGTGTGCGGGTCTGGCCGATCTCCAGTTCGTCGGCCTCGATCACGTCGGCCGCGTGTCCGTCCTTCGGACTGGCTAGCCAGGCGCGCATCGCGTCACCGAGCTTGCCCTTCTCGCTCTTCTGCCGCTCCTGAAAATAAGCGCGCGTCGTCTCGTTGAGCGCCGGCTCGAAGCGATAGGCTTCCAGCTTGTCGAGCGCGTGGGCGAGTTCGTAGATCGCATTGTCGGGGCGCGGGTGCGACGAATGGCCGCCCTTGTTGCGGGTGACCAGAGTGTAATCGGCGAAGGTCTTCTCGGCGGTCTGGATGCCGAAGCCCAGCGGGCGTTTGTCGGCGGTATAGCCACCGCCGCCCGCATCGGCGTTGAGGCCGAAATCCGCGTCGGTCCATTTGCGCCACTCGGTCGCGGCGAGCTTCGCACCGACCTCGTCCACTTCCTCGTCGCCGGTGAACAGCAGGACGATGTCGCGCCTGGGCTGGAAGCCGGTCGCCTTGAGTTTCAGCAGTGCGGTCATCATGGCGATGTCCGGCCCCTTCATGTCGCCGGTGCCGCGGCCGTAATAATAGCCGTCCTTCTCGACGAACTTGAACGGGTCGATCGACCAGTCGTCGCGCTTGGCCTCCACCACATCGAGGTGGCCGAGCAGCAGCATCGGCTTGGCGACGGGTTTGCCCGCCGCGGGCCAGCGGACGATCAGCGCGGCGGTGTCGTCGTCCTTGCCCGATCGATAGGGCAGGATATGGATGTCGGCATCGGCCCAGCCGGCCTTGCGGAATTCGGCGGCGAGATAGGCGACGAGCTCGGGCACCTTGCCCCGCCCCGCGACGGTCGGCACCTCGATCGCATGCTGGAAGAGTTCGCGCGCCTTGGCGTGCCACGGATCGGCGGGCGACGCGGCCGCCAGCGGCGTGGCGAGAGCGAGAAGGGCCAGAATGGCGAGGCGCATGGACAAGTCTCCGATCGGAAAGACGCAGAGTTGCGCGGCACCCCGCGCGCGTCAATCGAGGCCGTGGCCGCGCGCGAGATAATCCGCCGACTGCATCTCCATCAGACGCGAGACGGTGCGTTCGAATTCGAAGGCGCCGTCGCCGGCGACGTACAGCTCGTCCGGCGCGGCGGCGGCGGTGGCGAGCAGCTTCACGCCATGTTCGTAGAGCGCGTCGACCAGGGTGACGAAGCGCGCCGCCTCGTTGCGGTTTTCGGGACCCAGCCTCGGGATGCCGACGACGATCACGGTGTGGAAGTTGCGCGCGATCGCCAGATAATCGGGGGCGCCGCGCGCTTCGGCACAGAGTCGCTTGAACGAGAAGACGGCGACGCCCTTCAACGTCTTCGGCACATGAAGGGTGCGGCCGCCGTGAACGTCGATATCGCACGACGGGACATGTTCGCGATCCTCGGGCGGATAATCGGTCAGGCGGAAGAAGGCGCGGCTCACCGCTTGGGTCGCGGGATCGCCGAGCGGCGTGTACCAGGTCGGGAAACCGGCGAGCCGCTCCAGCCGGTAATCGGTCGGCCCGTCGAGCGGCACGACATCCAGCCGCGCCTCCAAAAGCGCGATGAAGGGGAGGAAGAGCTGGCGGTTGAGCCCGTTCTTGTAGAGTTCGGACGGCGCGCGGTTCGAGGTGGTGACGATCACCGTGCCGTGATCGAGCATCGCGGTGAACAGCCGGCTCATGATCGCGGCATCGGCCATGTTGTTGACCACCATCTCGTCGAAGCACAGCAGCCTGGCTTCGGCGGACAGCGCGGCGGCGACCGGCGCGATCGGATCGCCGAGCTGGTTGGCACGCTCGACGCGCAACCGATCGTGGACCTCCAGCATGAATTCGTGGAAATGGACCCGCCGCTTCGCCGCGATGTCCGCACAGCCGAAGAACAGATCCATCAGCATCGATTTGCCGCGCCCGACCCCGCCCCAGATGTAGAGGCCGCGTGGCACCGGTGCTTCCTTTCGGGTCAATCGCGCCAATAGCCCCTGCTTCGGCGGATTGGCCAATTCCGTGGCCAGCGCATCGAGCCGTGCCGCCACCGCCTCCTGCGCGACATCGACCCGCAACTCGCCGTGCGCGATCAGCGCGCGATAGCGATCGAGGACGGCAGCCATCCGGCGGCGGCTCAGCGCGGCTTGCGGACGGTCGCCGAGAAAGCGAGCTTATTCTCGTCCTCCTGCTCGATCAACCCGCGCAGGAACAGCATCCGCCCGGTTTCGCGCAGCACCTCGACAACCACATCTACAGCGGGGCCGACCTTCACCGGCGCGAGGAACTGGCTAGACACATCGACCGTGGCGCCGCCCAGTGCCGGGAAGCCGCAGACCGTCGGGCCGACGAAGATGGCCTGATCGACCACCGCGAGCAGGAACCCACCATGGACGCCGCCGACGATGTTGGCGGTATGCTCACCCGTCTGGAAACGGACGCGCGACGTCCTGTCGTCCTCGCGACGCGCGCGGATCGTGCCGTAGGAATCGAGGAATCCCCCGCTGCCGTTGGGTTCGCGAACATGCCAGCCTTCGGCGTCGGTCTCGTACGTGAAGCTCGAGACCAGCTTCGTGACCGTTTCGTGGATGCTCAGAGCTGGCGCTCCATTTCCATCTTCTTGATCTCGGCGATCGCGCGCGCCGGGCTCAGCCCCTTGGGACAGACGTTGGCGCAGTTCATGATCGTGTGGCAGCGATAGAGGCGGAAGGGATCTTCCAACTCGTCGAGCCGATCGCCGGTCATCTCGTCGCGGCTGTCGGCGAGCCAGCGATAGGCTTGGAGCAGGATCGCCGGCCCCAGGAATTTATCGCTGTTCCACCAATAGCTGGGGCACGATGTCGAGCAGCAGGCGCACAGGATGCATTCGTACAGCCCATCGAGATCGGCGCGCTGCTCGGGCGACTGGAGCCGTTCCTTCCCCGAGGGCGGCGGCGTGACCGTCTGCAGCCACGGCTTGATCGAGGCATATTGCGCGTAGAAATGGGTGAAATCGGGGACGAGATCCTTGATCACGTCCATGTGCGGCAGCGGCGTGATCCGAATCTCGCCCTTGTGATCCTCGATCGCGGTGGTGCAGGCGAGGCCGTTCTTGCCGTCGATGTTCATCGAGCAGGAACCGCAGATGCCCTCGCGGCACGAGCGGCGGAAGGTGAGTGTGCTGTCGATCTCGTTCTTGATCTTGATGAGCGCGTCGAGGACCATCGGGCCGGTCTCGTCGAGGTTCAGCTCATAGGTATCGTAGCGCGGGTTGGCACCCGAATCCGGATCGTAGCGATAGATCTTGAAGCTGCGGACCTTCCCCTCGGCCTTGTTGACCTTGCGATTGCCCTTGATGACGCTGTTCTTGGGGAGCGCGAATTCAGCCATGGAGAGTCCTCGTTTACGCCGCCGCCGATAGCGCGCCGCGCGCGAAAGGCAAAGCCTTCGCGGGTGCAGCGCGGATTCGATGATCCTCCCCTGCAAGGGGAGGTGGCGTCGCGCAGCGGCGACGGAGGGGTTGCCCCGCCTGTGGGGCAGGTCAACCTCTGCCGGTTACACCCCTCCGACGGACCTGCGGTCTGCCACCTCCCCTTGCAGGGAAGGATCATCAGGTGAGTCCCGAAGCTGTCACCGATGCGTTGCATGGTTGGCCAGATTCGAGGAACCCGACGATGGCGACGCGCGCGGCACAATTTGACGAAAAGCCCGGCGGCCGGGAGAAAGGTCCGCTCGAGGCGCGCATCCACCCCGGCGGGAAGATCCTGTTCGCAATCGTCCTGCTCGCGGGCCTCGCTTATGCCGGCACCAGCATCGTGCTCGATACCGGCCACGCCGGCGAGACGCTGGCGATCGGCGCGTTCCTGTTCCTGGGGCTCGCGCTGGTGATCGCGCTAGGCTTCGAATTCGTGAACGGCTTCCACGATACCGCCAATGCGGTGGCGACGGTGATCTACACCAATTCGCTGGCGCCGGTGACGGCGGTGGTGTGGTCCGGCGTGTGGAATTTCCTCGGGGTGCTGACCTCGTCGGGCGCGGTCGCTTATTCGATCATCACCCTGCTGCCGGTCGATCTCATCCTCCAGATCGGCTCGGCGGGCGGGTTCGCGATGATCTTCGCCTTGCTGCTGGCGGCGGTGACATGGAACCTCGGCACCTGGTATTTCGGGCTGCCCAACAGTTCCAGCCACGCGCTGATCGGATCGATCCTCGGCGTCGGCTTCGCCAATCAGTTGCTCGCTGGCCCCGCCGCCACCTCGGGCGTCGATTGGGGGCAGGCGCAGAAGGTGCTGGTTACCTTGCTCGTCAGCCCGATCGTCGGCTTCCTCGGCGCCTTCGCTTTGCTCTGGCTGATGAAGGGGCTGATCCGCGACAAGCGTCTCTACCAGGAACCCAAGCAGGGGACGCCGCCGCCGTGGGGCATCCGCGCCCTGCTCGTCGGCACCTGCACCGCCGTCTCCTTCGCGCACGGCTCGAACGACGGGCAGAAGGGCATGGGCCTCATCATGCTGATCCTGATCGGCGTCGCCCCCACCGCTTATGCGCTCAACCGGACGATGCCCGACAGCTCGACCCCGGCTTTCCTCGCGGCGAGCACCGGCGCGCAAGCGGTGTTCGCCGGCAAGTCGGCTGGCCAGCAGATCGCGCTTCCTGAAGCCGGGACCATCCTCCACGAGGCGCTGCGCACCCACAAGGTCGAGGAGCCGCAGGTCTATGCCGCGCTCGCCACCTCGGCGAAGGAGATCGATGCCGAGCTTCACCAATACGGCGCCATCGCGCACGTTCCGGCAGCGGCGACCAAGAATCTGCGCAACCAGATGTATGTGGTGCAGGATACGCTGGCGCTGATGACCAAGGACGCGACCAAGGCGGCGGCGACCTATCCGGACGGCGGCGACAAGAAGCTCAAGGCGTATCAGAGCCTGCTCGAGAAGGGCACACGCTACATCCCGACCTGGGTGAAGATCGCGGTCGCGCTGGCGCTGGGGCTCGGCACGATGGTGGGCTGGAAGCGGATCGTCGTCACCGTCGGCGAGAAGATCGGCAAGACGCATTTGAGCTACGGCATGGGCGCGGCGGCCGAGATCATGGCGGCGAGCACCATCATCCTCGCGGACTATCTGCACATGCCGGTTTCGACCACGCACATATTGTCGAGCGGCGTGGCGGGTACGATGGTGGCGGACGGTGCGGGCCTGCAGGGCAGCACGGTGCGCAACATCGCGATGGCATGGGTGACGACGCTCCCCGCCGCGATGGCGATCGCCGGGCTGCTCTACTGGCTGTTCCTGACGATCGTGCGCGCGGCTGGGATGGCCTGAGCGTAAAGCCCCTCCCCTGAAGAAGAGGGGGAGCTTATTTTCCGATCAGCACGTCGCTCGCCTTGACGATCACCGTCACCGTGTCGCCCTTCGCCAGGCCGAGATCGGCGATCGCCTCCTCGGTGATGTTGGAGGTGATGATCGTGCCGTTGCCGATGTCCACCTTCACCGATCCGTTGACTGCGCCGGGCACGATCTCGATCACCACGCCCCCGATCTGATTGCGCGCGCTCAGTTTCATTTTTCTCTCCTTGCCGCTAGGACAGCATGTCCGAAAGTCGATCTCTCGCGCCGTGTGCGTAAGAGCGTCGCAGGCAAATCGAGTTGCGTAAAGCACGCTTGGGGCGCGCTTTTTTCCGCAATCTGGGTGGGAAGGGTCCGATGCGGAGGAGGGCGTGGGCGACCGTATTGGGCGTGGGATTCCTGCAGGGCGCGGCCGTGTCCGCTCAGGAAATCGTGCATTTCAGAGACGATACCGCGACCATCGAGGCCGGGGTTCTCGACGCGCTCAATCAGGTCCGTACCGATCCCGCCAGCTATGCGGCCAAACTGCGCACCTATCGCAGCTACTTTCACGACAAGCTCGTCTCGATGCCCGGTGCGGACAACGATATCGATACGCACGAAGGCATCGCCCCCGTCGACGAAGCGATTGCGTTGCTCGACAAGCAGCGCCCGCTCAAACCCATCCTCCTCGGCACCACGCTGCGTGCCGCCGCGCGCGATCATGTCCGCGATCAAGGCGCGACCGGAGCCATCGGCCATTTCGATTCGAAGGGCCTCGGCCCCGGACAGCGCAATCAGAGACATGGCGGCGGCAAGCAGATCGCCGAGGTCATCGCCTACGGCGCCGCGACCGCGATCGAGGTGGTGCGCGAATTGATCGTCGACGACGGCGTCAGCGATCGCGGCCACCGCGTGGTGATGTTCGCCGGGCATTTGCGCTACGCGGGCATCGCCTGCGGCCCGCACCCCGTCTTCGGCACGATGTGCGTGATCGATTTCTCCGACACGCCCGACGGGAATGGGTGAGCCCAAGCAGGCTCAGACACTATTCCGCCGCGCGTTGCTCCTTCCAGGCCAGCACCGGCTTGCGCGCCGCCGCCGTCTCGTCGAGGCGGCGGCGGGGTGTGAAGTAAGGCGCCCCTTTCAGACTGATATCCCCAGCCTTGCCCCGCTCCGCCACCGAACGCAGCGCGCCGATGAAGGCGTCGAGGCTGGCCTTGCTCTCGGTCTCGGTCGGCTCGACCAGCATCGCGCCGTGGACGACCAGCGGGAAATACACCGTCATCGGGTGATAGCCCTCGTCGATCAGCCCCTTGGCGATGTCGAGCGTCGAGAGGCCGTTCTCCATCCCCTCGTCGGTGAACAAGGCCTCGTGCATGCACGGGCCGCTGAACGCGAACGGTGCGTCGAGCACACCTTCCAGGCTGCGCAGCACATAGTTCGCATTGAGCACCGAATCCTCGGCGACCTGCTTCAGGCCATCGGCGCCGTGGCTGAGGATATAGGTCAGCGCGCGGGTGAACATGCCCATCTGGCCGTGAAACGCCGCCATGCGCCCGAACGCCTGGGGATGCTCCTCATGCGCGGTCTCCTCCTCGACGAGCTTGTAGCTGCCGTCGGCGAGGCGGCCGACGAAGGGCAGCGGGCCAAAGGGCGACAAAGCCTCGGACAGCACGACCGGACCCGAGCCGGGACCGCCGCCGCCGTGCGGGGTGGAGAAGGTCTTGTGGAGGTTGATGTGCATCGCATCGACGCCGAGATCGCCGGGGCGAACCTTGCCGACGATCGCGTTGAAGTTCGCGCCGTCGCAATAGACGAATGCCCCGACCGCATGGACCGCGTCCGAGATCGCCTTCATGTCGCGCTCGAACAGGCCGCAGGTGTTGGGATTGGTGATCATCACCGCCGCGACATCCGGCCCGAGCCGTGCCTTCAACGCCGCGAAATCGACGCGGCCCTCGGCAGTCGCCGGGATCGCCTCGACGGCATAGCCGCAGAAGGCCGCCGTCGCCGGATTGGTGCCGTGCGCGCTTTCGGGGACGAGAACCACCTGACGCGCATCACCGCGCGCCTCGAGCGCGGCGCGGATCGCGAGCAGGCCGCACAGCTCGCCATGTGCGCCGGCCTTGGGGCTCATCGCGACGGCGCTCATCCCGGTCAGCGCGATCAGCCATTCGGCGAGCGCGTGGATCACGCCGTAAGCACCCTGCACCGTTTCCTGCGGCTGGAGCGGGTGGACGTCGGCGAAGCCGGGCAGCCGCGCCATCTTCTCGTTGAGGCGCGGATTGTGCTTCATCGTGCACGAACCAAGCGGGAAGAGGCCGAGGTCGATCGCATAATTCTGGCGCGAGAGGCGGGTATAGTGGCGCACCGTCTCGGGCTCGGAGAGGCCCGGCAGGCCGATCGGTGCGGAGCGAAGCAGGCTCGACGGCAAAGCCCTCTCCCCTTCAGGGGAGAGGGTTGGGAGAGGGGGAGTCGCATGGGGCCGCGCGAAAGACTGATCGGCAACCATACCCCCCTCTCCCCAACCCTCTCCCCGCAAGCGGGGAGAGGGAGAAAGATCGAAATCCACGCCGGTCGTCGCGGTGCTGCCGATCTCGAAGATCAGCGGCTCTTCCAGCATCAGGCCACGATTGCCGCTGAAGGTGGCGGCGGCGTCGTTGGCGGCTTCGGTGGCGCCTTGCTCGGGGCGCCAGCCGCTCGGGTTGATCGTCATGCCAGCACCTCCTGCAACGCGGTGGCCAATCGTTCGACATCTTCCGCCGTGGTCGTCTCGGTCACCGCGACGACGAGGCCGTTGGCCAGCGCCTCAACGCCTGGATAGAGCCGGCCGAGCGATACGCCGCCGAGAATGCCGCGTTCGACCAGTGCGTGGATCACCGGGCGCGCTTCCTGCGACAGCTTGAGCGTGAATTCGTTGAAGAAGGCGCCGTTGACGATCTCGACGCCCGGCACCTTGGCGAGCCGATCGGCGGCGGCGCTCGCGGCGGCGTGGTTGATTTCCGCCAGTGTGCGCAGCCCCGCCTCGCCCAGCAGGCTCATGTGGATGGTGAAAGCCAGCGCGCAGAGGCCGGCGTTGGTGCAGATGTTGCTCGTCGCCTTCTCGCGGCGGATATGCTGCTCGCGGGTGGAGAGCGTCAGCACGAAGCCGCGCTTGCCGGCGGCATCGACCGTCTCGCCGCACAGCCGCCCCGGCATCTGCCGGACATATTTCTCGCGCGTCGCGAACAGGCCGACATAAGGCCCGCCGAAGTTGAGTCCGACACCTAGGCTCTGCCCCTCGCCCACCACGATATCGGCGCCCATCTCACCCGGCGACTTGATCAGCCCGAGCGCCACCGGCTCGGTCACGACGACGATCAGCAGTGCACCCTTGGCATGGCAGGCCTCGGCGAGTTCGGTCAGATCGGCGACATGGCCGAGGATGTTCGGGTTCTGGACGACGACGCAGCTCGTCTCGCCGTCGATTCCCGCCAGCAGCCGCGCCATATCGTCGCCCGGCGCGCCGGTGGTGAGATCGGGCACGGCGGTGTCGAGCGTGTCGCCGGTGAAGCGCGCCATCGTCTTGCACAGCGAGACGTAATGCGGGTGCAGCCCGGCGGAGAGGATCGCCTTCTTCTTGCGCGTCACGCGGCGGGCCATGCCGATCGCCTCCCAGCAGGCGGTCGAGCCATCGTACATCGAGGCGTTGGCGACATCGCAGCCGTAAAGCCTTGCCACCTGCGTCTGGAATTCGAACAGCACCTGCAGTGTGCCCTGCGCAATCTCGGGCTGGTAGGGGGTGTAGCTGGTCAGGAATTCGCCGCGCTGGATAAGGTGATCGACCGAGGCGGGGATATGGTGCCGATAGGCGCCGCAGCCGAGGAAGAAAGGCGCCTCGCCCGCGACGACGTTCCGCGATGCGAAGGCCTTCATCTGCCGCTCGACCGAAAGCTCCGACGCGTGGAGCGGCAGGCCGTGGATCGGTCCGCTCAGCCGCGCCTCTTCGGGGACGTCGGCGAACAAGGCATCGATCGAGGGTGCGCCGATGACATCGAGCATCCGGATGCGGTCGGCATCGGTAAGCGGCAGGTAACGCATCAGGCGGGCTTCCTAATCAAGTTCGTCGGAGTTGGTGCGATCGATCAAAGCCCGTCCACGAATGCCTTATAGGCCGCCGTATCCATCAGCCCTTCCAGCTCGGACGGATCGGACAGGGTAAGCTTGAAGAACCAGCCATCTTCTTCGGGCGATGTGTTCACCAGGCTCGGATCGCCCTCCAGCGCGGCATTGCCTTCGGTCACTTCACCCGAGACCGGCGCATAGACGTCCGAAGCGGCCTTCACCGACTCGACCACCGCAGCCTCGCCGCCCTTGGTCACCGCCGTGCCGGCCGGAGGCACCTCGACGAACACCACATCGCCAAGCTGTGCCTGCGCATAATCGGTGATACCGACGGTGGCGCCGGTCCCCTCGACCGCGATCCACTCATGGTCTTCGGTGAAATAGGTCGGCATCATTTGGCTCCCTTGCGGTGATAGCGGTTGGGGACGAACGGCATGGCGGCGACGGTGGCCGGGATGCGGCGTCCACGCACCTCGATCTCCAGCGGCGTATCGAGGCTTGAAAAGGTGGTGGCGACATAGCCCATCGCGATCGGCGCCTGCAGGCTCGGCGCGAAGCCGCCCGAGGTGACGGTGCCGATCTGCGCATCGCCCGCATAGATGAAGGCGCCCTCGCGCACCGGCTGGCGGCCTGCGATCTTCAGGCCGACGCGCTTGGCCGGCGGCTGATCCTTCAGATAGGCGAGGGTCTGCTCGGCACCGGGAAACCCACCTTCCGAGCGGCGGCGCTTGGAGATGGCGAAGCTGAGGTTCGCCGAAACCGGATCCTTGGTCTCGTCTAGGTCATGGCCGTAAAGCGGCAGCCCCGCCTCCAGCCGCAGCGAATCGCGCGCGCCGAGGCCGATCGGCTTCACCTCGGGCTGGGCGAGCAGCAGATCGGCGAGCGCGACGACATCCGCCGCAGACACCGAAATCTCGAACCCATCCTCGCCGGTGTAACCCGAGCGGCTGACCCACGCCGACGCACCGCCGATGGTGAAGGCCCCCGCCTCCATGAAACCCAACGCCGCGACGCCCGGCGCCAGCCGCGCCAGCGCATCGACCGCCTTGGGTCCCTGCAGCGCGAGTAAAGCCTGCTCGTCGCGGTGATTGAGCGTCACGCTCTCGGGCAAGCCCTCATCCAGTGTGCCGATATCGTCCCACTTGGTCGCACCGTTGACGACCATGTAGAATTCGCCCTCGCCCACCCCGAACGGATTGGCGGCCGGCAGGCGCGTCACCATCAGATCGTCGAGGATGCCGCCGCCCTCGCCCAACAGCAGCGAATAGCGCATCTTGCCGGGGGAGAGCGCCTGAATGTCGCCGGGGAGCATCGTCTCCAGCGCGACATCGGCCTTTTCGCCGGCGATCGTGAGCTGGCCCATGTGGCTGACGTCGAACAGCCCGGCACTTTCCCGCGTCCAGAGATGTTCGGCCATGATGCCTTCATACTGGATCGGCATGTGATAGCCGGCGAAAGCCACCATCCGCGCGCCCTGCGCGCGGTGCCACGCATCCAGCGGCAGGGTTTCCACGATCTCGGGAAAGTCTTCGTCGCTCATCGTCATTCCCTTGCAGCAGGCAACGGAGCGACGCCGGGAATCGACCGGCCTGTCCGCTGCCCCCTCTGTCACGGGAACCTGAGAGCTTTCCCCCGGACCAAGCCGGGGTTACCCCTTCGGTGGGGCAGGCCGAGGCCCACCCGCTTTCCAGAGCGTCACTACGGGCCGCGCGGTCCTTTTGACCTGAGAGATTCCGGGGCGGTTGCTCCTTCGGCGATGCAGGTTGCCCTGCATCTTCTCCCGCGCGTCCGCCCGCCGGACGAGTCCGACGGCGACGGTCCGGGGATGGCCGCTGGCCCGGAACGAGTCAATTGCGGTGCAGTAAAAATCCGTGCGGTCAGCGCGTGGCGTTATACTGGAGCTGGGCGGGGCTCAGCTGGAAGCCGATCAGCAGCTCGAAGCTCGCCTTGGTGACGGCGGTGCGGACCCGCGGATCGGTCATCGGATCAACCGAGGCATCCGAATCCCCCGGCTTGCGCCGCCGGTTGAGCTGCGCCGAGACATTGGCCGGCAGCGACGCGGAAGCCTTGTCGATCGAGGCCGAAGCCGCCGCCGTGCCGTGCCCGCGCACCTGACCCTCGTCGAAATGGACGTTCACCTGGCTGACCTGCTTCGACATGATCGTCGTGCCGCCGCGCGTCACGGTCGAGAAATAGGACAGCACCACATCGCGCGCGCCGAAATGGCTGGCGCGCTGGGCGACGACGTCGAAGGACACGTTGCTCTTCACCACCGGCCCGGTGTCGTCGCAGACGACCTGCAGGTTGGTGATCGTCGCGGTCACGTCGAGCGCACGGGCGTCGCGGCTCTGCTCGGGCGAGAAGATCGAAACGTCGCCGGTGTAGGCCGGCACCGCCACCGCCGGGCAGACCGAGCGCACCACCTTCGAACCGCCGGTCTCGTCGAGCTGGATGTTACGATGGCGGCCGCCACCGCGATTATGGGCGCAACCCGCCAGCAGAAGCGTACCGGCGGCGAGCAGGGTCAGGCGATATGCGTTCACACTGGGAAGCCTTGCGAAGGAACAATGCCCGGCTTCTAGGAAGCGCCTTCCTCCGAAGCAAGCAAGCGCGTAAAGCGGATGCGATGGACGGATCGATCGAACCCAAGCCGCCGCTGGCCCTGCTGATCGCCGCCCCGCGCGGATTCTGTGCCGGAGTCGACAGGGCGATCCGCATCGTCGAACTTACGATCGAGAAGCACGGCGCGCCGGTGTTCGTGCGGCACGAGATCGTCCACAATCAATATGTCGTCGACGCGCTCAGGGTCAAAGGCGCGGTGTTCGTCGAGGAACTGGACGAGGTGCCCGATGGCGCGCCGGTGGTCTTTTCGGCGCACGGCGTGCCCAAGGTGGTCGCCAAGAATGCCGAGGATCGCGGCTTCGATTACGTCGACGCCACTTGTCCTTTGGTCTCCAAGGTCCATCGCGAAGCCGAGCGGCTGCAGGTGCAGGGACGGCACATCCTCTTCGTCGGGCACCGTGGCCACCCCGAGGTGATCGGTACGCTGGGGCAGGTCCCGGCCGGCACGATGACGTTGGTCGAGACGGATGAGGATGCCGAGGCGGTCACCGTCGCCGATCCGGATAATCTCGCCTTTCTTACCCAGACGACGCTGTCGCTCGACGACACCGCCGAGATTGTTGCCGTGCTCAAGCGCCGCTTCCCAATGATCGTCGGACCGAAAGGTGAGGACATCTGCTACGCCACTTCGAACCGGCAGGTCGCGGTGAAGGCGCTGGCGCAGGCGTGCGATGCGGTGATCGTGATCGGGGCGCCCAATTCGTCGAATTCGGTGCGGCTGGTCGAGGTGGCGCAGCGTTCGGGCGCGCGGGCGATCCTCGTGGGCCGCGCCGGGGAACTGTCGCTGAACTGGCTGGATGGTGTGCGGACGCTCGGCCTGACCGCCGGTGCTTCGGCGCCGGAGATCTTGGTGCGCGAACTGGTCGATCTGCTCGGCCTGCACTTCACGGTCAGCGAGCGCGAGCTTGCCGGGACCGAGGAGACGATGGTCTTCAAGCTGCCCCGCAGCCTCGAAATCGCCGCCTGAACCGCCGGCACGATGGCTGTCTACACACAGGTTTCGGCCGAGGCACTGACGACGCTTCTGGCGGGCTATGAGGCCGGCAATCTGGTTTCGCTGAAGGGTATCGCCGAGGGGGTAGAGAACAGCAATTATCTCGTCGAAACAGATCGATCACGCTTCATTCTCACGCTTTATGAGAAGCGTGTCGATGCGGGCGATCTGCCTTTTTTTCTGGCGCTGCTCGATCATCTCGCCGCCGCCGGCCTGCCCGTGCCGCCCGCCATCGCCGATCGCGCCGGCCTCAAGATCCGGACGGTCGAAGGACGGCCCGCCTGCCTGATCCAATTTCTGCCGGGGGTGTCGTTAAGCCATCCGACGCCTGCGCAGGCCTATGCCGCCGCGTTCGAGATGGGACGGATGCATCAGGCGCTGCGCAGCTTCGTCGGGGAGCGGCCCAATACGCTCGGACTTGCCGCCTGGCCGGAGCTGCTGGAGCGTTGCGGCAAGCAGCTCGATCAGATCGATCCAAGCCTTTTCAAGGATCTGTCGGACAGCATGAAGAGTATTGCTCGGAATTGGGATGTCGACGGCGAACCCTCGGTCATCCACGCCGACCTTTTCCCCGATAATGTCCTGATGCTCGGCGATCGCGTGACCGGCCTGATCGACTTTTATTTCGCCTGCACCGATCTGCGCCTCTACGATCTGGCCATCATGCACAGCGCCTGGTGTTTCGACGCCAGCGGCCGAGGATTCGGGCGCGCGATCGGCGGCGCCCTGCTGGAAGGCTATGCCGCCGCCTTCGGGCTCACCGCCGCCGATCGCCTGCAACTGCCGGCGCTCGCCCAGGGCGCCTGCCTGCGCTTCGCTCTCACCCGCGCGTGGGATTGGCTGAATACGCCGGCCGATGCGCTGGTCACGCGCAAGGATCCGCTGGCCTACTCCCGCCGCCTCGCCTTCTACCGCGAACATGGCTCGAAGCTTTTCGCATGACCGAAGCAGCGGCAGAGCTCACCCACGTCGAGATCGCCACCGATGGCGCGTGCAAGGGCAATCCCGGCCCCGGCGGCTGGGGCGCGATCGTCCGCTCCGGCGCGCACGAGCGCGCGCTCTCCGGCGGGGAGAAGGATACGACGAACAACCGGATGGAGCTGTTCGCCGCCATCGCCGCGCTGGAAGCGCTGAAGCGCCCGTGCCGCGTCACGCTCTCCACCGACAGCCGCTACGTGATGGACGGGCTGACCAAGTGGATCGTCGGCTGGCAGAAGAACGGCTGGCGCACCGCCGCCAAGCAGCCGGTGAAGAATGCCGATCTGTGGCAGCGCCTGCTCGCCGCCGCCAAGCCGCACCGGATCGCGTGGACCTGGGTCAAGGGCCATGCCGGCCACCCCGACAACGAGCGGGCCGACAAGCTCGCCAGCGATGCCGCCAACGCCGCGCGGAGCCGTCTGATAGCGAGGGCATAAGTTTTCCGCCGAAGGGGTAAAAGTTTTCTGGCGGTGGGGCAAAGTTTTCCGCTGCCTCCTCGTAGCCCTCCAGCAGCGTCCACCGTTCCCAGAAAATAGAAGGTTGAGCTCTCTCCTCCGGAGACGGGGAGATGAGAGAATGGCGGACATCGATCCCTCCGAGTTCGACGACAGACCTGCCCGCAGCTGGGGTGAAGCGGCCCGGCGGATCGCAATCGTGCGGCGCTACTTGGACGATCCCGAACGCGGGGTCGCGAAGGCAGATGCCGCCGCCGGCGAGATCGGGATCGGACGCCGCATGTTCTACCAACTGGTCGAAACGCTCGTCCACGGAGCCAAACTTTGCCAACGTCCGATACGTTCAGGTCGGTCGCTCTTGCGGCCACGGTGATTTTCGTTGCGCCGACCGGAGCAGCACCTCCGCCCCCGCCCCCAGCGTTCATCGACGACATTGCCAAGTGCATCGTGCCGACCCCGACCGCAGCCGGCTTCGGCGCCTACGCCGCCGCGATGGCCGACGACCTCGTCGTCACGATCGACGGCAGGCGCGTATCGTCGGACAAGAAGAGCTGGCTCGCTACCGAACGCAAGAGGCTGGGCAAAGTGGACCGCTACGTGTTCTCCTTCGCAGAGAGCTACGACGCCATCCTCGTCGTCGACCGCTTCGACGACCGGTCGGACATATCGGGCGCGGACACGTCGATGGTATTCGATCCGCGCTACAAGGCGCGGGCCGTCAAGTATGCAATCGGACCCGACCGGCTCGTCCACGCGATCGACGTGACCCAGACCGACGGCATGTTCCAGGCGCCGAAGTGACGACGCCTCGATGAACCTCTCCATCGTCAAGCGCCGCCTCGTCGTCGGCTGCCTCGTGGCGGGCGTGCTGACCGCCTTCGCGATCATCGTCATGGCTGGCATCGGATTCAAATCGCCGGAGCCCGCCCTCGGCATCGCTAGCCTGATTTCGAGCGCGATCTGCCTTCCGATCCTGGCTTGGCGATCGGCACGACGGCATCGGTGAGCGAAGCATAGCCGCGCGGTGGTCCGTCGATGCTGCCTCAGCCCTTCAGAAGAGGCGGCATTCAAACGCGGGCATCGGGCGCCGCCCGGCCCGCGGACGATTCCCTAAGACGAGATGGGATGAAAGCGGAACCATGCTCGAGAAGAAAAATGAGCAGGGCTTCCGACTTGGAAACGATCTGTCGAGAAGGAAGGAAGCCATGATCCCGACCGTCCGCTTGGAACGCGCAGCCGAGGCGGCTTAACGCCGCTTTCTTCACCTACGCCCTACTTCGCGAGCGCCCCGCGTGTCATCACGCTTGGCGAACCGCGCTTCCCCGATTAGGGTGGACAAGCCCGTCAGACAGAGACGGGCGGAGGCTTGATAACCTCTCACCAAGAGCCAACGCCCGGCACGCCACATGCGCGGCCGGATGGCGGCCGCGCATGTCCAGCCCGCGAGGGTAAAGGCGTCCGCGCTCGTCTTGGTGCGGGTTATCAACGTCCGGCTCTGGGCCGGCATCGCCTCCGAAATGAGAATTTCACGGGCGGTGCCGCCGGCTGGGGAGCCGTCGTCCCGCCCCATCAGGGGCACAGACGTTGAAAATCCATCGATCCGAACATCCCGTCCGCAACCGGACGCTTCTGCTTTCCGCAATCCTGTCCTCCTCCTGCCTGCTGTCCGCCTGCGGCGGAGGCGGCGGCGTCGCCTCCACGGGCACGCCGCCCACGGCGAGCACGGGCAGGGCCACGGGAACGACGCCGACCACCGGGA
>CAXTMT010000024.1:0-20834 GCA_964245355.1 uncultured Sphingomonadaceae bacterium
GCTCAGACTTGCGAATGAATTTTGCGATCTTGCAGGGTTGGAGCGTTTACCTAGGGAAATGATTATAAGAAGATTGAGTGTTTAACGTGTTGCACGACATAAGATGATAATATGACGAAGTCATAATTTGATAACACTTTTAGTGATGAATTTACGTCTTTCGTTGTTAACGGATTTGCATCGTGCGGTAATGGCGATTGACCACTTAAGTTTTGATCTGTTTAAGCATCACGCGCAATTGGGAGGCTGATTACAATGAGCGGAGCGACGCAGCTTAAGAAATGCAGGGTAAGCGGCTCCACGCATTTGGTATCCGTCCTTAACTTGGGCGACCAGGAGCTCACTGGCGTGTTCCCGAAACCCGGTCAGCCCGTGAGTTCTGGTCCGCTCGAGCTCTTGTGGTGCCCAGACAGCGGGCTGCTGCAGCTAGGCCATAGCTACAATCCCGACGAGATGTACGGGGAGAATTATGGGTATCGCTCCGGCTTAAACGGATCGATGGTCCGCCATTTGACCCAGAAAATCCATTTTCTCGAAAAGCTGGCCGATCTCAAACCCGGCGATACGGTCCTAGACATCGGTTCGAACGATGCTACGTCCCTGAAGGCTTACGGTACGCCCTCACTTAATCGCATCGGAATCGATCCGACAGGCGCGAAATTCCGGGAATATTATCCTGATGATATCATGCTCGTACCCGACTTCTTCTCGGCCTCGAACTTCCGCAAAATGAGTGGAAAGCAGGCGAAGATCGTCACCTCGATCGCCATGTTCTACGATCTCGAAGATCCGATCGCTTTTGCGCGGGACATCGCTTCGGTGCTGGCCTCTGACGGCCTATGGCATTTCGAGCAGAGCTACATGCCGTCGATGCTTCGAACGACATCCTACGACACGATCTGTCACGAGCATTTGGAATATTACTCGCTGGCGGTGATTGAACGAATCCTGGATGCGGCCGATCTGAAGCTGATCGATGTGCAGATGAACGCGATAAATGGCGGCAGTTTTGCGGTGACGGCGGCACTAAAGAACGCCCCGGTCAGGGCAAACCGCGTCATCATCGACTGGTTGCTGGGTCAAGAAGACCGGATGGGCCTCGACACGGTGCGTCCGTTTCGCGAGTTCGAAGATCGCGTTTTCCGCCATCGTACCGATCTCATGCGCTTGCTTAAAGGATTGGCAGCAGACGGCAAGAAGGTCTTCGGCTATGGCGGCTCGACCAAGGGCAATGTGACCCTTCAGTTCTGCGGCGTAACCACCGCAGAGATGCCCGTGATTGCTGAGGTCAACCCGGAGAAATTTGGCTGTGAGACGCCCGGCACTCGTATTCCAATCATTTCGGAAGCCGAAGCCCGAGCCATGAAGCCAGATTATTTTCTCGTGCTGCCTTGGCATTTTAAGGAAAATATTCTTCTGCGGGAACAGGAATTTATCAACAAGGGTGGTAAATTCATTTTTCCGTTTCCGGAGATCGAGATCGTTTGAGGCTTGGAGCGCCGCCAGCCGCCTCCTACTCGCCTTTTGTTGCCACGCTGCCGTCGCTCTTTGGGAAACACAAGATGATGGGGCCGACTGTACCGGGTCGTATTTATGTTGATGTTCGGGCTCTGCAGGACCCCGACTACAGGTTCCGTGGTGTGGGCCAGCATAGTGCTTCGTTGTTGGCCGCGCTCCGTCTGTTCGATTGGCACGACCATCACCCCCAGATGATCGCTCTTGCCGATCCAGCGCGCGAACCGTTATTCCCGGAGCATCAACGCTTTTTCGATCAAGTTCAGATTAACAATTGGCGTGTGGTGGGCGAGAACAATTGGTTCATTAACCTGTCTCCAATGACGCACGACCCGTTAATGGCGTCCGAGATCCTGCTGGATCGCTTTGTTTTCAAAATCACGCTTTTTTACGATCTAATCCAGCTGCAGTTTCCTAATCGTTATCTACACGTCACCGCATGGCGTGCCACTTTTCTCAATGCCTTTTCCTGGCTGAAGCACTATGATGCCTTTGCGGCTATTTCTCAGGATAGCGGCAACGATCTTGTAAAATTCCGGAATATCGATCCCGCTAAGATTTTCGTGTCGGGCGTGGCGGTCCGGCGTTCGCTTGAGCCGCCTGATCGCGAGATCCCCCTGCCTCGGTCCTTGAGGAAGCACATCCTCGTCGCCGGTGGCGGCGATTCCCGGAAAAATCCCGAATGCGCATTGCTTGCGCACGCAGGGGCGAAAGCATGCCGCAATATCCCTGTCTATGTCTTTGGTAATTACCCACCTGCGCAAAAGGATGCGTTTCGCAAGCTGTTCGCTGAAGCCGGCGGCATGAACCGAAATCTTTTCTTTCCCCAACATTTGAAGGATGAAGACCTACGACAGCTCTATCGGCGCGCAATCTTAACAATCGTTCCGTCGCGCGCCGAGGGCTTCTCTATCCCAATCATTGAAAGCGCGGCAGCCGGCACACCCGTGGCCGTGTCAGCGGTTGGGGCGCATCCCGAACTCGTGCCTGATCCTTTGCTTCAGTTTGGCCCGGATGATCCTGATACTCTCGGGCGGATCATGCAGAAAATGATCGACGACGAAGTCAGTTGGTCGCGCCGGCGCGACGATATCATATCGTTATGGCCCGATTACACCACGGAGAAGGTCGGACGGCGCTTCATTACCGGAGTGTTAGACCTCCAAAAGGTTCCGGCCCCGGTCGAGTCGCCGGCGATTGTTGGTAATGCCCGTCCACAGATAGCGATCCTTACACCGCTTCCGCCTTCGGAATCAGGCATCGCCGATTATTCCGAGGCGACCTTCATTCCTCTCGCCAAACATGCTGACCTACATATTTTTACCGACAGCCCGCGCGTCGAGCCGCGAGCCGCTTACGCTTCGATGGGGTCCATCGTAATGGCCCCCTATTCCTCGCGGAAGTTCGATCAACGCCTTTCTGTGCTGGGAAACTCGCATTTCCACACCACGACGTTCAATTACCTGATGGAACATGGCGGCGCGGCGCTGGCCCACGACGCACGAATGATCAATTTTTATATTCTCGAGCTCGGATTCGATCGCGCTATGCAGATCGCTCAGGCTGAAGCCAAAAGAGATGTGACGCCCGGTGAGCTAACCCACTGGCTGCATCATCAGCAGCATCTTCCTGTACTTTTCCTCTCAGAGATCGTACGCGCGGCAAGCCCATTGCTGGTGCATTCTCCTGTCACTGCCAAACAGATCAAGTCGCTTTATGGGGCCGAGCCGAAGGTTCTTCCTTTCGCGCAATACCGCCCCATGGCAACGGAATTGATGACACGCACGGAGCGCCTCAAGCGCCGCGAGGAGTTCGGATGGGCCAATGAAGAGTTTGTGGTCACCTCATTCGGATTCGTATCGGTCGACAAAGCTCCCGAGGTGCTCATTTGGACGATCAAGATGCTACGTACGTGGAAGGTCAACGCGCGCCTCGTACTATGCGGCTTGGCTAATCCCGACATGCTTGTAAGTTTACGATGGTTACGGGAAGATCTAGATATTGTTGATTATGTGACATTCTTCGAGGAGCGAACGACCGAGCAGTGCTACGTTGATCACCTGATCGCAAGCGATGCAGCCATTCAGCTTCGCACTTATTTCATGGGTGGCCTTTCCGGTGCGCTCAACGATTGTATCGCGGCGGGTTTGCCAACCGTCGCAAACGACCACCTCGCAGAGTCGTCGCTCGCTCCTGCCTTCGTCCGACGCGTTAACGATGATTTGTCGCCAATCCTGATTGCTGAGGCGCTGCTTGATATCATCGCTAGCGGCGACCACATCGATAGACCACAAGAACAGGCCCGTGCCTTCGCCGCCGATCATTCGGTCGAGCGCTATGCTGAACGGATGATGGAATCGTTAGGTTTCGATGTCGCAAAGAAGCGCTGATCCGATGAGGCCGATCATCATGGACTTGGCGGAGTTTTACGAAAACCCGGTGCGAACAGGCATTCAACGCACGGTCTGTGAACTATTGGCTAACTGGCCATCCGATATACCCGTCCAATTCGCGCGTTACGATCCGCACGTGGAAGGTTTCATTTCGATATCCGACCAAGCCGTTCGCTTCCTCGTTCATATGTTTGGCAATAACACCCTTTCACCCGAAGAAATTGCTTCAGAATTGCCTCTTATCGATGCAGGTATCCATTCTCAAAGAATTTTTCCGCGTCGAGATGACAAAGTTTTGGTGCCCGAGCTTTTCTATCGGATGGACCGCGTTTGCTTTTATCGACAAGCCATTCGTACAAATGCTTTTCAGACATTTTTGCTCATTTATGACTTCGTTCCTTGGTTCAAACCGGAGCTCTACCGAATCGGGCCGAACATGCGATTGTTCATGCCTTTTCTGCAGCTCGCGATCGACGTGCATCACCGGGCGTATATAAGTGGGGCCGTTCGTGACGATTTCGAACATCGGATCATGCACGGGCATTCAGACGGAGCAGGCCGCGCCATTACGTTAGGCGCTGACGGTATTGGGCTGGAACGCCAGACCTTTAACATTAATCGACGTAATTTCGTTTGTCTGGGGACATTCGAAGCCAAGAAATGCCCGGAGATCGTTTTTGAGGCCTTTCGGACGCTGGCCCGCGACACGAAGGGCGGAAAACTGCAATTTCTCGGCAAGGTGCCTGAAGATCTACCGCGCCATTTGAAACCGTACATTGCCGACAAAGGTCTCGATATCGAGATTATTGACGGTCCTTCCGACGAGCAGTTGCGAGCTTATTTGCGTGAGGCTCGAGCCAGCATATTTATTAGTCCGAACGAAGGGTTTGGCCTTCCGGCTCTGGAAACCTTGTTCTGCGGGTTTCCAACGGTGCTGCATGCAGACTTACCTAGCATATTCGGTCTGCCTGATTGCGGACAAATTCGCCTGCCTGACGTCACCGTGTCGACAGTCGCCGAAGCGTTCACGCAATTACGCGACGATCATTTTGCAGAGGCGCTATGGCGGGATGCTGCGGACCTCGTCCTTCCAACATGGCGGGAATTTGCAGCAGCATTGGCGAACTGGGTCGGTGAAGCTAAGGCAGTCATATAGCTGCATCGTATAGCGCAGCATTTCCGGAGCGAGTGATATGCCTCAGATGAATGCCGCAGAATTGGGTGAGTTCGTTCGCGTTGTCGACGAGGAATTCGGCGGCGACCTTAATGCCTCCGGCGTTGCTGAGCGCTTTTATCCATTGCAATTTCGCGCTGAGACCGCAGTCGATCAGAGCCTCGACCCATTTTCACAAGCCTATTACGATCAGCAACTGGCTCTTTACCGTGAAATAGCAGGCCGCGATCTGAATCAATGGGACGGCGAACTTCATCCGGTGGATGTGGATGCGCTTATAGGTGCGCCCAATCCACTCGGTATTTTCATACCCTCCTTTATCGGCGAGCATGTGCGGGCAATCTCGACGATGCTGGGCGTCGCCGATCTAGGCCCAAATCCACACGTGCTCGACCTCGGATCCGGTCACGGTTTGAGCTCCGAGGTTTTGGCGTTCAGCGGATGCCGGGTTCACGCAATCGATATCGATCCAGAGTTGGGCGAGCTCAGCCAGCGGCGTGCCGCAGTACGGAGCCTGCCAATCGAACGTAGCCTTCTTAGCTACGACGATTTGAGTACGCTTTCGGATAACACCTATGCTGCTGCGTTCTTCTTCCAGTCATTTCACCATTGCCTTCGGCCTTGGGCGCTCATCGCAGAACTGAAGCGAACACTCGAGCCAGGCGGCGTAATCGCGTTCACAGGGGAACCAATCCAGTCGTCGGTCTGGCAAAATTGGGGACTGAGGCTCGACCAAGAGTCGCTTTACGTCGCACGAAAATACGGGTGGTTTGAATCGGGATGGTCGCACGAGTTCATTCGATCTTGCTTCACGCGTAACGGCTTCGCTCTTCATTTCGTGAGCGGCGGGCACGGCGGAGGAGAGATTGCGGTCGCTTCGGCCGACCCGGTGAGAATTGCACAATGTTTGGGCAAGGCAGCCGCCCTCGGGCTTATCGAACGATATCCCGCGATGGCGTCCGCAAAGACGCTTGTTCAAGAAATGAATGGAGAGGCTGTCAAAGACATCTGGCCGCTCGATATTGGCATACTACGCTCCCCCGCCGGCTTTTCTGTGCGGCGTGAAGGCGATACTCTGGTTTGTAACGGGACCGGGCGGTCGTACCTCATCGTCGACGGCAACGCCCACCTTTACGATACTGAGGACGTTCCACAGGGCCTAATTGAAGAGACATCCTCGTTCGGCGACTATGTGATCAGCTCACTAGTACCGGATCTCAATATCCCGGCAGAGCGCAGCTATGCAGATGCGAAGGTGATCAACACCGAACTGATGTTCAGCGCGTTGCGATACCTTGATCCCGAGCGTCGACGTGTCGCCGAGTTGGGCGCCTGGCGGTGCGAGTCTGTCAAGAGGTTCGCCGACCTCGGGTTCGATACATATGCATTGGATTTCTTCCCGGGCATGATCGATGCGGCATTTCATCAGCATGAGGGGCGTCCGTTTCATCGTTTGGCTTGCCCGATGGCTGTCCTACCTTTCCAAGATCAGACAATCGATCTTTTGTACATGCACGCGACGCTGCATCATGCTGTGCCGCGACACACTGACAAGTTCGCTTGGTGCGATCCGCACAACATGTGCGACGCGTTGCGCGAGGCTCGACGAGTCCTGAAACCGGATGGCGCCCTCTTTTTGTTGGGAGAAGGAGTCTATCCGGAAGGCCTGCCCATCTCGGAACGTTATCTCGAGAAGGCGGCCGAGGCAGGCGAAACATTCTATGAGAGCTGGTACACGATGAGCGAATATGAAAGGGTATTCGCGGAGGCCGGGATATTTCCCACGCTCATGAGTAACCAGACCGCGCTGGAGTTGGAACTCCACGGCTACGAGAACGGTCGAAGGGTGGATCTGGTAAAGATCGGAGATGGCATTCGACTCCCCGAATATCATCGCATTGCCGAAGTTGCGGCGGCTAACGCCGGGGACGACTGGAGCGAGCGCATTCTTCCGAGCTGGATCAAGAAGCGCGAACGACACTTGGATTCTTAAAGCTTCGCGACTCCCAAGACTCCAAAGATAAATAGGCGTGAGCGAATATTAACGCTATTGCGGAGGCATCGCGGTGCCTGAAGGAGACCAGAATTGTCCCGATACGTAGAGTTGGACCAGTTCGATGCGCTCATGATCGAGCTGAACGATCTCCCCGACGAAAATGCGCGTATCGCTGCTTATTGCGATATTTTTCTTACCGACTCAAGCATGCGCTCTTATCCCGGTGATCCTTTTTCTGATGAATATTACAAAAAGGTTTGTGCAGTTTGGCGCCGTATTACTGGACGTCAGGATTACGATGCTCTAGAAAACGAGCAGTCTACTTATCTTGTTCCTCCTGAGCGACATTACAGGCCGACCATATTTGATTATAACAGCTCAGGATTTTTGGGACGGTATTTTTCCGCTTTTGGAATGATATTGACCGTTATGGATGTCGACTCAACTTCCTCTATTTTGGAATATGGGGCTGGCGATGGGCAGATTTCGCTCACTTTGGCCAGACTGGGATGTTCGGTTTCGGTCATCGATATCGAGCAGCGTTATCTCGACATCATCCAGAGTCAATGTCGTGATCTCGGCGTGATGGTGGATACGAAACGCGCGAAATTCGGAGACAATTTTGACGATAACCGCCGGTACGATCGTATCCTGTTTTTCGAAGCCTTCCACCACGGGCTTGATCACCGTGCAGTGATGCCGAAGCTTCATCAGATGTTAAAGCCTGGGGGTAAGGTTATTTTCGCCGGTGAGCCAGTCATCGATCCGACCGCACATTGGGTGAAGGCTGTCCCCTTCCCATGGGGTCCTAGGCTGGACGGCTTATCAGCCCGCGCGATGCGCATTCATGGCTGGTGTGAACTAGGTTTTCAGCAACCTTATTTCGTGGAGATGCTCCTCCGCAGCGGCTTTACCGTCCAGCTTATCCCATGTCACCATGAAGGACTTGGAACCTGTTATGTGGCGACACCGATTACGGATGGGAAGCTGGACCTTGGCGGCGAAAGCCTGATCGAGCAGTTTGAGGGCGTGGACACCGGCTGGCATGCCCCAGAGCCCGACGGCCGATGGACCAGTGGGCAGGCGCTTCTTCCCCTTCCCGGTGGCTATCGTAGTGTTCGGCTTGACCTTCGGAATTTGCTCCCGACTGAGAAGGTTGTCACCATCGGAGGAGGGCTTGCGCCCATCAGCATTTCCTTCGCACCCGCGGAAGAGCGGTCGATTGAGGTCCCGCTTGGGCCGGATTACAGTCGCCTCACGATCCACGCTTCGACCCATCGGCCTAGCGATCTTGCGGGAACGGCGGACGATCGTGATTTAGGGATATTCGTCGGTCACGCGGTATTCTCATAATCCCATAGCGCCCGAGGACCTGGCGGCCAGAGGCCTATCTGCCGATGTCTTGAGGGGAATGCTTCCGATCGTTCTCGACCAGATTCCGCCCTGAGTGGCGATGAAGCTGTCCTGCTGCATTTGCTGGTTTGCCTGAAACGCGAGAAGCGCGTCGCTTGAACTCAGTAGCTCGCACACGATCCGGACCGCATCTTGGGGCCGTTCGAGATCGAAGGCGAGGTGATCATGGATATGGGGGATGCCCGCCATTGTTTGCCGCGACGCCAGCAGAGGTGTGCCGTAAGAGAGTGCCTCGATTGCTTTGAACTTGTTCCCGTAATCATTCGCTACGGGACAAAGCATCAAGCTAGCTGATTGAAACAGCTGCTGAACCGTTTCCAGATCGGCCGTCCCCAGCGGTTGGACGTTGTTGCTCGTGTTCTCGATCTGGTCGGGGCGTACCCCAACCAAATAGATCATTGCAGAAGGACACATGCCTTCCAAGATGGGCGCGAAATAATTGGTGATCCAACGCACGGCCAGAAGATTGGGATAGTGCGCTACGTTGCCGACGAAAAATATTCTAGGTAAATCATAATAGCACCACTGCTTGGGTTTGCGATCAAGATAAGGCGTGATGCAGACCGGAGGCGAAGGTAATTCATATTTCGGTAGGTCGGGCGGGCCGATCACAACCACCTTATCAACTGTACGATTGACCCACTTTTCGAAACGGGTTGCACGCTGCAGGCTGATGGCTGCCGCCCAGGAGGGGTGGTGGGTCATCCGCAGTTCAATCAGGTCCGCGTAGAATTCAGCCTCGCGGTTGAGGCCGACCAAAACCGTCCTTACGTCCTGTCTAGGCAGTTTTAGAAACAGGGCGCTTGGATGATAATCGATGACCAATGTGTCTATATCGTAGACCTTAATGGCCCAATCGATGCCATCGTTAACATGATGCTGATTAAGAGCTTGGGTTTCCCAAGGGAATTGGAAAGCCATTCTCCAGAGGAAGGACAATATCGACTTGATATCTTTCGCTTCTTGGTGGATTTTATCGAAATAGAATGGCTGAAAATGGCATGGTACGCCAAGCTCTTCAAAAAATTGGATTGTCGAATCGCGCGAGGCATGAGGCCCGGCTACCATCGCATGCAGTTCGATCTCAGGATCGTCTGCCAACCGCCTGACGTGATTGCGACAGCAGATGCTGCCACCATTGCCGTCGTCGCCGAGCGGCGTGACCGTGAAATAAAGAACGCGCATCGTCGTATCGATGCCCAGCAGTCATTAAGGGGTCAAGGCTTTGCCCTGAAAAGCCGAGGTTTTGTCGATCGAGTATTTGCTCTCGAAGACGGCCGATCACCCCTGTCAGAGCGTTGAGCGCTACTGAGAGCGCTCAACGCTCTGGATCGTGCTTCGCGCTGGACAACCATGTAGCGCTCTCGCAAGTATGCGCGTGATCGGACATCGTTCGATCGCCGTGCCACGCCCGTACTTAGTTTTAAATTTGGGAATTTCGGATGAATCGCGAAGAGGCCGAACGGATCGTTGCAGACGCGTATATGCTGATGCTGGGTCGGGCCCCCGACGAAGATGGTGCAAGCGCCCATGCCGGTGCGATTCTCGCGGGCGATCTCGATGGCTTTGGCCTAGTTCAGTCTCTTGCTCAGTCTGAAGAAGGAGTGCTGATTAGCAAACGCCAATCCGAACGCATCGGGCCAGATGCGGCCGAGGCGCTACAGACGGCGATTTTCCTAAGGGAATTGCATCACGCGCCTGACGAAATAGCCGTGGAGGCTCTGCGAGAACAAGCAGGGAATGAAATGCTTTCGGTGGAGCAGGTCTATCAGATCGTTATTGCCACTCCTGAATTCGCCGCGCGACAACAGGGCATTATCGAAGAGTGTCAGCAGATTCTCCTCGAATCTTACGAACTTGCGCTGGGCCGCCAGCCAGACCCGGAGGGCATACAAGCCAATATCGAAGCTTTGGCATCGGGCACTACCGATGGCTATCGGCTATTAATCTCTTTGTTGCGTTCGGAAGAACGGCGTCAGCGCGAAGTGGCGCGGAAATTGCTGATCACGCCTGACGTTGCCCGTGATTGCCTTGTTTCGCTGTTTCTCGGGCTGCTAGGGCGCGAACCGGAGCTCGCCGCGATCGAGGCGCTAGAACGGCGCGTAGATGTCGAGCACGTGACGGTTTCGCAGCTCTGCGTGGATATCGTTAATAGCCCGGAGTTCGCAGCCCGTGCGCGACACCTCCCGGCGGTCGCCGAATTCATCGCGCAGCAAGCGCAACCGAGCGGAGCGTCGGAAGAAATCGTCCTTCTCATTCAGGAGCTTATCGGCGAAAGGCTCATCGAAAGCGGGTGCCTCTGGGCGCTTCCGCCCATTTTCCCAGAGGGCCGGATCGTACCAGCGAACCAAGTCTCCGGGCTTATCCGCACACTTGCCATGCTGAGGGATGCCGCTCCACACTAAACTCGCCTATCCTATCCGGCGAGATCAAGGGAATGACGTGTCCTTTTAGCACCACAGTATAGCCGCACACGTCTGATGCGCTATTGGGTTGCGGCGCGTATCGCGAAGAACGGCGAGAAGAGCTGATTTATGATTTGGACAAATTTAGTCGGCCGGTTCGCCAGCGAATTTGAAATGTAGATTACATCCTTGTCGTGGATCGGAAATTGCTGAGCCAGAAAATAACTGGCTGGCTTCATCATATTCAGTTGGTAGATTACCGGTGTCCGCCCGTTTGAAGATGCGTCAATGAACTTTCCAGCAGGAGCAAGGCTCACCGCTTCGAAGCGGAACACGAAAATGGCGCGGGGATCGGCAGCAGCATCGCTTGGCCCTCCTGCTCGCGCCAACGCTTCTGCAAGCGAGACGGTTCGGGTATCGAATGGCACCTGTGCAATTTTGTTGGCTGCGCCAAATACACTGAAACTGCGCGGCTGGTGGATAAGTTCGATCTTGTCACCGGGGATAAGGACAAGGTCTTCTGGCGAGCCGGCGCGAATATCTTGCAACTGTACCTCAACGCTAATCCCCTTACGCGTGAAACGTACAATCATGTCCTGCGGCGAAAGCCCGGCGCCGCCCGCATTGGCGATCGCCTCGAGCAGCGTTTCATGCCCGAGCGTGAGCGCCATGCGTCCTGGCTTCGCCACGGTGCCCATGATATAAACCGTATTTGTCACGTTCTGGCGCAGCGTCATAATTACCTGCGGGCTCTGCGAAAGACCGCGTAATCTTGCTTCGATCAATTTCTGCGCTTCAGCCAGCGTACGACCTGCGATAACAATCCGACCTGCGTAGGGAATAGTGACGGCGCCTTCACGATCAATGACCAGTCCACTGATCGGCTGCCCATCCGCTGCAGCGACTTGGCTAAGCCCGCTCGGATCGCCACCGATCAACGTGCCGTTGCGTTGAAAAAGTGTCGTGCCCACTTCAAAGATATCGATGTTCACTACATCTCCAGGCCCGAGCGCATCGATCGGCGCGCTAGCCGAAAGCGAAAGCAGGGCACCGGCTTCTTCACGCGGTGCCCCGGCTAGCCGTTGCACCAACAAAACATCGACGGGGATGATGCTGAAGCCGAGTACATTGTCTGATGCCCGAGCCGCTTTGCGAACCTCCGGTCCAGTAGGGCCGTTAGACGGAAGAGTCGCGCAGCCACCCAGAAGAAGCGATGCCGCAAATAAAAAAACTGGCCCGTGATTTTTCTGGACCGCAGTAGAAGTACTAACCATTTTTAAAAAAAACTCCAGGCGGCCTCGTTCGCAGCGTCAACGTGCCAAGTCGCACGATTCGATGACGTGTTGGTAGAGCGATGTGATCACGGTGGTATAACGGTCAAAGGAAAATTTCGTTGTATGCCTTTTTCCAGCCGCTCCCAGAGTTTCCCGTAGCAAGCTGTCCTCGTCAAGTCGACGGAGCGCTGCAGCCATTGCACTTACATCGTAAGGGTCTACGATCAGGCCCCCCGGTCCAACGACTTCCGGTAGAGACCCGCCGCTTGAAGCCAACACGGGAATGCCCAGTGCACAAGCCTCTGCTGCCGGCAGTCCAAAGCCCTCATAAAGAGACGGAAAAGCGACGGCTTTGGCTCCGGCTACCAGTTCAATCAGCAAATGACGCGGCAAATAATCGATCCTTCGAATGGAACGGGTGCCGCTTAGTACGCTGCCGTGCGCGCCGTGGAGCAGGCGTAATTCGTGATCGGAGCGCCATGCCTCCGCGCCCACAATGATCAGCGGGGTTTCGATGTCAGCGCTTAAATAGGCCTCGATCAGACGTCCGACATTTTTCTTTGGCTCGATTGCGCCAAAAAACAGAAAATAATTACCGGCATCAAGGTCGAACAACTTACGTATGCGTTGCAGATCATCGGTGCGCGGATCGATTGCAAGATCGATAGGCTGATACGTATTCGTGATCTTATCGCCGTAGCCGGGAAACAACATTTCGATGTCGGATCGCGAAGCTTCCGAGACAGAAACAATATGTGCTGCCTCGGCAAGACATGTTCGGATCAGGCGATCGTAATAGCGCTTGTCCTCGAGTGTGGTGTGGGGCAGTCGGAGAGGAACCAGATCGTGCAGAGTGTAAATATTTCGCGATCCCAGCATTCGCAACGGCAGCGGATAAGTCCAGTGCATGATTTCCGGAGGCGTCGGTATGCGAAGAGGCATGAAGCGGCCGAATCGGCGAAAATAGCGCGCGCAGATCGTGAAGAGGCTTCCTCGCGTGAATAAGCGGTCAAACGGTGGTACGCGCAATTCCAGATCGGGTGCTACCACATGGCCAGAATGCGGCACGGCAATCAAATCACGTGTACCAGGTAGCATCGCCGCGCGCTTGACGCGCGCCGACAAATTCGTCGGAAGCTGCGCTGGCGCGTCTTCAGCGAGACGAGCGTAGAACAGGGTTTCCCGTAAGTCTTCCCGCGAATCTTGCGGAACGCCGAGGCCGTAGACTAGATCGAGTTTGTAGCCTGCGCGAACGACCGCATGGGCGAGCGTCCGCCCGTAGGTCGCCACCCCTGTGCCGCGTGCAAGTGCAAGGTTGTATCCGTCCAACCCGATACGAATGGCGCTCACGCTGGAAGCACTGGAAGCTTGGCCAACTCCGCCCGGTAGAGGCGGACAAGCGCTTCGCCATGACGATCCCTACCAAAAGCCACTGCCCGCCTCTTGCCCGCTTGGACTAGGCTCTCGCAAAGCTCCGCCTCGCAATCAAGTCGCCTGATCGCACAGGCCATCGCATCGCAATCCAACGGATCGACTAGCAGCGCTGCTCCTCCCGCGACTTCCCTCATCGCGCCAAAATTAGACGTCATTACCGGTACGCCGGCCGCCATCGCCTCGACAACGGGAAGCCCAAAACCTTCCGCCAGAGACGGCATCAGTAATGCTCGCGCGTGAACAAGCAGGCTCATTATATCCTCGGAAGCAAGGTCCCGCCGGACATTTATGCCAGCCACTTCCAATAATCTGGCTTCGATCTCCTCGCCATGCCAGCCTCGTGGACCCGCCACCACGAGGTGGCGATGCGCGCCGGACTGATCGTAAGCGTGCGCCAGCCGGACAAGGTTCTTACGAGATTCGATCGAACCGACAAACAAGAAATAGCCGCCAGAGCGAAGGCCGGGAGGCGCCGGGACGTCCCGGCTCGGCGGAGCAACCCCCTGCCCACAATCCGTCACCAAATTCTGATCGAGGCCAAGAACGCGAATGATATCCTCCCGGACGGACTCCGAAACAGTGACGATCTGACTGGCTGATGCCATCACCGAGCGGAGGAGACGCATATGACGGCGTCGATCGATCGGCGTGAGATCGGGTTGCAGTAATGGTATAAGATCGTGGATAGTGTAGATGTTGCGCCATCCGACGGCTCTGATCGGCATGGGGTAGGTCGAATGCATCAACCCCGGTGGCCCCGGCATTAGAATCGGCATCGCACGACCGTAAAGATCGAAATAACGCTGTGCCTGGCGAAATACGTCGGGGACAACTATCGAGTTTCGCTCAAGCTTTTGGCCCCGCCTTGGGCGCGGGCATGCAGCAACAATGGTTCGGGCGATCATAGGCATCAGGCCGGCGGTCGGTCGCTCATCGGGAAGAAGAGACGAAACGAGCCTTAAGGGTTCGATCGATCGCAGCTTAAGTGACGCGAGAAGGTTACTCGCGTAGCTGACCACACCAGTTTGCGGACCCGATACAACCCGGGAATCGACGCAAATCTGCGACAGTTTGCCGATCAGCGCTCCGTTGACGTCGGGTCCCATGCCTTGAATCGGCCTCGTTGAGCGCACATAAGCGATCAT
Organism: uncultured Sphingomonadaceae bacterium; assembly: GCA_964245355.1. Classification (GTDB taxonomy): domain Bacteria; phylum Pseudomonadota; class Alphaproteobacteria; order Sphingomonadales; family Sphingomonadaceae; genus Sphingomonas_I. Next base: position 14,750 of record CAXTMT010000024.1, read on the forward strand.
ACGCTAGGTTGCACTGAAATTTTCTGCGGAGTTGGCAGAATGATACGGTTTGAAGATATCACTAAGACTTACCACATTCGTAAATTTTCGAAACAAGTATTGCGAGGTGTAAATTTCACGATTGAGCGCGGTGAAAGTCTCGGGATATGCGGAGCAAATGGCGCCGGAAAATCGACTCTTATGCGGTTGATGGCAGGCGTAGAACATGCGACGACCGGTCGAATAACACGAACGATGTCGACCTCATGGCCGATTGGTTATTCGAGTTGCTTTCAGTCGAGCCTAACTGGTGCAGATAATGCACGCTTTATTGCCAGAATATATCGACAACCTATTGATGAGCTCTTAGAGTTTGTGCAGGATTTCGCGCAGCTCGGCGCTTATTTTTATCAACCTATTTATAGTTATTCAGCAGGCATGGGTGCCCGGCTCGCTTTTGGCATTTCATTAGCCATCAACTTCGATTGCTATCTAGTAGACGAGGTGACAGCAGCAGGCGATGAACGCTTTAGAGCACGCTGCGAAATGGAACTCAATCATCGCAAAAACACATCGACATTGGTGATGATCTCGCATGATCCGACGACTCTACGCCAGTACTGTACGCGCGGAGCAGTATTAAGTAACGGCGCTTTCACGCTCTATGATACAATCGAAGAAGCAATCGCCATCCATCACCACCATCAGCAAAACGTGATGGCCGCTTGATTATCATTCCCGGCGGAGGACAAGCATTACCTCATCTGTAGCTGGCCACGCCATTATTGCGCTCGCAGTGATCGGAAGAGTACCGTTGTCGATATCGATGTAAGCCAAAGCAAAACCGGCATTCTCCATCGTGGCGAGAAAGCCTGCTGGATTTGAGTAGCGACAGGAAGTGAATTCGAGAAAAATCGTCAAGGGGTGGCCGCGTTCTATCAGACCAGCCATCCCGCGCCATATCGACTCTTCTGCGGCTTCGGCATCTATCTTGATGAAATCTGCGTCCAAGATGTCCGGATAGCTATCCAACCGATAGGTTGCAATCAGATCGGCGGGAGGCGCATCGGCTGGATCGACTGGCAGAACGAACGCTCCACCGGGATGGTTTGCCGGCACAAACAATTGGTAAGCAGGGCTTGCTGTGTCGCTGAGTGCATGCGCATGCACTGTCACCCGATCGGCAAAACCATTTACCACTACGGAACGATTAAGAAGGCCAGCGATCGGTGGATTGGGCTCAAATGCAAACACCTTTCCTTTCGGACCCACCAAGTCCGCCATCATCAACGTATAATATCCAAGGTTAGCGCCGATATCGACCACCTTCATGCCCGGCTTTATTAGGAGCGCCATCGCTTCGGTGACCCAGATTTCCCAAACACCATCAATCATGAGGTGCGAGGAGATCGATATATCTTGGGAGTCGACGTACATCTTGTAACGACCCAAAACGCGACAGAGAACGGTCTGCTCGCCGATGTAAACACCGCCGGCTAAGACTCGAATATCATTCAAGTTTTGTGGCCGGAACTCCCTCGCCAGACGCGCCACATCGAATACTGGACCAATCCGTTCGGGATGGTCCCGAAGCCATCGTTGAACAATCTTCTTTAACAATTCTAATACCTTGCTTGGGCTATCCGGCGTCTCTCAAGCGCACCAGAGCCTGGAGAAGCGGCTCCATGTCGTCCAAGCGAATGGCATTGGGGCCGTCAGACCTAGCACTATCCGGATTTGGATGCGTTTCCACAAAAAGGCCGGAAACACCAACAGCCACAGCCGCGCGCGCCAAAACCGAAACATATTCACGTTGCCCGCCGGATCGATCTCCATTCGCCCCGGGTAGCTGCACCGAATGGGTTGCGTCAAATACCACTGGGCACCCGGTGTCTCGCATGATGACCAAACCGCGCATATCGACGACGAGATTATTGTATCCGAAGGAGCTGCCCCGCTCTGTCACAAGCAACGTGGGCTCGACGAACCCGCCCGCTTTTGCCGCAGCGCGAGCCTTGTCGATGACGTTAACCATCTCGCCAGGTGCCATAAACTGCGCCTTTTTGATGTTCGCGGGTTTCCCCGTAGCAGCGACCGCCTCGATCAAATCGGTTTGGCGAGCCAGGAAGGCGGGCGTTTGGAGCATGTCAACAATCTCAGCGACAGGCTTCACTTGGGCTACTTCGTGGACATCGGTCAGCACCGGCAACCCGATCTCGGCACGTATTTTCTCGAGAATGCGCAACCCTTTGTCGATGCCAGGTCCACGAAACGAACTGCTTGAGCTGCGATTCGCCTTGTCGAAGCTCGACTTGTAAATCAACATAATGCCGAGCCGATCGGCGATGTCGCGTAATCTCTCGGCGACCGAGAGCGCCAGCGCTTCCGACTCGATCACGCAGGGGCCAGCGATGACAAACAACGGTTCGTCGAGCCCGATCGGCCGTCCACACAGCATCGGCATGGTCAGGCGATCCCGCGCGCAGCGAGCGCCGTTTCGATTACCGCCACGTCTTCCGGATTGTTGAGTTCCCAGATGTCGGCACCGCGTGAATCAACCTCCACCACCGCGACGGGAACGCGCAGATCAAGAAAGCGCAATTGCTCCAATCCCTCCAGTTCCTCCAGCGACGAGACCGGGGCGGCCGCATAACACTCTAGCGCCGCCCGCGTATAGGCATAGGCGCCGACGTGGAAGTAGATGGGCAGCGTGGGGTCTCCGACCCGTGCTGCGGGGACGTGCGGGATCACAGCCTTGGAAAAATAAAGTGCGAAATTGTCGCGATCGAGCACGACCGTTGTTCCACCGACACGGCCCGCGTCCTGATCGGCAAGCAGGCGGCGTTGGGTATCACCGCTCGTCCGGATAGCTGGTGTCGCCATCATCACGGCAGGATCCGCCATGCGAGCGAGGAGAGCCTCGACGAAATGCGGCGGAGTAAGCGGTGCGTCGCCCTGCACATTGACGATCACATCCACGTCATCGCCAAGCGCCTTCAGTGTCGCGGCGCAGCGTTCCGTCCCATTCGCACAATTAGCCGGGGTCATCGTCACTTCGGCGCCAAATCCCCGCGCCGCATCGGCAATTCGATCGTCGTCGGTTGCGACCACCACGCGCTCGGCCCCATCGACGGCGCAAGCCGCTTCCCAGCTGCGCTGGATCAGCGTCTTCTCGTCACCTCCTGCGCCACGCAGCATGACCAGCGGCTTTCCCGGAAAACGTGTCGATGCGTAACGGGCCGGTATGACGATCGCAGCCTTCAAGCGAGCCCGAGCCGCAGGAAATCATGCACGTGGACGATGCCGACCGGCTTCTGGTCACCATCGTCCTCCACCGCAAACATCGCCGTGATCTTGTGTTGGTTGAGGATCGCCAGCGCGTCCTCGATCAGCATCCCAGGCGACACACAAACGGGATCGGGCGTCATGATGTTGGCGGCCGGCATTTCCAGACTGGACGCGATGTGGCGACGGAGATCGCCATCGGTGATGACGCCGATCAGATTGCCGACTGCATCGACGACGCCGGCAATACCAAAACTGCACGTCGTCATCTTCACGATCACATCGCGCATCGGCATTTCGCCGGTCACGATCGGCATCGCCAAGCCGCGATGCATGACCGCTGCGACCCGCATGAGCCGCATACCGATCGCGCCGCCCGGATGAAGCTGCTCGAAACCAGCCCGCGAAATGCCGCGAGCGCGCATCGCCGCGAGCGCCAGCGCATCGCTGAGCGCCATCATCATCGCCGTCGATGTCGTCGGCGCGAGGTTCGCGGGGCAGGCCTCGTCAAGCTGAGGAACAAGCAGCTTCACAGCCGCATGGCGCATCACGAGCGAGTCGCTGCGCCCAGCGATGCCGATCACCGGCAAGTTTAGCCGCGCGGCATGGGCCAGCATCGGCTGCAATTCGCTGGTCGATCCCGAAAAGGAATAGACGACCATAATGTCACCCGTCGTGACCATGCCCAGGTCGCCATGCGCAGCCTCGGCCGGGTGGACGAAGATTGCAGGTGTGCCGGTCGAAGCGAACGTCGCTGCCGCCTTGCGGGCGATGTGGCCCGATTTGCCGATCCCGGTCGCGACGACCCGGCCACGAACCCGCAGCAAAGTGGAGACCGCCGTCGCGAAACTATCATCGATCAGCCCTGCCAACGCGGCCAGCGCGGCTGCCTCGGTGCGGATCACCTGCCGTCCGAAATCAACGACATCCCCCACGTCTTCCCTGGGGATCAGGATGGCTCGCTCGGCCGCTTCCATCGGATCGTCTCTCTGAAACTTCCCTCTCCGAGATACTTAACGAAAGCGTCTCCCTGATGCGAGGTAAATTTTCGCACTTGCGGCATTGCCATTTCGCACCGCAAGCCGCGCGATGAGACTGCGGCCGTTCACTCAATAGCAAGATGATACCAAGGTCCTGTCGTCGCATTCATGAGATTAAGCGCGCAACGATTGACTTGCCAACAGCATTATCCTGCCGACTCTCAAGCGAGCTTCCACTTGGGGATGGCGATAGGGTTATCCGACATGCGTACGTTTTACATGGGCACTACCGTTACAGCACTTGCTTTCGGTAGCCAGATGGAGATGGCACAAATGTCAGAATTCCGCGGATTCAACGTTCGAGGGACAGATCGGTGAGGATCATCATCGCGACGGCTATCAGCTGGGTGGCGGCGCTACACAGGCTTCTCCGCGCGCCATCGCCAGTTGCCGCCCGCCGCCCGCCTCGATAGGTCGGTACGATGGGCATGTTCTCCCGATTCTTCGGCGCCAAGGACGCCGCGCCTGCCGCCATTCCCGAGGGTCAGCGCGTCTATGCGATCGGGGACATCCACGGCCGCGACGATCTGTTCGCCGATTTGCTTGCCCGCATCGATGCCGATTCGGCGGGCCGCGGCGGCGCGGACGTCATCCTCATCCTGCTCGGCGATCTGATCGATCGAGGCCCTGCCTCGCCCGCCGTCGTCGATCGTGCCATCGCGCTCAAGGATAGCCGCAAGGTCCGTGCGTTGAAGGGCAACCATGAGGAGGCGCTCCTCAAGGCGCTGAACGGCGACGAGCAGGCGATGGAGATGCTGTTGCGCTTTGGGGGCGACGCCACCCTGGTCAGCTACGGAATTTCCGGGATCGAGGTCGAAACGCTCGATATGGGCAGCTTGCTGTGGAAGGCGGCATCGGTCGTGCCCAAAGCGCATCTCGAATTCATGGCGGCGATGGAGGACAAGGTCGCGATCGGCGATTATCTGTTCGTCCATGCTGGCATCCGCCCGGGTGTCGCACTCGACAAGCAGGTCGGCGCCGACCTGCGCTGGATCCGCGAGGATTTTCTCAAGGCCTCCAAGCGTCATGGCGCGATGATCGTCCACGGTCACAGCATTGCCGAGGAACCCGAATTGCTGCCCAACCGAATCGGCATCGACACCGGTGCGTATTCGAGCGGACGCCTAACCGCGCTTGGCCTTCAGGGCGAGGAGCGCTGGTTACTCCAGACCTGAGGCCATCAGGTCGAGCCAGCGGCGCGGCAGATCTTCGGCACACGTTTCGGATGGTTCGGCGCCTTTGCCGTCAAGCTGCCACAACAGATAATCGGTCCGCTCGTCGCCGGGCGTAAACGGTCCCGGCAGGCTTGGCTGGTGATCGCCGTAGAAACCGATCCAGCCCTGCCCCCGATCCACCACACAATCGCGCAGGATCGCCAGCGCCTTGTCCGTCGCCTCGACGTGACGGAGCCAGCGGCCGATCGCGGCGGCTTCCGGCAACGCTTGCCATTTGGCGGGCAGCGGCGCCGGAGACCGGCCATCGTGCTTGGCATCCCACGGACCATGATTCTCGATCGAAATGGCGAATACGAACAGGTCCGGCCCCTCGGCGCGCACCAGATCGGCAACGAATCGGGCGAGGGCCGCGTCGGTGACATAGCCCCCATCGGTTTCTGCGCCGGCAAAAGCCTCGATGCCGATGAAGCGATCGAAGCCGAGCAACGGCATCACCTTGTCGCGCGCGTAGAAGCTGCGGCTGTAGGGATGGACGCAGACGGTACGATAGCCCGCCGCCCGCGCCTGGGCGGCCAGGCTCGGCAGCGGCACCCGGACGTACGCCTC
>CAXTMT010000025.1:0-13817 GCA_964245355.1 uncultured Sphingomonadaceae bacterium
ACGCCGGCCGGCGTTGGCAGCCAGAAATTCGCTGCGGCGCACGAGGCCCCGCAGAGGCATGGGATTTACGCCGAAAGCTTGGCGCGGCCGCGGGCGCGGCGGGCGGCCAGGATCTTGCGGCCGCCGGGCGTCGCGCTGCGCGAGCGGAAGCCGTGGCGACGCTTGCGAACGAGGTTGCTCGGCTGGAAGGTCCGCTTCATGGTCTTTCGTCCTTTAGTCCGGCCGTTCGGCGCCGGTCACAATGCAAAAGGCCGCCGATTGCGCGGCGGCCGTTGTTGGCGGTGCGCTTATGGGAATCGGGCGCCCGAGTCAATCGACGCTCGCCTCCGCGGCCTTCAGCAGCGCCTGTCGCCGGCGCCAGCTTTGCCGCCGCAACACGCGATCGGCGTGATCGCCGAGCCGCGGATGGGCGCGCTTGAACTTTGCATAGCTGCGCTTGCCCGTCCGCGAGTTGCGCAGCAGCAGCACCAGCCCGCCGGCGAAGAGGAAGATGCCGCCCGGCCCCGGCAAAACACCCACCACCGGGCTCAACACGACGAGCAGCCCGCCGATCACCATCAGCGGAATGCGCCAGGGCCTTGTCCGCTTCGCTGCCATACCCTTTGAAATGGGGTAGCGGGACGGGCTTGGCAAGCGGCGGACAAGCGGTACAAAGGGAGCACAGGGGCGGATTTTCGCGGTTCGGGGGCTCACATGGTCGCGCATGTTTCGACGGTCGCGTTTCTGGGGCTGGAGGCGCGCGCCGTCGAAGTGCAGGTCCAGGTCGCGCCCGGTGTGCCGCATTTCGCGATGGTCGGCCTGGCCGACAAAGCGGTGGCCGAAAGCCGCGAGCGGGTTCGTGCCGCTTTGCAGGCGATCGGCCTCGCCCTGCCGCCCAAGCGGATCACGGTGAATTTGTCGCCGGCCGATCTGCCCAAGGAGGGCTCGCACTACGATCTGCCGGTGGCGCTGGGCCTGCTCGGCGCGATGGGGGTGGTCGATGCCGAGACGCTGGCCGGCTATGTCGTCGTCGGCGAATTGGGGCTCGACGGGCGGATAGCGCCGGCCGCCGGTGTGCTGCTCGCCGCGCTTCATGCGGCCGAGCGCGAACTGGGGCTGGTCTGTCCGGCCGCGCAAGGATCGGAGGCGGCGTGGGCCGGATCGGTCGAGGTCGTCGCTGCGCCCGACCTGATGGCGCTGCTCGATCATTTTCGTGGCGTCGGTACATTGCCGGAGCCGAAGCCGGGCGAGGCGGAAGAGTTTTTCAGCGGACCCGATCTCAATCAGGTCAAGGGGCAGGAGACGGCCAAGCGCGCGCTGGAGATCGCGGCGGCGGGCGGACACAATCTGCTGTTCGTCGGCCCGCCCGGCGCAGGCAAGTCGCTGATGGCCGCCTGCCTGCCCGGCATATTGCCGCCGCTCGACCCGTCCGAGGCGCTGGAGGTGTCGATGGTGGCGAGCGTCGCCGGCTCGCTCACCGATGGCAAGCTCGCTCGCCGCCGCCCCTTTCGCGCACCGCACCATTCGGCCTCGATGGCGGCGCTGGTCGGCGGCGGGCTGCGGATACGGCCGGGCGAGGTCAGCCTCGCGCATCTCGGGGTGCTGTTCCTCGACGAACTGCCCGAATTCCAGCGCCCGGTGCTCGATTCGCTGCGCCAGCCGCTGGAGACCGGCAAGGTCTCGGTCGCCCGCGCCAACGGCCACGTGACCTTCCCGGCGAATGTTCAATTGGTTGCGGCGATGAATCCGTGTGCTCGTGTTGCCTATTTGCTACCGGGCGTGGCTGTTCGGTTTCAGGGGCTCAAGCCCGAAGTCGCTTTGACAATCGGCACTTCCCTGTCCGCCCAGCTGCGTCGCGCCCGGCGGGAACGGTCGCTCCTCCAGAAGGACGCCGCGCGCGAGATGGGCGTGGGCGTCTTCACGATCACGGGATGGGAACGAGGCGTTCAGCCTGAGCCGTCCTACTATCCCGCGATCATCTCGTTCCTAGGATATGAGCCGTGGGCGCAGCCGCGCTCGATACGGGATCACCTTCGCGCTTCACGCCTCCGTCGTGGGTGGTCGGCGAAGCAGGCTGCTCGCGAACTGTTGCTTGACGAGGGGACGTATGCGCGCGCTGAACGCGGCGAGGAATTATCGCCACGCATAGGCAAGCGGCTACTTGCGTTCGCCGGCATGGAGCAGCCAAATGATGATTGATTTTGGGAGGATTGAGCCCATGCCGCCCATGCGCCGGTGGAATGACCGGAGCTTGGCAGGTTTCCGTCAGTCGCTCGGTCCTTTCCGAGTTGGATAACGATTGCAATCTAGCCTTCAACCAATGAGGTAGCAGGCTCGGCTAGATAATCATGGCCATCTGCCGATCATGATGCCCGAAAATGACTCTATAAATGCTGGGCGATGCCCCTCCCCGATACGCCTCGTTATCCAGAAACAGCGCAGGACCGCTGGCCCGGGCATCATGAACTGCTATTTCTGCCGCCGTAAGCACTTCGGGGACATGGTCTTGAACGATGTTCAAGAGAATGGCTGCGGCAATCAGTTCTATGCCGAGTGGCACGGCGCCCTCAGGAAAAGGCAGCGACGCGCCTTCCTGGACTTTAGTTGAAAGATTGATCGGGAATGGCTCAAAACCTTCCTCTGTCTCTGCACCGTTTAGACACAAGCTGACGAACCAACCCGACCGTGCCATCACTAGGGCGGCTTCAATCCCGCGCCGAAGCCGCCGCTCGTCAATATCCAGACTGTCGCTACTCGCGATCAGCATAACATTATCGAATGGCGTGACCAAGGCAGCGACGGCAAGTGAGATGGAATGCTTTCGCGGCGATGGCTCAACGATGAGTTTGGATTGGGCGAGTCGCCCTGCGCCAATCGTTTCTTCGAGCATCGTCATCTGTTTTCGCTGCAAGCAAAAGACTGGCGCGGCGAAACGGGATTGCTCGTAAGGTAGTTCTTTCTGAACTCGGCGTTTATTGCAGCCGTCCGTGGCTCGGATGATGCAAAGGTCGAGCCAACGCCGTTCGCCGGACATCGCCGGCGATACTGCCGCATCAACCTCAAGGAGTATGACAGGAGTTATTTCCACGTTGAATTGTCCGAGCGGCAAACATACCAAGGCTACTGGAATCGCAATATCGGTTGGTCAATCGCGTCTAACGAGAGCCGACTGACGAGATTAGGTCATTGAGCCGTGCATCTGAACTTCCAGATGTTTGGTAAAATTCGTCCCTTCCGGTTGCGAAATGCGCGCTTCTCTATCCAGAATGATCCAACCTCAGGGAACTCGACCCAACGCGAGCATGAACAAGGTCTCACGCTCAGTAGCGGAAAATTTTAAGCCCGTAGCTAAGCGCTCAAGAGTGCTTTTAGGGGGCGATCCTGCGTGGCCTTTTTCGAGCCAGCAATACCAAGTATGGCTGATATCGGCTAAATCTGCGGCTTCGGCTTCGCTCAGACCTATCTCGCGATGGTCGGTCACCAAGCCGAAGTTCGATCGGTTCAGTTGTAACCGTCGCTCGCGCAAGAACGGCCCGAGCTCTTCAAACAGGCTGCTTCTGGATATCGGCTTGTCGTTAGACATGCTTAATTTCCAATTCCGACCAGTTCACTCCACCTATCGTTAACTTCTGTGCAAACGTGCGTCCAGTTAAGGACGTTAATATTGACCGTTGAGAATCGATCAGCATAGGCGACGAATAGGCCATCTTCAAGCATATGAACTTCACCAGTCGGATGATCGAGGTCTGCAAGCATCATACATAAGAGGCATGAACGGCCACCATAACTTCTAATTGATTTGTGGAGTTCGGTACATTGCGCGAGCGTCAGCGCGGGGTGCGCGTAAACAAATATTTTTTCAGCGAACCCAGAATCATCAGTAAGCTTTTGCCTCAAAAACTTGAGGCGCGATCGTTGCGATCGGGTGAAGCGGTCTATATGCTCTGAACTCGCCGGCGTAAACGTATGACTAAAAAGGTCATAATGAGAATTTCGGACAACATACTCACCGTTAGTCTCTGTTATATCCGTGGCTGTTGCATCGACCATGCTTGCGAACCCCTCGGCTACACCCAGTATAACCTTTTCAGGCGATATGGCTGCCCAGCGAAGTAGCCCTATCGGATCTGCGTGGAAGCGCCGCTGCACCATTCCAAACTCGCAGCTGTTACCGATGCTCTCAAAACGCATGAACAGCTGTCGCAGGCGGTCGGCCTCCTCGTCAGCACTCGGTCCAGCATGAAGCAGAATGTCAGGAATGGTGAATGCGGGAACGCCGTCACCTCCGATCACCTGATCTTGGCGGGCGTGATATACCGCTTCCATAACACCGGCCTGCACGTCTGCCCGCTGGGGATAGCTCTCCTTGAGAGTGGCCCAGATTGGCAGCGCCACTGCCCAGGCGCAACGCCTGTTGCCCAACAGCGCCCGCTGAAGTTGCAACTCCATTTTATTAGGAAACTTGTCCTCGGCGAGGTTGAGAGATTGCTCGCATTCGTCAAATCTGCCCATTTCGCGCAGACAGCGTATCATTCCTAAATAGGTTTCGGAGGCGTCTGGATACTCGTCGCATAGAACCGCCCAGCGCTCAAACGCCTCGCCAAAGCAACGTGCAATTTCCGCGTTGCGGGCTCTGGCAAAGTCAAAATCCTGACCTGCTCCTAAGTCAGCGACGGCTTGTAGCAGGACTTGATCTGCCTCGGCATGGTTGCACCGGCGCGCCCACGAATCGGCTAAATATATATGCGCGACACGTTGCTCCGGGAACCTCTTAACGATTTCCGAAAAGCGGCTAACGTTCTCTCGGAAATCTTGTATTGATTGAGGCAATAAGGCCCATTCGAAGCTAAGCTGAAAATTCTCGGGGAAGCGCTGCATGCCGTCGGATGCAAGCGCTTCAGCGTCCGTAAACCGACTTGCCGCGCGCAGCGTCGAGACTGCTCCCGACCAGCCGCTGGGATTATCCGGAAACTTCGTGCGAATGGTCTGCCAGCCGGCGAGCGCTGCATCAAAATCCCCCATTTGCTGCGCAAGGAGGGCTTCCCGTTCGAGCACCGCACGATTGTCGCTGAATAAGCGTACTGCTGGCTGCAGAATAGTTCGAGCATCTGCGAGACGATCAAGCCCTGATAACGCTTCTGCGGCACCCAAGTACGCTTCTACCTGACCGTGATCCGTAGAGATAACAGCTTCCCATGCCTTAAGCGCCGCTTCCAGAGTCCCATGCCGTCGGACTGCGCGCGCGTACTGTAGCGTTATGTCCTTATCGTCGGGGAAGCGTGCTGCCGCTGCCTCAAATAGCTCCTTAGCACCGTCGAAGTTGCCTGCGGCGGCCAAGGCCGCAGCGGGACCGGTATAACCTTCAACTGCGTCGGGCGCTCGCTCGCGATAGAGTGCCCATCGATTGATCGCTGCTTCGTGATCGCCCATCGAAGTTGCAAGCGACGCATAGTCATAGAGAAGAATGGGCAGATTCAATCCGTGCGCAAACGCTTGTTCATAGACGCGTGTCGCTTCTTCATTCTCGCCGATTGCACGCAACGACGCACCGCCTCCATGATACCCTGCCATCTGGTTTGGCCAATTTTCCCGAACTTCCGACCATCGCCGCGCTGCCTCGTGATAATTCCCGCGACCGTGTGCTACCCAAGCCCAGCCGACGACCACAGCCTCATCGCGCGGATCAGCATCCCGCATTTTTGCGAAGCGGTCTTCGGCGTCTTGCCAACGACGGGCCTCGCGCATCGCCGTCGCAATGCCGAGTTGGACTTCGCGGTCCTGCTCGATTGCCATCCAAGCTTGTAGTGCGCTCTCGGGATCGCCCCGAGCCATCGCTTCCCGTGCGTCTGCCTGTAACGCGTCTAATCGGCCCGCCTGACTCATGGTCATCCCTTAGGGAAATCGAGCCGCGCGGTCACCTTCTCTCGAATGACGCGCACCATATCGCCGACGCTTATCATAGAATCTATGTCGCGGGTAAAAAGCTTAATGCCGAAGTGATACTGCAGGGAGATGATGATCTCTATCGTTTTGGAGCTGTCCCAGCCATCTACGTGAGCCGGACACAGCAGGGGTGTTAGCTCGATATCATCGCGCACGAAAATGTCGGAGAAAATTTCGTTCAGCGCATCGTAAACCTCTGCGTCCGTCATTGATGAGCTCGATCGCTAGCGCGCAGCGTGAAGGAAATAAGCCTGCATCACTGGCGGTAAAATGGCATGAGGCCCTTACGCTATTTGCCTCCAATAAAGCGATCGTAAGCGCGGACAATGACGCGATCCCAGTTTGTAAGGGCCTCGCTGAACGGCTTCCTTGGCAGATAACCAATGGCGCGCGTAGGGGTCTGAAAATCGACCATGTCGATTTTTGCTGGGTCGTCGGTCAGCATCGTGAACATGGTATGGCGTGCACCTAAGCGAGCGAGGTTCAACTCAATTGCTTCCATCTCAATTTCGGTAATTTGATCGATTGCCTTATATATATAAACCTTCTGTCCCGTCGAAAGCTCGCTCAAAAACTTACGTTTCAGGAAGGTCTGCCGGCGCGTGAGGCGGACAAGCAATTCCTCTGGAGCGATATCGGCGCTGTTCACTCCGGTATGACTCATCGTGTCATATGCGCTTTCTCGGAGTATAAATTCCTTTTCGACCATTCCTTCGAGCGAGTAGTGCGTTGCGTCATCGTACCCGGCGAGGTCCTGCTCAAGTAGCCGGATGAGATTTTCAGGCGTGATTGAGGTCCAGCGCATCAGCGAAAGAGGCTCGGCTCCGCGATGGCGCTGGATAAACCCAAACTCGCAATTGGCTCCGAGGGGTTCGAACGTCTCATATATCTTGGTTAGCGTATACGCTGGAGTGTTCTCCCTCGCCCTCAGCCCGAGCAGGTTGTCGGGATCGACCGCTGCTAGCTCGTCGGGGTCGTGCAGCGAAAGCACCTTCTGTAAGAAGGATTCGACAGCCGTATCCAGGCACTGGCGGGAAACGGAACGGCGCGCTTCGCGGGCCAGAGCTTGCATTGCCACTTGCAGTCCGGATCGCGTGAGAACGAGGCTAAGGTACGCGCCCAGGAGCGTGCCGTTATTAGGATGGAGCGACAGCGCCTCTTCCAGCAGGACGAATGCCTCGTCGCTTCGATTGAGATACCGCAGTCCCGACGACCGCATTACCGTCGCATCGAGATTTGAAGGGTCGATCAAGAGAAGGCGTTCGAGGATTGGGTCCGCATCTGCAAACCTGTTCACTCCATGCAAAAGCCGAGTGTGAAGAAATAAAAAATCGCGATTTCGTGATGCCGGTCCGACATAGCGGGCGGTGAGTTGCAGGCCCTCGTCGAACCGTCGATTGACGTGCGCCGATCGTGCGGCTTGGAGGTCCGCGTCCATCTGTTGCAATAAACTCATTTTTGGCCTTCCAAAGGCAGCGAAGCGTCTGGAAGGGGCCGCTATGCAGCGTCCCCTGTACGCGAGGTGAAGGGTTTCGCTAAGCCCGGCTCGATCGGCAGCCGCGTACAATACCGGGCTCCGTCGTCATTCGTTTCCACTCTCTTGTTGCTGTAATTAACTTCGGTGCGTAAGCGACGCCCGTCCGAGGTGCTACCGTAGCAGGAATATGGTCCTTCTTGGGAACTGCGGGATTCGTTTCGCGTTCGTTAAGTAGTTGATAAATAGTATGATCGTGCTGAATTATTAGCGAGGTTTAGATCATGGCGCGTATAAGGTCTCTCGCGCACTTGGCAAATGCCGAGACAGAAAATAACGGTGTGGAGCGGTTAGAAGTTATCGAGGCTTCGATCTCCTATATAATTCCTCAACCAATTCTGTCCTATGCAGCCGGTGAGACAGCTGACCAACAGGCTTGGAACGACTTATTTTTATCTGAGGTAGAAGGTATCTCTCCAGAGATTGCCGTTTATAAGATAGATGGATGTTTCGTTACACCGAACGCAGCTGTTATCACACATTCTGGGTGGATCGTGCGAGAATCACTTTACCCTTATACTTGGCTTGAAGACGTCATACAGGCTTTCTCACCTTATCTATCCAACCATGATAGTGATCCGCCGAATGACATTCACTTCCAAACTAGGAACATATCCCAGGTTCGCGATCCAATCTTTTTTGCGCGGGAGCATGGAGAGGCCGGATATTTTCACTGGATCCACTCGGTCCTGCCCCGAGCAGCCATCTATGCCAAGCTTGGCAAGAATGGTCGGAAACTTGCCGTCGCGATAACGTCCGATAATTATATTTCCTCCCTTGAAATGGTGGGCTGGAAACCTGATGAGTTATTGATTGCTGATGGAAACACACAGCTTTGCAATAGCTTGATAATGACGACCCCAATGGTCGTGCCTGATGTCGAACGAAGTGGGGGGTTCTTCGAGCGGCCATTGCGCGCGGCGAGAACTCTTAGGTCGCTCAGGAGTGAGGATAAGTCACTAGGCCGACGACTGTTCATATCGCGAGGAGACGCGCTCATTCGGCGACTGCTGAACGAGCCTGAAGTCATTAAAGAACTGGAAGCCCTAGGCGTCGAACCCGTCATCCTGACCGGAATGTCTATTCAAGATCAGGTAAACTACTTCGCCGCTGCTGAGCTCGTTATTAGTATGCACGGAGCGGGGCTAGCGAATGTGGCGTTTATGGAACCGGGTAATAAGGTAATCGAGATACTCGCCCCGGATCGGCTATGGCCGACCTATCGCGGCGTGGCGGCTCGCTCTGGCTTGAAATATGCACCCTACGTTGGTCGCCGCGACGGCGCCCTATTGCCTAACGATAGCGACATTAGCCTCGATCCGAGCCATTTTGCATCGTTCGTTGCTGAAGTAATTGCACTCTAGTTACGGTAATAGTGAACTACGCAGAATTGTGGGATCGGACCTCGCCCCTTTCGAAAAGGGCTAGGTCCGATCGTTTTAATAGAGCTTCGCGTGGCAATCAAACCACAGGTGCGGCAGCGCTCCCAACGCTCGCGCTGTATCGACAGCCGAGAACGCCGTTACCACCTCTTTGATATTCAGCCAGCGCCCTGAAAGCTCCTCGCCAAAGTAACCGGAGGCATGTGAGAACACATGCCCAGGCAGATAGTTTCCTTCTAGAGGCGGGTTGGGGGCAGTGAAAGCGTTATGGGCATTTTGATGTAAGAACTTAAATTCACGGTATCCGATTTCTATGAGCCTTTGGATGGGTTCGAATATATGGCATTCGACGGAGATGAACTTAGGAGCAATCTCCTTGGTGATCGAGCGCAAAAATGGTCCCTCCTGCCCTTCGATATCGACTTTACAATAGTAAGGGATGCCTTTGAGCCGGATAATGTCAGGCCAGTTGATGGTCTCGATTTCCGTTAACTCGCCTTGCGAATTGGCTGGATCGGAAACGACACGTGAGTGACCCTGCGACAGACTACTAACCAAAAACTGAACAGTCTGACCACTCTCATACGCTGCCGCCTTATTGATCAGCAGGCACTGTAAGTCGTCGATTTGGCTATTAAAACGGCTCATCAGTCGCTCAAATTCGTATTTATCTGCTTCGATGCCTACGACCTTGAAGCCCTTCTTAATATAAAAATCGGTGTCATTGCCCTCACTGACGCCGATATCTATTATCAATTCATCGTTCCGATATACTGACACTTTGTACCTCCAACTCAAATCTCAATCAAAAATTACTAAAAGATTAAATGTCGGCTACTTGGCAAGATCAAAATGCATTAGTAAGCCACTCTGGAATTCTTATTAATTCATGAATATTGGCGTCATGAGGAACGTAATATAGCTTATCATGCTCATTGTAGCTTGATCGACTCAAGACCGTCTGCTGAAATCCTTCACCTAACTCAAAACGCTCGGATTTTGGCCATGCCGCATAATGCTGATAAAACTCCAACAAAACACGGTTCTCGCGCCTCTGATGGAGGCCGGCATTAGCATCCGCCCAATCAAGTTTACGCGTCAAAGCTAGTCGTTTCAGCGACTCCCCTAAGTCGACAGAACGTAAATGAAATAGATATAGGTCTTGGAAAAAAATCTCTTCGCTAGAGCTATGAAAGCCTCCGCCCCATCTGATATCGCGCTTGGTAATAAGGGTCTTGCACATAGCAGAAACATACTGACAGTACTTCCGCTGCCGGAGGATGGGCAGTTCCGAGCGTAGTGCGTCTTCTTCATAAATCTCGTGGAGGATATTCATGCCGATAGCAGTGACGGCGGGCCTTTCCATCTTGGATGCGAAATCCAAAAGATCTGCGTATTTTCTGGGATCTGGAACGAGGATCTCGTCAGAGTCTGTGTAGCAGGCAACATCGACGTAGCCGAGGAGGCTATTCACCAAATTGCTGATGCTGCGGGAGCGGCGCATATCATCGAAGGTGCTTCGCGGAAGCCGGATAATGGTCGCGCCATCCAGCCCCGCAAGTGCCTCCTTGTCAGAACCATGGTCGAATATGATGCAATTCTCTGAGCCCACCTGCCTTGAATAGTAGCGAAACCAAATCGGCAGATTAAAATACTCGTTGTACGTATTCGTTATACAAACCAGTCTCATCGCTCACCTCGGTTCAAAATTCGCTGCCCAATCATTTGCGCTCCAACCTGTAGGCATCGAAATTGGTAGGCGGTCTCGGTTGCGCTCGGTCCTCGCCTCCGAAACTATGCATCGAAAATTGCACGATTATGAGGAACGAGCGGACATGGCAATGACGTCACTGCCGGATTTCAAGCAGGGCTCCTCTGGGGGAAAAGCTGTTTCGATCAGCCGAGTTTGCCGAGCGCGGCATTGGACGAACTCGCCAACGTCAATGAGATAGGCACGGTTCGAATGCCGCACCTTTCGGCATCTCGCCACCCATCGCGAATTGAGGTACTCTGTCGTTCCGAGTCCAGGAGAGAAAACATGAGGTTAGTTTTGATACTTGCTGCGGCCGGATTGGTTATCGCGCCGGCTGCCGCCAGAGGGCCGCAATGCCGCGACGCGAAGTCAGGTAAGTTCGCAAAATGTGAAGCGCCCGGTGCGGTCCCGGTCACGTCTGCTGCGGTGCTGGCGCAAAACCCGGCCAAGGTGAACGTAGACAAGAACGGCAGGTGCCACGTCTCGGAAGGGCCAAAGAAGGGCCAATTCGCCGCGTGTCCGAAAAAATAGGTGGCGATGATCGAGTTCGAGGATCGGGAGCCTGCTCCGCCGCCATCGTGGTGGATGCGGGCTTTTCTGGCGCTCATGTTGTTTCTCGGCGCTTACGGACTGATCGATAGCTTCCGATTCGTGGTGCGAGCGGCGTTCGCATGGATGGACCGGTAGCGCTAGACGGCGACTGCGATGTGTACTGTGTTCTACCCCGACGAATCGATCGCTCCAAAGAAGCGGATCGCGGTTCGCATGAGCTAAATCCCTTTCGAGCCGACTTCGCTGTCGTCACGTAGCCTCCTAGGATCGTGCGATTCCTTCATAATCGAGGGATGACAACCGCTCCCTCGTACTTAGGGCAAACCAACTTCCGACGATCCAGCGAGTCCTTCGGCATCAAGCAACCCGACCGTCTTTTCCATCTCTACATCATCGGCCAGACCGGCGTCGGAAAATCCACCCTCATCGAGCAGCTCGCCCGGCAAGACCATGCTGCCGGACGAGGATATGCGATTATCGATCCGCATGGCGATCTCGTGGAGCGCCTACACCGCACGCTCGCTCCTGCCGAGCGCGAGCGCGTCGTCTATCTGGACGCGACCGATCCGGACCAGCCTTACGGATACAACCCGCTGCGACGGGTACAGGTAGATCGCATCCCGCTTGCAGCAAGCGGCCTCATCGAGACTTTCAAGAAGCTCTGGCCCGACGCCTGGGGCGTGCGCATGGAGCATGTGCTGCGCAACTCGTTATACGCGCTCCTCGAGCGCGACGGATCGACGCTTCCCGATATTCTGCGCATGTACAGCGACAAGGCATTCCGACGGGGCGTCATGGCGAGCGTCACCAATCCCGTCGTGCGGGCGTTCTGGAAAAGCGAATTCGCCAACTACCCACCGCGCTATGCGGCGGAGGCGCTCGCGCCGATCCAGAACAAGTTGGGGGCGTTGCTGTCGGACCCGATGCTGTACCGCGTTCTTGCATCCCCGAAGGAAGACCTTCGATTTCGGCGGATGATGGACGAGGGCAAGGTGCTATTGGTCAACTTATCGATCGGCCGGATCGGGCTCGATAGCGCACAGACGCTCGGGAGCTTGCTCGTTTCGACGCTCGGGCTGGCTGGGTTCAGCCGCATGGACGCGGCGCCCGAGACGCGCCGCCCGTTCTTCCTATATGTGGACGAGTTCCAGTCGTTCGCGACGCTCTCATTCGCGAATCTGCTATCAGAAATGAGGAAGGTCGGCGTAGGGCTGATCCTCGCCCACCAGCACCTTCACCAACTCGATCCCGAGGTACGCCATGCAGTATTGGGGAATGCGGGGACCTTGCTGAGCTTCCGCACGGGAATTGAGGACGCGGCGCTTCTCGCCCGCGAGTTCGTACCGGCGTTCGAGACGAACGACCTCATCAATCTCCCTAATCGTTCCTTCTACACGCGGCTCATGATCGATGGCGCGCCGAGCAGGCCGTTCAGCGCTGAGCTTGCGGCGCTTACTTCGGCGGCACCTCGGGCGTGTTTTGAATATGGATGACCATCGGCGTCCGTTTCCGCGCTATGACGACGAACAGGACGCCAAATAACAGCATCGGAACACCGATCGGTGCGCCGATTATGGTGATCGACAGGAGCACGCCGAGTGTGATCATGATGTACCCAAGAATGCGAATTGCGGCCATTTCTACCTCCTACTTATTGGTCTTTGCCTGAAAGCAACGATATCTGAACGGCCGCCGTACCTAGAGCGGGCGTGCAATGCCGTATTTCGACCTGCTCCGCCGCTCCCGCGTCCTTCGCCCACGCGCGCGCTGCCGGAATTGCCGCAAGCGGCACGCATGACGTCGCGATATTGAAGCGTATACCCCTCATGGACTTCCCCAAGCCCGATCTTACATACTATAGTTGATAAAGCATTTTGGGGGCATGCGTCAACGAGCGCCGCATGGATATGCGGAGGCTTGTCGGCGAGAACCTGAGGCGGCTCCGTGCGGCCTCCGGATTGACCCAGGAGGAATTGGCTGAGCGCAGCGGATTCAGCCAACAATATCTAAGCGGGTTGGAGCGAGGCATGCGCAACCCGACCGTGCTCACGCTCTATGAGATCGCGCAGGTGCTTGGCGTCTCGCACGAAGAGATGGTCAGGATAGACCCGTCATCCTAACCCGTCGCCACCTCGATTGAACGACTTGGCAACCAATCGCGTGAGCCTATCCCGACGTTCCTTCGCCTCCTCCGGAGAAATCGCGGCGTGGGAGACCCGGACCTTCCAGCCCTTTACCATCGATTCGGATGGTGCCGGCGGGGGAGCGAGCGACGCGATGTAGTCGGGGACTTCCTCCGGCGTGAGAATGCTCAGACGCTCGCGACCTTCGGAGGACATCCCCTCAACAACCGCCGTTCGGTATCTGCCTGCTGTTGCTTTGGACTTACTGAGCACGAGCGCTACGCGGGCGAAGCCGGCCGCTAGGCACTTCTTCAGGTTATGCCGTTCCTGCTCCACCGGCGTGCTGATCGACACCTCGAACGCGATCCGCGTGCTGTCCCTCTCAAGTACGACATCGACCTGACCGCCCGAAGGTAGCGGCGCCTCGATCATCGCGCGGAACCCGTGCTGCTCGCCCAATTCCTTGATTAGTGCTTGCACGTAGCGATGCTTCCGACCGCCCTTTCCTGCTCCGGCCTCGGTTTCCCGAGGAGGTCGGGGAGGAGGGGGAC
>CAXTMT010000025.1:13827-20401 GCA_964245355.1 uncultured Sphingomonadaceae bacterium
GCGAACGATTGGCGCGGGGTGGGGCGTCGGTGCGGGCTTCCCGGCTGGCTTTCGCGCCTCGTCTACCGGAGTGGATATTCTCTCGAATGCGAGGATGTCGGCGCGTGTTCCGCAATGCCGTTTCCGGTTTTCTGCAAGTAGCTTGTCGTACTGCTCCTCGGTCAGGGTCGGCTGGCGCTCGACGAAGCCGAGTGGAACGTCAAGCCTAAGCGCTTCGGGCGTACGATGCTTCAGCCACAGCGCGAATTCCGACCGCTCGCGTCGTTTGCGCATAGATTCGATGAATTCGGAGGTGGTATGAAGTTCGCTGGCAAGCATACGCGCGTCCTTGCTCGATACGCCGCCCGCGCACTTGAGGCTCGTGTTCGAGAGAAACGCCGACCGCAGCCGGGGAGAGAGTTGGTCGAGGGTCTGGTGCGCGAGCGTCATGCCGACCTTGTATTTCCTGGCCTGCGAAAGGATCGTCTCGATTGAGTCGTCAAAGTATTCTTGAGCTTCATCGACGTAGACGAAGGTGGGAGTGCGCAGGTCGGGGTCGAGCGTGGAGCGTTCAAGCGCAGCTTGGGCGAGCATCGAAATGAAGAAGCGGCCGAAGAGCGCACTTCCTTCGGTTTTCAGTAGATCCTTGGCGGTGTTGATGAGGATGATCGACCCGCTATTTGTTGCCTCGAAGAGGTCCACCTTGTTCTCGCGCTGCGCGAACATGCGCTCGAAGGCGGGCGTCGAGAGCACGCCCCATAGCCGTTTCAAGATTTGCTTCTTCGTGGCCGAGAAGGACGGATGAAAGAACTCCGTCTCGAAAAAATAGCGGGCGGAGCCGCCCAAACCTTCCATGTCTGAGGAGAACCGCCTGCCGTCGTCCATGATCTGCATGAGCGTGTGGATGGTGGCGCCGGGGATGGCGAGCATGAGGCGGGCAAGGTAGCGGAAGATGACGCCCTGTTTTTGGGTTAGCTCCGCGCCAAGGAGTGCCCCAAAGAAGGTCTCATACAGTTCGATGAGGCCGTTGAGCGCCCGTTCCCTGTCGGCCGGGCTGTATTCCTCCATGCGGTGCGCGGGCGCGTCGAAGAGATTAAGCGACGGTGGGAATTCAACGTCAGCAGGATCGATGAGCACGAGGCGATTGGCCAAGCCGTCATGCGCGTCAGGATTGAAGAGATCGAGCCGCACCAGCCGCTGGATAAGATCGCCTTGGCTGTCGATCACGACGACCGAGCGGCCGTCTTTCTGCGCTTCCACCAAATCGGCGTGGATCATCCGTTGGAGAAGCTGAGTCTTCCCGTGCCCGGTGCCGCCGACCACATGGCAGTGCTCGAAGCGCGCATTAATCGGCACGCGAAACGGCACGGGGTGGTTAAGGAGGTCGGCGAACGGCGTACCGCCGAGATACATACTGACCAGTTCGGCCGGGGGCACGGGTCTATGCCGCGCTGGCATAACCAACCGGGACGTAACCTCATGCGGGTTGGTATCGGGCGGAAAGCCGGACGCGACCGTGAGCTTAAGCTCGATGTGCTCGCGAAACCGCTTAAAAAGGTCGAGTTTGAATGCGCGATCCTCATACGGCATCCGAATGAGCGTTTCGATCAGTTCCGCTGGCCGTTCAAGGAGTGACAGCAGCGGAACGGTGAACGCGCTCTCCTCTTCTTCGCTGTCTTTCCAACTTCCCTCTGGCAGCGCGTCGAGGAGATCACGGTACGCCGCCTTCAGTTGCCCCGAAAAGGCTCCGAAGCATTCGTCATAGCCGGTAACCCACCGGTTTCGGCGTACCATCAACTCACGAAACACTACTGCCGTATGAACATCCGTGTCGATGGCCTTCCAGTTCGGCGTGAAGTCCTCAATGTCTTCAACGGCCAAGAAAGCATCGGCCGCCATGGAAAGCGCTACCATGAAGGAGGAGGGCGGCTTCTCGGAATTAGCTTCTATTGCATCGTATGCAAGCTTCACGCATTCGTTCACAATATCGAAGCCGCAAAGAGGTGACGACGACCAGGCCCGCTGCGTCCGTGCCCACCGGGCACGCGTCTCATTCAGCTCCCGCGTGCGCGATCCACCCGAAAGCCAGTTCGTCAGGTTAGTTGAGCCAAACAAGGCTATATCTCGATCACCTCCTCGCCGCCGAAATGCGACGCCAGCTCCAGCACGGCTTTGAAGTTCTTGGCGGCCTCGCGGATTTGGTCTTCGATCGCGAGCAGTTCAAGCACATCCTTGACCTCAACTTTCTTGCCTTTAGCAAGATCGTCAACGGTAATGGTGATCGTGACGGCTTTCCAGGCGAGGCGGCTGGCAATTCCTAGCAGGCCGCTACCACCGGTTATCTCATGCGAGGCGTACAGGACGGTCTCGCCGAGTTTATATTTGCGTATGTTAGCGAGTTCCGTTTCGGATATCTCGGCGCGCACTTCGAGTGCGAAGACAACCTTGCCTAGCAGACTGTTGCGTTGATCTCGGCGGAGTAACATCTTCATGATTGCAGCTCCATAGAACTGGCAGTTCGCGAGTAGATAATATGGTCTCGTTCGAATTTACGCTAAATCGACATATTACAACTCTTACAGTAAAGGTGTTGTATATTAGAGGCCTTAACGGCCATTGCCGAGCAAGCCCAAACAGAGCTTTAGCTCAATATAGGTCAGCTTGAGTCTCGCCTTAGCAGAGCTCGTACCTAACTTAGCTATGCGCCCAAAAAATGTGAAAGCTATTGTAGCCGTTGCCAACTGGATGACGTTGCGTCCCATCCGAAGCTTACGCTCGTATTTGCAGCCATCGTTGCACCATTAGTCCAGCCGAGAATCGTTGCCCCACTTTGCGGCGTGAGCATGACCGACGTGATCTGGCCGACCGTTGAGATGCGGAGCTGCTGGCCATCAGCAAGCGGCGTCGGCAACACGATGTTCTGCGAAGAAACTGTACCCGTCTGGACCATTACGTACCAACTCGTGGCCGCAGGGATCGTCAACGCCGATCCGGTAGCCGTGACCCTGACGCGGCTTTGGTCTATGATGGGTTGCACGCTCTTGAGCGGGCCGCCAGCAATCGAGAGACCGCCGGAGATCGAACCAATCGTCGCAGAACCCGAGATGCTCGCATTGCCTGTGATTGTGATCCCGCTCGATGCTGTCAGGGCACCGGAAAGGGTTGTCGGGCCGGTAATGGTGGTGCCGCTGCTATTGAGCGCGACGGCTCCCAAACCGGCTTGGATTGAAAGGGTGCTGCTCAAGGTTGCGGTGGCAGTTGCAGTGCGTCCGCCGCTTTGTGCAATCGGCATAATGACTGTCGGCGGGCTTAAATAGCCTGCACCCGGAATAATCGAGAACGTGTTAGGTATCCATTTCGTGAGATAATCGAGTGACATGCCGGAGCCGTGGCACGGACTGCCGCAACTTAGATTACTCCCGCCGGTCGGCGGTAACGCGGTGTAAATGCCGTTGCCCCCATAATAGGTGTACCCCGTAACCTTGCCGTTGCTGTCCACTGCAGTGACCTTAAGGCCGGTCGCAGTCGTCTGAGACGGAGGCCCGGCTGCAGGGGTCCCGTCGCTCAGATAAAGGACATCGTTGACTTGGTAGCCTGTACCCCCGACCGTATTTCCGTACCCAAGAAACTGCCATTGACTGATTGTTGCGGAAGCCTGCTGACCGCCCGAGGAAGGCGCGCTGAATGAAACAATGTTCGATGCGCCATTCAGATAAGCGCCGGAGTCAGACAGCGCGATATTTGCGACCCCACCCGGATTGCTGATCGAGCTGAGGCTCAGGTTCGAAGGAAAGACGATCGTGGGCGTGCATCCTGAGCTTAAGCAAAGCATCCCGGTGAATGAATTAGGAGCGCTGTACGAGTTATCGCCGGCATATATTTTGCCGCTGACGACGAATGCAGACGGAAGGCTCCACCAAGACGGATTGGTGCCATACATTAAGCCGATGCTGATGTCGGCGTTCTGCATATTAACCGAAGTCACACCGGCACCGAGTCGAAAATAGGGGCCGCTCTGCGCCGACGTTGGATCTTCTATCCGCAGGCTCTTGATGATGAGCGCGGTTGCGCCTTGAAACTCGATACCCGCGCCGAGGGTCTGATCCTCGATATGGGCGTCGAGCATGAAATAATCGTTCGGAACACCGTTGCCGAACCACATTACCACCGCCGGATTGCCTGCTCCGCTCGAAACACCGCCAGCATTGGCAATGTAGCTGTTGATGATCTTATGACGCTCCGTCCCGCCCAGCCATACCGCGACCGAGTTCTGCCCTAGCACGGTAAAGATGCAGGTTACGCAAGTGTTCTCGTTGAAGCTTGAGAACGTATCTACGGGGTACGTATAGCCGGGCGTAAACGCGCTTTGGAAGTTAAAGTGGTTTGAGCCGTCAAAAATCGCCGCGTAGGCGTTTGGTTGGAAGTTGAGAAACATCCCGGCTTCGACGTGAGTCGTCTCGCTGGATCGATTATAATAGGGCGTGAGAGTGAAATATCCGCTAATCGTCGGGTGATCGAGAAAGTTGTGATCTGCCCCCTGCGAAAGGCTTGCCGTGCGACGAGCCAGAACAAGTCCATACTGCGGCATGAAGTTCTGATTGCCAGCTAGGTTAAGGCCGAGAATATTTGCCTGTCCCGTCGCTGTCATATCGATGCACGTCCCTCCGGTAACCCGGCAATCGATAAGCGTTCCCCATAAATCGGCCGCAAAACCGGACCCATACAGATTTGCCCAATTCAGAGTCGATTTTATCACGCAAGTGCCTCGCGGAAGCACCAGTCGCCCGATATGGCCAATAGGCCAACTCCCGTTAGGGGCGCTGATGCCGTTTCTGATTGCATCGGTTGCCGCATTTATAGCCGGTGCATCGTCAGTAGTACCATCGCATTGTGCACCAAAGTCTGCCGCGTAGACTGCTCCAGATGTGGCGGTCTTTGCGCGAGACCGAGCAATAGCTGCGATCCCGCGCGCATTAGGATCGACTTGTGCCTCGAGAGCCGTAATCGCATGAGTGAGCAGAGCCAGCGCGAGAAACTGATTAATAAGGCGCATCAGTAGGCTCCGCACTGATAAACGATGTTGTCGTTTGCCGCAGGCGCTGCGCTCCAGGTCGTCGTAACCGAGGTCGCCGTGTCTGCGCTCTGGCGAGAGGTGATCGCGGTGGTCTCATCTTGCGCGACGCATACCCATCCCGTTGGGGCGGGTGCGAGATAAACGATCGAGGACGTAGAGCCGCCGCCGGCGCCTACTACGATCTTGAAAGCTGCCGAGCCCGAACCCGTTACCGTTGGATTCGTGCCGTATCCGGCGCTCACTACCGGGGTTGCAGCGAAGCCAATGAAAACCTTGCCAATGTTGACTTCGTTTGCCGTGTTGGCGGCGACGGTATCGACGGAAGAGTTAGTCCCAATCAGGATGTTATTGCCGCCTGTCGTAAGGATGGTGGTGGCCACGTTACTGCCGATAATCGTGTTGTTCGAGGCAGACGAGATATGGGTCCCCGTATTGTAGCCGAGCATCACATTACCGTTTCCGGTGCATGTAGCGCATACGTTATAGCCGATTGCCGTGTTGTAGCTGGGGGCGGTCGCCGTACTGTTGTTAAAGCCGCCGACTCCGATAACGATGTTTTGGATCGGGTTCGTGACGGCGGAACCGTTCAGCGCATAAGTACCAAGGATCACGTTATTAGTAGGGTTGGTTACAGCCGCGCCAGCTAGGATTGACCGTCCAACCAACGTGTTATTCGATGGCGACGTAACGCTCGGCGCGCCGAGGTTGTTGTTGCCGATCGAGATCGTAGCATCGACGGTTGTGACATTGCCGCCTGCTAAGGCGGCAGCGCCAACGACGATCGAGTTCGTGATGCTGGAGGTCGTATTGAACCCACCGGCGCCGCTGCCAACTGCAATGCTGTATGCGTGGACGCCCGAGCCGAAGGCGTTATTGCCAACTGCTACCGAACTCGTATTTCCGTTACCGTAGGCCATAACGTCAACTCCGAGCGCCACATTGCCAATGCCCGTAGTTTCATTTCGCATCGAACCGACGCCGACAACGGTATTGTACGTACCAGTGGTGAGATGTGAGAGTGCCGTCCAGCCGATTGCCGTAATTTCGGCATTAACAGCCCCCGGTGCAAAGCCGGCGCCTTCGCCACCGCAAGTACGAAAGCCGATGCAGGTATACATAGTCTTGAGCGGCGTCACGAGATCAGCGCCAGCTCCAGCATAGGAACCAATAAAAATGCTTTGGTAGCTAGCCGGATCAGATACCAGCCTTGCTGGAGCGCATAACGGCCCGCAGGCAGACAGATCAATAGTTTGAGCCTTTACTATCCCTTGAATTGCAAAACCTATAACCGCCATCAGAATAGCGAGAAATCGCGTATTACTCATCTCAATTCCTCAGCGCATAGGTGAGGGTTCCAGAAGTTACTGTCAAAACAAGACAGTGTTTAACTCCGCCGGACTTCGGAGTGAAGTCTGCGATCTCATCTAGGCTCGTATTAAACACAACCTGAATTGCCCCAAATGCCTGGCTCAACTGGTTGACATCCGAGCAATCAGCGCCCGTTGTGGTGCCTATATAGCC
>CAXTMT010000026.1:0-11417 GCA_964245355.1 uncultured Sphingomonadaceae bacterium
ATATAGAGCCGGCGCAAGCCGTTCGGCAGGAGAAGGGCAGCGAGGTGGTTCGCGGAGAGTGCTGCGACCATTGGCATGGTTGGCAGGACGCATCGGAGCGACAGCATCGTCTCGATACCTTCGCCGGCCGCCAGTATGTCGGATGCCTTCCCAAACCTGACGCCGTTGCCGAGGAGCGAACCCATCGCGCGTCGCGGTGTCGAGATCGGCGCTTTCGCCTTGCCGGAAGGGTCGAGCCAGGTGCGGTGCGCGCCGGTGATGATGCCGGCATGGTCGGTCACGGCGGCGATCAGCGCGGGCCAGCTGTCGCGGACAGAGTCGGCAGGATCGTCGTCGCTGCGATGCCAGCAGCGAGGATGGAAGCGGAGCGCCGTACAGGTTCGTGCGCCGGTGATGCCGCGCTCGCGCAGATAGGTCTCGGCGAGTGTGCCTGCGATCGGCTTCGACATGGCGAACAGGCGGCGTGCCGCTTCCGGCGATCCGGTCGGCGCGGGCAATTGATTTAGGTACGTGTCGGTCGGCTCAGCTCGTGGCAGGGCCAGGAAGCGTCGCGCTTCATCGAGCGTATCGCGCAGGGTCAGGCTCTCGCGGCGGGCGATGATGTCGAGAAGGTCGCCATGATCGCCAGTGGCGGCGTCGGTCCATTTGCCGGGCAGCTTGGGCCGGCGGTTGCCCTTGTCCTCCTCCAGCAGCGTGAACGCGCGCCGCATGCAGCCGAGCATGCCGAGACCCAGCACATCGACCTTCATGAACCCCAATGCGTCGATATCGTCCTTGTCCCATTCGATGATCTGGCGGTCGACCATCGCCGCCGGCTCGATCGGCACTAGCTCGTCGAGCCGGCCGAGCGTCAGGACGAACCCGCCCGGATGCTGCGAGGTATGGCGCGGCGTGTCGATCAGCGCCTTGGCAAGCTCGAGCGTCAGCGCGAGCCGTCGATCGCCGAGATCGAGGTTGAGCTCCGCAGCGTGGCGCTCCTCGACGCCCTCGCGGCTCCAGCCCCAGACCTGGCTGGCGAGACCGGCGGTCACGTCCTCGGTCAGCCCGAGCGCCTTGCCGACCTCGCGCACCGCGCCGCGCGCGCGGAACCGGGAGATC
The DNA here is from genome assembly GCA_964245355.1 of uncultured Sphingomonadaceae bacterium. Classification (GTDB taxonomy): domain Bacteria; phylum Pseudomonadota; class Alphaproteobacteria; order Sphingomonadales; family Sphingomonadaceae; genus Sphingomonas_I. The sequence goes on from CAXTMT010000026.1 coordinate 1,099, forward strand.
GGGCAAGCCGACGCAGAATGGGTTCGTCGAGAGCTTTAACGGTCGCATGCGCGACGAGCTGCTCAACGAGACGCTGTTCTTCACGATCGGTCAGGCCCGAGCGATCCTCGCGCGCTGGGTCGACGGCTACAACACCGAGCGGCCGCACTCCTCGCTCGGCTACGCCACACCGGCGGCGTTCGCCGCCGAACTCGAAAAGCAACGGGCAGGGTTAACCCCGCCCGTTGCTTCGCCTGCGCTCATGCGCGACAACAACGGCCGGTCTCCGGTTGCCGCTGGATGAAAGGCGGGGGTCACGTCACTCATGCTACCACTTAACAGCCAGCCGGAGTACCTGCCACATTAGTCTGACAGTACCTCCGACAGGGCTTCATCGCTGTGTTAAGAGCTACCTCATTGGCTCTTGCGCGGCGTCTGCGAAGGCCGAGAAATGCGCTACTACCAGGTTCGCCAGCAGGCGCTCTATTCTCTCCAGGATTGGCTCATCGAGCTCCCATAGGGCGCGTATCGCAAGCCCGCGCATTGTACTGTTCACTAGCCAAACGGCATCGCGTGCCCGCTCTTGCGAAATGCCGTAGGCGGCCAGGCGTGTCGCCCACATTTCTTCCGCGTCATTACGAAACTGACGGACAACGCGGAATACAGCCTCTCTTAGCTCCGAATCTTGTGCTGCTGATGTAGTAATATTCAAACTAACGCGAAAAGACTCACTAAAGAAAAATGCGTGACTATCATATATTAGATCCTCGATAGTTCCTGCTAGGTTTTTCGATGGTTCACCGGCTGCATACTTGTTTCCTCTATCGACATAGAGCCGTGCGAATACAGCTAGAATGAGCTGATATTTGGTAGGAAAGTGGTGAAGAAGTGCTCCCTTCGACACGGCTGCTCGTTCGGCAACGTCTGCCGTCCTGAACCGCGCAAGACCTCGCTCCTTCAGCAATGCGGTCGCAGCGTCCAGCAGCCTCGTCCGCATGGCTTGGCTGCGGTCCGCTTGAGTGCGTCCAGTCGTTCGCGGGGGAGCTTCGACGTCGTTTGCGGTTTGCATAGCTTCATCCCTTGTTCGACGTTCGTTGAAAGCCTGTGAACCTGACCGCACCAAACATGCCGTAAATCTTGAGTTGTGTCTTGCTCGCAACGCCATCGCCGCAAGGTGAGCGAAGCTTGCGGCTTGACGTTCAAGCCATCCAATCATACAGTCCGTCTGGTCGGTTTGCAAATGCAGCGGCACTGATAGCGACTCATAATGAGCCGGCAGGAGAGAGCGAATGCTAGAAGTTGCATTACCGGCGGCATCCATTCTGCGCTACGGGGACTTCGGAGCTGGTAGAACAGAGGCGTCGCGTGTGCGGGAGGTGCGTCCCCTTCTGGCCAAGGAAACAGTACTGCAGAACGAATTTAGCATTGGCATGGAGGCTCTCGAGGCGTTTCTGGCCGGCGCACGTGCTGCGGGTATCGATGTGGATAGTCTTTGTTGTAGAGCCGGTCTTCCGGTCGCATTCCGCAGCGATCCCAAGGCACGTTTAAGCGTTAGCCAATGGGGCCGTGTTCTTCACGGCATAATGGTCGCCATGGATGACGAGGCGCTAGGACTGTTGGGTCGGCAGACGCCCGTCGGCACCTTCTTGATGGTTTGCAGGGCGCTTATTCACTGCCGGACGGTCGGCGAGGCTATGACCCGATATATCGAATTCTATAATCTTTTGCGAATTGGTATCTTGTACCGAATATTCGAAAGGAAAAATTCGGTATCTCTCGAATTGAAATTAATCAATCCGAAGAGCGTGAAATATCCTGTCGTCGCAGAGTTTACGCTGGTCGCTTTTCATCGACTGTTCTGTTGGCTAACGTCGGAATTCATTGATCTTGACTATGTTTGGATTGCGACTGATGTTCAACAATTAAAGGCTGAATATCGAGATGCCTTCTTCAATGCACCCATATTCTTCGATAAGCCAGTGCACTCTATTTCGTTCAGCGAAAGCTTTATGCATTTGCCAATCACACGAACGGAGCGCGAGCTTGAAAGCTTTTTAGCGCGATTCAACTCAGCGCTTTTTCTGCCGATGCCCCATGAATGTCATTTGTCGCGAACGCTTCGAACGTTCATTATGAGTGAACAGCAACGCAATGGCACTATGCCAGAGCTACAAGACGTCGCAGACCATCTTGAGATGCAGCCATCGGCGCTTCGGCGACATCTGAAGGACCTTGGATTGAGCTACCAAGCGCTCAAGTCGCGGGTACGGCGAGACATCGCATTCTATCATCTCTCTCACACCGATGACTCTATTGAACAGATCGCTGAATTTGTAGGCTTTTCGGAGACGAGTGCCTTCACGCGCGCGTTCCGTGATTGGACCGACATGACCCCGCTCGCGTTCCGCAGAGCAATAAGTAATTAAAATATACAGCGCAAGCGGTCGCTTCGGAGATCCTATTGTAGCTACAAGCCTAGAAGCAGGTAAGAAGCGTGGAGACCACTGAATGCATCCTCCTTCTATAGAATTAGAGGTCCGCCACGGCCCTTGTGTAGGAATACGCGTGATAGATATGTCTTCCCTGGTAGCAGGGCCATTTTGTGGCCAGATTCTATCGGATCTTGGCGCTGAGGTGATCCGAGTGGAATCACAAGGTAGTGACATTCTGCGTATGGTCGCACCCATGAACGGTGAGCTCAGTGCCTACTTTGAGCAGGTAAACCGCGGCAAAAAAAGTTTTGAGGTCAACGTGAAAACGGCCGAAGGCCTCGAACTCGTTCGACGACTCGCTGATACCGCAGATGTGTTCTTACAAAACAGCCGGCCAGGAGTGATGGAGCGCCTCGGACTGGGGTATGACGATCTTAAACAGCGCAATAATCGACTCATTTATCTGTCGATCAACGGCTTCGGCGAGACTGGCCCGTTCGCGGGTCTGCCGGCTTACGACACTGTGATCCAAGGGCTGACGGGGTTTATGCCTATTCAAGGAGGGGACGGGCTTCCTACCGCTATCCGTTCCCCGGTCGCAGATAAAATAACTGCAATCTGGGCAGCAAATGCCGCGATAGCAGCGTTGTTGCATCGCGAGAGATCAGGCGCGTATGGTCAAAAGGTTGTAGTTGATATGACAACCGCGTATTCCGCCTTTATGCTTCTTGAGCAAATGGGTGATCACACTTTTAGATCGGCATCACTCCCTCCATCTGTGACTGCATATTCTTCATATGCAACTATGAATACGGCGGACGGTCAGGTAATTGGCATGATTCTACAACCAAATCAATTCAAAAACTTTTGTACAGCTCTTGGATACGATCATCTACTCAAAGACAGCCGATTCTCAGACTGGGATAAACTCATGAAAAACGGCGAGCTGCTTTATAGTGAGGTATCGGATACCGTTAGAAAGATAACGACGGAGACGTTCCTTGCGCTCATGAGTAAAAACAGCGTTCCCTTCGGAAGGGTAAATACTGTCACGGACTTTCTTGAGAGCCCTGAGGCGAAGCATGCAGCCGCTTATGTCGATTGCTTCGATCCCGAATATGGAACCATCCGACATCTGAACTATCCTGCCAAGTTCGAGCGATCTCCGGCGGACGCCAGCCGACGCTCGCCGCGCCTTGGCGAACACAATGCCGAAATCATTGCAGAGCTAAACGGTGGCGCAACTGCTTCAGGGTAACGGGAGTTCGCGGGAGGAGGCTTGTTTCTGAAGAAGCGCTGGGCAGCCAGACAAGACATCGATTTCCAGCAATGGTGACCGTAGTACGCCTTTTTCGCCTGCGCTGCCGATGCGAACTTAGCGGTCCATACCAGCTTACAATGTAGCCGTTAAAGCTTATGTGGATGCCATGCCTCATCATCGCCAGAGATTAGGCCGTGCTTATAAGAGGTGACTACGGACATATCGAAATAGTCGGTCCACGAGCAGATAAGGCGGCCGCGAAAGCGCCAAAAGCCTGCGCAGGGGAGATGGAACCATTTTCGACCAGATTTCCAAACGTCTACGCGTTCCTGCGCCACGACTTGCGAGCCTACCACGGACTGTAGAACATGATGATGTCCGGTGTCTACTACGGGATAGCCGTTTTGGCCGCTTGAGAATGCGCCCGCGACTTCTGTCATTTTGGCAAAGTTTAGCAATACGCCTTCGGCGGGGCGGTTTTCCCAGTAGAAGTCGGTCGTGACTAACGTCGCTGCTGCTTCCCAATCACCGCACCAGAAAGCCGATAGAAAGTCCTCAACGACTATATCAAGATCTAAGGTAGAAATAACCATGAAATCTCTCCATGAGGCAATAGGCGAAGTTCTGATGTATTACGAAAAATTGCCCGAAAATACAAAAGCATCCGCATGGAAGCGCGCGTTATTGAGCCCGCACTCGGCCGCTAATTTCTCTCTTGCACTCGCAATCATCAGCGGATTGCCGCATGCATAAACCTCGTATGTGGTGAGGTCGGAGCGCCAGTCGGCAACGACATCCTGCACGAAGCCTGTCGGTCCGGGTGCTTTGTGATTAGGGGCGGCAAGCACTGGCGTGAAATCAAACCAGTCGAATTCGGACGCCCACCTTTCAGCCAAACTGAGCGCGTAGAGATCATCTGCAGCCGCACCGCCCCAAAATAAATGTACGGGTTTGCGCGCACACTTGTGGATCAATTCCTGTATCATTGACTTGAGCGGAGCAAATCCCGTTCCGGTCGCCAACATGATCGCCGGCGCTTCCATCTCCTCGCTCCAGGAGAACAAGCCATACGGAGCTTCCACGGTAATTGACGATCCAAGCCGTAGTGACCGTAGCACGTGATCTGAAAAAAGTCCGCCGGACACCTGACGAACGTGCAGCTCGATTTCATCGTTGAGATGCGGAGGATTGGCGATTGAATAATTCCTGCTATCGCCTTCCGGTAGCAGAACTCGAACATACTGCCCTGCCACGAAGTTAAGCCGCCTGCCGATCGGCAGTCGCAAATGCAATGCTACGACATCTTTCGAAAGCGGACGGATACGGTGAACCGTCAATTCTGATGTAATACGATCGGGTTGAGATCGGCGTACGATCGATGGCGCATCGATAACTACATCGCCGTCTGCTTCCACAGCACAGCTGAGCACGTCATTTCCGCTGGGTATCACGGCGCCAAAAGCGCGCTGACGTACGGTTCCTGTTATCAAACGTACTGTGCAGGTTGCGCAAACACCCTTACGGCAGGAGTAGGGCATCGCGAAGCCAGCCACTTCGGCAGCATCTAGGATGCTTGCGCCATCGCCGCATGGAAAACTGATTTCCTTTCCTGCGACGCTCACCAGCCCGGTCATTCCGAATCCTCTTTCGGTATGGCAGCTTCGCCGCTCGCGAGGAGCTGCAGGATGCAAATTAGCGGGTTTGGATCCGCCTTGTTCTGGCCTGCAATGTCCGGTGCGCTTCCATGACCTACGCTTGCGAACGGTACGCGGGCGCCAATCGACCAAGCAGCGCTGCTGCGTCCCGCGATGAGCTTGATAGGAATATGCCCTTGATCGTGGTACATCGCGACATAAGCATCGCACCGTCCCTCCGCGAGCAAGGTGTCAGCGCCGGCTGGCCCAACGATATCGAGGCCTTCGCTCCGTAACATCAATGCCGCCGGTACCGTGATGAACTCGTCGTCATCACCGAAAAGACCGCCTTCACCGGCATGCGGGTTGATTCCCATAATGCCGATCCGAGGATTTTTCAGTCCCATTGTTTGCAGAGCTTGATGGGCCGTTCTACTAGCTTTCACTACCAAGTCGGAGCCCAGCCGGTTGACCGCTGAGCTTAATTGCTCGTGCAGCGTGACATGGACTATCCGCAGGTTCGCCCCCACGAGCATCAAAAATATTGAGGATTCCGGTAGTCCGGCCAGGCGGGCTAGCAGTGACGGATAACCGGAAAAAGTGATCCCAGCTGCATTGACCGCAGTCTCGTTGTGCGGGCAGGCAACTATGGTCGCGAACGGCAGGCGCGACGCCAAAGCAAACGCCGCTTCGACGTAATCGACCGTCGCCTTGCCGGAGAATTTATTGCACTGCCCAGGCGCAAAGTATTGCGGGGCGATGCTATCGATCGGCAGCAGTTCGATTACATCGGCCCCAGGTATGGGTTGATTTATGTCGAAAGATCGAATCTCTCTATTTCCCGAGTAATACCGCACGACGTGCTCATCTCCCGCCAGAACAATACGCGGCATGGACGGAGATTTCGCCAAGGCAGCTTTAACTGCAATCTCGGGGCCGATCCCATTTGGATCACCAATGGCAAGAATCACGATCCGCGTCATTACAGCGGAAGTGCCAAAAGCGTATCGGTGCTGCTGCTATCACACACAACAATTCTACTACGAATCAGCAATCGATCACCGACCATCCGTAAATGGTCAACATAACGACCAGCCGCGAATATTATCATTTCCCCCGTGCGCATCGTGCGTATGACGACGAAGCCCGTTTCGCAGTGGATCTCGTCGCCGACACAGGAAGTCAAACTCGGAGGATTGATGATGTGGCGGTAGCTGTGACGCTCATAAATGTTCGCGGTACGTAGAGCCGCAATGCGATCCGCTAGCATTCCTTTACTATCGAGGTAAATCAGGCCCGCCTGGAAGCCGTTGCGGTAGTTATCCGCCGTTGTGACGACATATAAACAATCCTCATCAAAAAAATCGGCCCAGCCTTCGGCGCATTGGTCGTCTAGACAACGCGCGTAGGAAATGTAGGCACCGGACAGCAAACGATAGAGCCGGTCGGCGGAGAGTGACGACGAATTGTGATCTACCGATGTCGTCATAGCGCCATCTCGCGGTAATAGGCTTTCCAGAACCCCCTGATGGCGGCTTCAGTTACCCTGCTGCTGCTTGAATCAGCAGTCACGCCGCCCATCTCCACAACCGATTCTTTTTCTTCGGAACCGGCGATACCGCGCTGGACGAACCCCCCAACGCAGCCATCCTCCATCGATACATAACCGGCCGGTCCGACCAGATTGGCCTGTTTTAATCTCATCTTACGTAACTTTTCATCATCGTCCGCAAACCCGAGATACGTCCAGTTCAGCCGCGTCCGCGCAGTATCAACCGGGAGAATCTGCCGCACGGCGATAGAATTCTGAATCTGCTGTAGGACAAAACCAGGGAACACAGAAAGGATCTGTAGAGTCACGCCGTCCCCGGACTCGTCTTTACCGGATAGGAACGATGGGTCGGCCAAGGAAAATCCGCTATCTGACCTGATTTTCTGATCGCTATATTCAGTAGTGTTCGCAGTAGATGGATCGATTGCAGAAAAGCTTACATGATTTCCACCATCCTTACTGACGATAATACCGCCCTTTTGAGAAAGACGGTTTATCTCAAATGTGGTAAAAAAAAGATGCAATATCGACGCATGATAACTATCCTTCACATTCTCAAAATAGATTTTCCAATTATTCGGAATGGACTGCGTAAATCTACCAATTATCTCTAGCTTACGATCTTTAAGTACACGCTCGACGCGGCGGAGTACATCCTCTCCGATATATTCCTCAATCGATGGAACATCGTTGGAAAAACTTCCAAAAATCAGACCATGGAGCAACGCGACACGCATTCGTTTGGGGCCATGCTCGGCCGTACAGAAGTCCGGGTTCATCCCCCCTTGACCGTTCAGCCCATCTTTGAACGCAACCCCAATCAGGTCGCCTTGGAGGCTGTGCGTCCATGCGTGATATACACAGGTGAACTCGCTCGTATTGCCGCGATCCTCGAGCGCCAATAGTGCACCGCGGTGCGAGCAGCGATTTTCGAACGCATAGAGGTACCCATCCTCAGCACGGGTGACGATAATCGGTGTTTCTCCGGCAAAGGTTGAGACAAAGTCACCCCGCTTTGGAACTTCGATCTCTAGACACAGATAGTTCCAGTTCGGCCCTTGAAAGATCCTTTTCTGTTCGCGTTTATAGATGTCTGGGCTTTGAAATAACGCATATGGGATGCGCGTGGCGCTTTTCTTCAGGCCAGAAACGCCCGTTTCGAGATCGCTGAACATACTTTAGGTCTTCTTTCCCACAGCGACCACCGTGCGTTTAACGAACAGTGGTTCGAAAAGCGAACTACTGCAAGTCTCTGGCTCGTGTCAATTGTAGGCTCTCCACGCAATCCGACCCACGTCTGCGGATGCCGAAAAGGCAAGCAGCTTCGTTCGGTAAGCAAACGCCATCAATCGTAGGCGCCGGGAACTCATATGGCCCGCCGCTAGGGCAATTCTGAGATGCGCCCGCCACAGCGGGGTGCCTAGCCGATCGTTACCGTTGGACCGTGAAGCGAATTGGTAGTGCTTTTGGACCACCCACGAAGTTCGAGACCATCCTGCTGGGTTGCCCCGCGAGCTCAAGTGTCTTCAAGCGCGGTAGCAATTCCTCGTAAAAGATGCTCATCTCCATTCTAGCGAGGTGCAGGCCCAAGCAGAGGTGAGGGCCATATCCAAACGAGGTCTGCGTATTCAAGGGGCGGTCTAGCCGGAATTCGAAAGGCCTTTCGAAAAACTCCTCATCTCTGTTTCCGGATGTCAGGCTGATGAATATTCTTTCGCCAGCGCCAACCTTTTGACCCGCGACTTCGCAGTCGGAGCCAGCAGTACGCATGAGGTGTTGAACCGGAGTCGTCCAGCGGACGGCCTCCTCTACAAGCTTGGGGATCAAATCCCTGTTCAACTTTACGGCCGCCAACAGCTCCGGGCGCTCAGCAAGTGCCCAGAGGCCACCCGCCAATGAAGATGATGTTGTATCGTGCCCTGCTGAGGCAATAGTGATGAAATAACCGGTGGCGTCCGCCTGAGGAATCGGTGCACCATCGATGGTCGCGTTAGCAATTACGCTGGCCACGTCGTCGGTTGGCTTGCGACGGCGATCCTCCGCTATTGTGTGAAAATACTGATTATAGGTGGCGATTGCCAAACCGCGCCTTGCTTCCGACTCCCTGGTCGAATCCGCTGCTTCAGCGCCGGCGAGATCGGGGTCTTTGTCACCGAAGAACTGTTGGGTGAGCTTTAGGAGCATTGGCTCGTCTTCAATCGGCGCGCCGAGAATCGACATGATGACCATCAGCGGGTAATGCGCCGCTACCTCACCGACGAACTCACAATTACCTCCAGTACCAAGAAATCGGTCGACGTAGTGTCGGGCAATGACACGGAAGCGCTCCTCGAGATGACGGATGTTCTTAGGTTGAAACCAAGCCTGAGTTAACATCCGGTATTTCATGTGTTCCGGTGGGTTCATCGCAATGATGGTACGGTATAGTTTACGGTTTCCGACAGTCTGACCATATTCGCGTTCGGCTCGTGATTGCATCACGGGTGTTCCGCTAAGAAACAGGTCGTTACGACGCAGAATCTCTCTCATGTCAGCGTATCGGGTTGTGACCCAAAAGGGGTCGTAGCCTTCTAAGTTGGCGCGCGAAAAGGGGTACTGACGACGTGCGATAAGGAGCCTGCCGTGCAGGTCGTCGAACTGCGCGTATGCTTTCGGATCGAGCAACGCCTGTGAGATATCGGGGGGCAGTAGCGCGCAAGCGGTATCGTCAGCGCTCGCGCTGTCATTTAGATGTGCACTTGGTGCGGTCATCAGGCGGCTCCAGTGCTAGCGGCTGCAGTTACGCCGCCATCTACCGTGAGATAGGTACCGTTGATGTTACGGGCAGCGCCCGAACATAAGAATAGTACGGCTTCGGCGACGTCTTCACCGGTGGCGAAGCGCCCGCTCATCGAAGCAGCAGCGAAACGCGCTCGTCCCTCATCGGGGTCTCCGGGGCTAATCTTGTCGATCACTGAAGCCAGCATCGGCGTGTCTACGCTGCCTGGGCACACTGCATTCACGCGAACGCCTAGCCGTGCTACATCCATTGCCGCAGCCCTCACCAAGCCGAGCGCCGCGTGTTTCGAACCAACGTAGGCGGGATGACGATATAGACCGCCTAGCGAAGCTATCGAGCAGCTAACAACCACGGCACCGCTGCCTTGTTTGATCATTACCGGGAGAGCATACCGCAACGCCAGGAACACACCCTTCGCGTTGACCACAAATACCTCGTCGAATTGCGCTTCCGGATATTCGTAGATAGGACGTAATTCCCCTGTGATACCCGCATTGCAGTGAAGCGCGTCGACTCTGCCATGCCGCTCGAGTGCTAATGTTATAAACGACTCTACGTCGCTGGCGCTTGACATATTCCCGACAAACGATCCGGCTTCTGCGCCTCGCTCGCGAGCGAGGGCGACTGTCCTCTCCAGACCGGTACGGTCTCGGTCGGCCACAACAATGAAAGCGCCTTCTTA
>CAXTMT010000026.1:11427-20134 GCA_964245355.1 uncultured Sphingomonadaceae bacterium
CTTCAGCAAACTTCAGCGCCGTATCCCGACCTATTCCACTACCCCCACCCGTAATCAGTGCTACGCTGTCCTTGAACCGCATCCTCGTGCCTTCCATTCCGTTCATCTGTTCCAAGCGCTCATCCGCGTCCTACTGGGTCCGCTACGCTTCTCTTCGCAGCCAAATATATCTTACCCGGAATGCCTGGTGATGAATTCAGTCAGATCACAAATAATAATAGAGAAATTATAAGGCTACTCCGTAGCACTCAGCATGAAATAAAACGACCGATACTATCAAACTTGTGCTTCGGGTAGACGTATCTCTAGTCCATCGAGATCACTGTTCATGAAAATCTGACAGGTCAAGCGACTATTGCTATGGACGGACGGAGCGGCCTCGAGCATCGCCTCCTCAATCTCGTTGGGTGGAGCAATCTTTTCGAGCCAAGGACCGGCAACATAAGCGTGGCACGTGGCGCAGGACAAATTGCCGTTGCAGTCTCCCAACATTCCGCGAATGCCAGCGTCAACTACAGCCCGCATGACAGAAACGCCCTCCCCCGTTGTCAGGACGACTGAAGTGCCATCATGTGAATTGACTACAAGACGTGGCATCATACTCCCGCGCATCAAAAGACCATAGCGTTAATGAACTTTCGTTCGGCATACGCACATACTAAGAGTGCCGAGGATGTCAATTCCTCTGCATCATCTCGGTAGGCGGAGGTCGCCACAAGAGATGTCTGCTTGGCCTTTGGGAAACCCTTCCCCCGAGCGCCGTCTATCGCTGGCCTATCGTTAGGAGACCGTTGACACTCCGTCAGCGGGACTATAAACGTTCGCATAACGGACATGTGTGCGGCTTACGCCCATAATGGGGAGCGGGTAAATTGAGACCCGGAAACCTCGGGCTTGAAAAGGGGAGGATCAAGATGATTGCAATGCGCATCACAAAGAAGCTACGGCTATTTGCAAGCACAGCAGTTATTGGCATGCTGCTGCCGGGTGTCGCGGTGGCGCAGTCTCAACCACCGAGCGTCCCGGCCGCGCCGGCGGCAACCACATCGGGCAACCAAGGCGGCCTTGAAGATATCGTAGTAACGGCTCAACGGCGCTCGGAATCCCAGCAAAACGTGCCGATCTCGATAACAACGGTTACGGCAGCAAGCGCCCTGAGGGCCGGCGTCAGCGGAACAGAAAGCCTCGGTGTTGCCGTGCCTGCGCTGCAATTTGGCCGCCAGTCTGGGCTGGGTGGTACGCCATATCTTCGAGGTGTCGGTACGAATGCTGCGGCTCCGGGGACCGAGTCGCCTGTCGCTGTCTATATCGACGATGTTTACGTCGGCTCTGCAGCAGGCACACTCATGCAGTTCAATAATATCGACAGTGTCGAAGTCCTCAAAGGTCCCCAGGGGACGCTGTTCGGCCGCAACGCTACGGGAGGTGTGATTGAAGTTCACACCAAGAAACCATCTTATGATCCGGCCGTTGATGTTACGGGCGGCTTCGCTAGCTATAATCATTACCTCGGAAGCGTTTATGCGACCGGCGGTCTGTCCAGCAATGTGGCTGTTAGTCTAGCGCTACTCGGCGATGACCAGTCAAAGGGATATGGCCGCGCGGTATACTCAGGGAGGGATATCTACAAGTATTGGACGTATGGCGTACGTGGTCAGCTGCTCTGGGAACCGGGACCGAACACCAAGTTTGCCCTTACTGGTGATTACACACGTGGAAATTCCGATATCGGAACAAATCCGACGATTGCGCCGGGAACAGTCGCGGTGGGTGGCGCTACTTTTCCCGGCCAATACCGCTCAACCAATGACCCAGCCGATATCTCGAAAACCAGAAACTATGGGTTTAGCGCCAAGATAACGCAGGACCTGGGTGCGGTCTCGCTGGTTTCTATCTCAGCGTACCGGAACGTCTCTGAGTTTCTGCAGCTCGACTCGGATGGTTCCTTGAAGGGGAATCCCGCGATCGTAAATATTCCCAATAGCTCGACCTTCACGCACACAGTTTCACAGGAATTACAGGCGCTGTCGAATTCGGAGGGACCCCTTACTTGGATCGTAGGTGGGTTCTATTATCGATCAAGCGCCGGTTTCGATCCCATCATATTAAACGGTTTGGCATTCATACCGCTGGGCGGCTCTCAGACTACTAGAGCGTCCCAGATACTCAATTCTTATTCGGGGTTCGGCGAGGCGAGCTATAGTCTTCAAACTGGCACAAAGTTGACACTCGGCCTTAGGTATACGGACGAGTCGCTTAGTCAATCCGTCCTGCAGCTGACGGGCACCGGCGCAGCTTTGTCCCCGAGCCCCTTCACCCAGCATAGCGGTTTCTCCAAGCTTACATACCGAGCCATACTCGATCAAAAGATTGGAAGAGATCTATTGCTATATGCCTCTTATAGTCGAGGCTTCAGAAGTGGCGCCTATAACTTAAATGCTCCGACGGTCACCGTGGCGCGCGTGTCAGTCCCGGCCCCCGTCGTTCTGCCCGAGGTGCTCGACGCGGCCGAAGTAGGCATCAAGAGCGAGCTATTTGACCGTAAGGTCAGATTGAACGTCTCGGCATTCCACTATAATTATAACAATCTACAAATCAGTTCGATCCAATCGAACCTAGCTGTCGTCCTGCTAAACGCAGCTAAAGCCAGAATGCAGGGGATCGATGCCGATTTCAGCGTGGTGCCAACCAAGCGAGTAAACATCGATGGTGGTATTTCATTACTAGATGCAAAATTCGTCAGTTTTCCATCTGGTCCGTATTATGTTCAACAACCCGCGGTTTGTAATCCCGTTCCTGCGTCTACGGGACCAGCTTCCGGTGGAGCGCTAGCTTGTTCTGCAGATCTCAAGGGATACCGTACGCCCCGCTCTCCGAAGTTGACGGGATCAATTAGTGTGACGTATACCATTCCCACTGAAGTTGGTAGCTTTGCACTAACTGGCTCGCTGTATCATAACTCTGGATATTACTGGGAAGTAGACAACGAGGTAAAACAGCCCGGATATAATTTACTAAATGCATCCATACAATGGACGAGCTCGAGTAAAAAATATGAGGTCCGTGTATATGCCAAGAACCCACTCAATGAGTACTACTATTCATACTTCTCTGAATCGACGTTGCGCTTTTCCGGTGCTCCAGAAATGCCGAGGAACTATGGTGTCTCAGTGACGGCGCACTTCTGAATTAAGCACCCCGCATAGGCGATGGAGTGGGGACACCCTACTCCGTCGTTCCCGTCCGCCCCTTGTGGCAAGCGGCGATACAGAAAGTGGGTGGCGATGATCAGGCTGGTAGGGTCGTTATCATCACCGGCGGTGCTGGTGGACAAGGAACTGCAACGGCAGCGGCTTTCGTCAGCCGGCGCAAAGGTAATCGTCGGTGACATTGCGCCTGGACGTCTCGATGCTGATAGCCCGGATGATCGACCTATCTATCGGACATTGAATGTCTGTAATGCAGCGCACTGGAAAATCGTCAAGGAAGAGGCGCTCGCCGGTGGGGACGATCGAGGTGCTCGCTAATAATGCGGGAATGGCTCAAATAAGATCTGTGCTTCGAGCAAACGGGCGTTACGAAGGCCGACTAAATCCGCGGCTCTTGAGCTTGGCGCTTATGGTATTAGGATAAATGGCATATTTCTGGCGCCATTGATACACCGACGACTAATCCCAACAACCGCCTTCAGATGAGATGGACGCAAATACGCCGGTCAGCCGATCCGGCGCGTGGGGCGAGCGGACGAAATCGCGAGCGTCGCCCTTTTCTCGTCAGCGATGCTGCAAGCTACATCGCCGGAGCGGAGCTCGCCGTTGATGGGGGTGGGGCTGCCGGTCGTTATCTGACCAGCCTTCCCGGCGGGCTTTCCTCCGGCGCACCCACCGTTTGCTAGGATCTTTCAAAATTATGCAATGGCGCGGCAAGCGGTGCAGGTTCAGCCGGGTAAGCGTTGACATCCAGAAAGAGGGGAAATAAGTTCGCATAACGCACAACAGTTCGAAAGACGATTCAAGCGATGCGTGAGGCCGAGTTGCCAACGTGACCCGAAGATCGCGAAGTCTTGCTCAGATACTAGGTAATAAATTGTGCAGCAACGGCTGATTGAGTGCCGGCGAAGGATAACCGATGGATCAGTCAAAGGGTGCGACGCTAGATGAACTGCCGGTGCATCGGTCGGTTGACCTGCCGCATTTCGAAGAAGATTTGTATAGTGACGACAACCTCCGCGACCCGTATCCTTTATATGAGAGGATGCGCGATGCAGGTCCTGTAGTGTGGCTGAAAAATTATTCCGTCTACGGCGTATCGCGTTATCAAGACGTCCGCGATGTATTAAACCGCCCATCGGAGTTCTGCTCCGGCGCGGGTGTCGGTCTAACGAACTTGCGAAAAGAAAAATCCTGGCGCACACCCAGTCTGATCCTGGAAGCCGACCGACCCGAGCATACGCCACGGCGGAAGGTATTGGCGCGGATTTTCTCTCCGATCGCTTTGAAGGCACTGCGTCCGGAATTTGAAGCGCAAGCGGCACGTTTCATCGACGATATGGTAAGTGCCAACTCATGTGACGGTGTGCGGGATCTGGCTGAAGCTTATCCACTCAAAGTCTTCGGAGACGCTGTTGGGATACGAGCCGAGGGGCGTCACCATCTGCTCCCCTATGGCGATCTTGTCTTCAATGCCTTTGGACCGATTAATCCCCGCTTTGAAGAGCGGATGGCTGAATCAGCGGAGACGCTCGAATGGATCACCGAAAGCTGCAAACGGGAGAACCTTGAACCATATGGTTTCGGTGCGAAGCTGTACGAGGCGGCTGACGCTGGCGAGATCAGTGATGGAGAAGCCGCGCTGCTCGTCCGAACACTGCTTTCGGCCGGGCTGGACACCACGGTCTTTACCCTGGCGAACATGATATCAACGCTTGCTCGTCATCCCGTACAATGGGCGCACCTTCAGGCCGATCCCAGCCTCATGCGAAGCGCTCTAGAAGAGACGATGCGCTTCGAAAGTACTTTTCAATCCTTTTATCGTACCACAACTTCGGCAGTAGAGATCGCCGGCACTAACATTCCAGCCGATCAGAAGGTCTGGATCAGCATCGCGTCGGGCAATAGAGATGATCGGCAGTGGCCCGAAGCGAACCTCTTTGATGTGCGCAGGCGCGTCACCGGCACCCTGGCTTTTGGAACCGGTATTCACGCGTGCGTCGGTCAGATGATCGCGCGGCTTGAAGCAGAAGTTGTTCTCACTGCATTGGTTA
The DNA here is from genome assembly GCA_964245355.1 of uncultured Sphingomonadaceae bacterium. GTDB lineage: Bacteria > Pseudomonadota > Alphaproteobacteria > Sphingomonadales > Sphingomonadaceae > Sphingomonas_I. Next base: position 16,691 of record CAXTMT010000026.1, read on the forward strand.
GCCGTGTCTCTAAGTTCGACCTAACCGGGGAGCCCGAAGTCCATTTCAATAATACTGTGCGAGGATTCTCCAGCTGTCCGCTTCAACTAACCGCTCGATGAAATAAAATCATATGTTCGATAGCCATTAACTGTGTCGGCCGGTCGCCTCGCTGCAATTTCAATGCTTGTTTATTGAATAATAGTCTGATGCTTCAAAAAATGGACCTGATTAATGATCGAACGGAAAAGAGTAGCAATCGTCACTGGGGGGGCAAGTGGCATAGGTTTCGCGTTCGCCGCAGGCTTGGCTGAATCAGGCTATTCAGTTGTCATCGCTGACCTTCGCGGGAGCGCCGAAGCGGCGGCTCGATTATGCGGGGCAGGGCATGATGCAATTGGCACGGTAACCGATGTAACGAGCGTGGACGCTACTGCTGCGATGGCGGATGCGGCCCTTGCGGTGTTTGGCGGATTGGACGTCTTGGTTAACAACGCGGGTTTGTTCACAACATTGAAGCTTCAGCCTTTCGAACAGATTGAACCTGTTGAGTGGATGAAGGTGATGGAGGTCAACACGCTTGGACCTTTTCTTTGTGCGCGAGCTGTAATGCCCGCGTTTCGATCGGCCGGTCGAGGTCGGATCATTAACATCGCATCGACGTCGCCGATCAAAGGAACGCCGAACATGCAGCATTATACCGCAAGCAAGGGCGCGGTGATAGCGTTTACGCGCTCGCTTGCGCGCGAACTCGGGCAGACTGGTATTACGGTCAATGCCGTTGCGCCCGGTTTCACTTTGAGCGAGGGGGTGCTGGCGAACGGTATGGAACAGGTCATGGGCGACGCGGCGCGGCGGACCAGTCGGTCGATCCAGCGCGACCAAACGCCCAAGGATTTGGTGGGTGCGGTTCTGTTTCTCGCCAGCGACGCGGCTTCGTTCATGACAGGTCAGACGTTGGCCGTCGACGGGGGCGGTGTATTCTTGTGACGGAGCTAAAGCCGTACGATCCGCTCGCGCTCTATATCGATGGTCGTTTCATAGGTGCAGATGAGCGAGACGGGGAAGATGTTTTGTGTCCGGCAACGGGCGCGGTAATCGGTCGTTTGCCACATGCGACAAAGGATGACTTGAACGCGGCCCTACTGGCTGCGGAGCATGCCTTTGTTGGATGGCGATGGACATCTCCGCTCGAACGTGGACGCGTTCTGAGGCGCGTCGCTGACCTAATCCGGGAGCGGCATGAAGTTATCGCCCGCAATATCACTTTGGATCAGGGTAAGCCATTGGCCGAATCCCGCGCCGAGGTCTTCAATGCCGCCGAACATGCCGAATGGCACGCCGAAGAATGTCGAAGGATATATGGGCGTACCATCCCATCACGTGATCCGCGCGTCCACCAGTCAGTCATCCGGCAGCCGATCGGGGTATGCGTTGCGTTTACGCCGTGGAATTTCCCGTTTAACCAAGCCTTGCGGAAAATCTGTGCGGCGCTTGGTGCCGGCTGTACGCTGATCCTGAAAGGCGCTGAGGATGCCCCTAGCGCGGTTGTCGCATTAGCACGATTGTTCCACGAGGCCGGTTTGCCTGCGGGATGCCTCAATCTCGTATGGGGAAATCCATCTGAAATTTCGGAAGCGTTGATACGTTCGCCAATCACTCGAAAGGTGTCGTTCACCGGTTCCGTACCAGTGGGCAAGCACCTAGCGGCGACAGCCGGTAGCCAAATGAAGAGGATGACGATGGAGTTGGGCGGTCATGCACCGGTCATCGTTTTCAATGACGCTGATATCGATCATGCGGCGCTAACACTTGCACGGCTTAAGACTTTGAATGCTGGGCAAGTCTGTATGTCGCCGAGCCGGTTCTACGTGCAGGCCGGTGTACATGATGCATTCGTTGAAAAGTTCAGCGCCGCTTATTCTTCCGTCATCATGGGAGATGGTTTAGCACCCGCCACGACCATGGGGCCACTAACCCAACAGCGCCGTGTTTCAGCTATTGATCGGCTGGTTACTGACGCAATCGAGCTTGGTGCAGACTTGGTAACCGGGGGTGTTCGGTCAGGAGGTCCCGGCTTTTTCTATCCGCCAACGGTCCTGACGGAAATCCCCGATACGGCTCGCCTCATGAACGAGGAGCCGTTTGGACCCGTCGTTCCAGTCTCGAGATTCAGTACGTTCGAGGATGTCATCAAGCGGGCAAACGAGTTGCCGTTTGGGTTGGCTTCCTACGTTTTCACTCGATCACTGGAATTCTCGCACCGTGCTTCTATAGAACTGGAAGCCGGGATGGTCGGCGTTAACCATTTCGGACTGGCACTTCCGGAAACCCCGTTAGGCGGCGTCAAAGATAGTGGAGTTGGGAGTGAGGGAGGTAGTGAAACATTCGATGCTTACTTGACAACTAAGTATATATCAAAGCTGGCAGTCCTTTAACGCCTGCGAATGTGGTGCTCAGATGACTGGTCCTATTAGCAGGGATGAGGTGATCTATCGCATCCTTGTAAATTAACTCTCAAGATAACGGGTGTGCATTTGCGTCTGACAACAAAAGTCGTTGTAGATCAATCGCTGCATCTCTGAGAACAGGTAAATAGTCTTTCCTCATAGTATCTATCGAGACGCGAGCCGATGACGAACTTACGCTCATTGCTGCAACTATAGTCTTGGACGCGTCCTTTATCGGTATGGCCATGGCCCTCAATCCGAGCTCTATTTCCTCATCGCTAAAATTTACACCCGAATGGCGAGTGGCAACGATCTCTTCGAATAGTCTCTCAGGGTCGACGACAGTCTTTGCCGTACGACGTTTGATCTCTTTCGAAAGCAGGTAGTTCCGGACCTCAAGATCGTCGAGCCCACCAAGCAGAACCCTTCCGGTGGCCGAACAATAAGATGGTAGTCGGCCCCCGACCTGTACACCTGTCGACACAACCCATGAGCTTGCTGAGCGTACGATACAGAGAGACTCGCGCCCATCGAGAACGGTGAGAGCGACGGACTCGTTCAGTTTTTCCCGAATACCTGCAATAACCGGTTGCGCCAGATCCGCTAAAGAACGTTCTTGACCTGCCACACCGCCCAAGCGTCGAAGCCTTGCCTTAGGGCGGAATAGCTTCCCATCGTGTTCGAGATAACTCAGTGACGTGAGCGTCAGCAGACACCTTCGGGCGGCGGCGCGCGTTGCGCCGGTCTCCCGGGCCGCATCCGCTACGGTTAAATGCCGGAAACCCGCACCGAACAGCTCGATAATCGCCAACCCCTTCGCCAACCCAGCAATGGTCTCGATCCGAGAGTCGGGCGTTGCTTCCCCGTCGTTGTCTTTTACCGCAGTCAAACCATGCTCCAGCTATCGCAGAAATATAGCGGCCTCACCGGCCCGCGCAACATGGATAGTGGCATCTTCATCGCTTTAGCAGGCTGTTGAAGAAGTCCATTTTCGGGCGATGAAGGCATATTGGTC
>CAXTMT010000027.1:0-18857 GCA_964245355.1 uncultured Sphingomonadaceae bacterium
ACATTTGCGGGAGTGTCGGCGACGCCGATCAGCGCGAGCGGCCTTCGATGCAACGTGATGAGGCGCTATGCAACCTCATGCGACGGGGTTCGCTGCTGATCTCAGATGCTGACATGCGGCGTTGCTCGAATTGATTTCGATTGGCGTGAGTGAGGCCTGCGCTAAACTTTCTCCATGACGATAGCTAAGCGCCGAGTACGCCTGGAAGACCACGCCGGTAGAGTGACATTGGCCGGCTTCTCATGGATTGAGCCACGGCTTGAACTGCATGAGTGGTATCGCGCCATTGTCACGACAACACTCCCTGTCGGTGGATGGCTCGTGCCGTTTGTCTTCGTCTGTGCAGCCGCCAACAGCAAATTGTGGTTTGCGGCAGCGCCCTTCTGCGCGATCGCGTTTTTGATTGCAGGGCTGGCGCAGCTGAAAATATTTACGCAGCCGCTTGAGATGGTGCAGGGGCTGGCCTTTGACACGCAGGGGCGCATACAATGCATCGAGCCGCAATATTACCGACCCATCGAAGATGACGGACTGTTTCAGCCGGAATGGGTTACGTTGCGATGGACCATCGATGAGATCACTTCCATCGAACTGGCGTCTGAGGCCACAATCGGCGGAGGACATTTCAAGGCGAAGCCATATCGCGAGGAAGAGTATTACGCCTATGTGGTCAGCCTCTATTTCAGCAGCGGCGAGATGGTTCGCGCCGCGCGGACGCTGCGGCAGGAACACGCGCGCATTGTCGTGGTGCAGCTTAACCGCGCGCTAGCGGAGATACGGTAGGCGAGAGTTGCACCGATGCGGGCGGAGGTTGCCTGAGATGAGCGAGATGGCGTGGACCCGTCTGAAATTTTACGTCGATCAGGTGGCGTTTTGCAGCGAGCTCGTGGAGGCGCAGGAACACGACTATAGCCTCCGCGCGATTCGCGTCGCCTCGGTCGAGAAAGTTGAACATGAGGGCATCCGCTACGAGATCGTCGAGCTTCTGGTGCGGCCGGACCTCATTGCGATTTGGCGCATGGCGGTCAACGCGCACTCCAGCCTTGAGCAGGTTGCAGTCCATCATATCAATGCGCGCTCGGACGCCGTGCGCTCGAAACTGCCCGGCTACATCCCCTTCTGACGTTATCGAAACCTAAAGCGTTAAAAAATTCGCGCCGGGACCGCACGCGGTCCCGGCGCCCGGAAGCATCAACGTGCGGAGGAGCCACGCGCGGTCGCTGAATAATTAAATGGATGAGTATCTCCGGACGCAACGAACGGACGACGCGCTGAGCTTGCCGTCGGTGCCACAGCTGCCGACGCTAAACCGCTGGATCCGCGCGAAGCTATTGCCGAGCGGCGTGGCGAACCAGTACCAGACGATAAGACCGTTAAAAGTGTCCTTCAAAGCCCCGGTGTCCCGAGACGCGTACATCGCTTTCAACTCCGCCTTGGTCGGCAGTTTGGCATTCTTAGCGGCGGCGTATTTCATGGCCGCGCGCCAGTGCATCACGCCGCTATTTTTGGGAGCGACGAGGAACGGCTCCTTCTTCTCGGTCTCGCAATAAATCCAACCCGCGTTCGGGCCGTCCTGCACCACGTCACCAATTATCAGCGCTGCGGGTGACGCAGTGTCAGTGAGTTTGCTCGCTGATGGCGTTGCCGCGATCTCACCAGAACGGACGTGGATCTTGCCGTCACGGAATTCAACCTCGGTGTCCGGGCCTGTGACGACCAGTGGTCCGAAGGTATTGGTAAGCGAAATGACAGATGGATTCAGATCTGCGGCGGCCATTGGAAATCCTTTATCTTCGTTTCGACATTTAAGTCAGTTCAGTATCAAATTGCTTTAATGAAGCGAGAATAGTGAAAAACCTTTGAGAAATGCAATTTATTTTGGTGATGAATGTGCGGGAGTGATACTAAGTTGGAGAATTCCAAAGAAGGCCGGCTGCGATTAACTGCAGCCGACTAATTCTTATTCCGGTGCCAAACCGTTGACTGTAAAGGTTCAGCAGCGGTATCGACTGCGAGCCCGTCGCGGCGTGCTAGGCAGCGGCGAGGGGAGCGGCCTGAGGCGTGCGCAGCACGGACGGCAGCCAGCCTTTGCCTTCGATGCGCCGTTCTGCGGATTCGGCCATCGCGGCCTTCTTCAGGCTGGCGATGTTCTCGGCGGCTTGCGGCGAGACAGCCTCGCGGACGGCTTCAAGGATGCGGTCCTTGCTCACCCGCGCGAAGTACCCTTGAGCGGTCGGCGTCCATTGCGCGCGCATATCGAGCTGCACCGCCAAGGCCAGTTGGTCGGCGTGACCGAGGCTTGTGTGATGGGTCTGGTGTTTGACGGCGACGGCATCGATGGTCGCGGATGCGCAGACCGCCAGCAGCGCGAGGCATTCGTCCTGTGTCAGACCAAGGATAAACGCCCACAGCGCATTGCTATTTTCGGGCATGCGTTGGCTCCATGCCGCATGACGTGCTGCTATCTGCTGCGCGGCCTTGCTGTCCTCGATGCCGGATGCATAGCGCGTCAGATAGGCGCTCTGCCCGGCGATGTTCAGGCAGGATGTCCGGTCGTCATGTGGAAAGAACGTGGCCCCGGCGAGGCGATGCACCACGGCTTTCAGGGCGATGTCGGGCTGCTGGCCAAGAGCGTTGCGCAGCGCCATCGTGCGATGCGCCGTCAATTCGGCCATCAGGGTATCCGGTAAAGCCGCCGGACCGTCCTTCGCTTTGTCCGTAGCGTTCGTTGCTCCTTGGTTTTTGTGCGGGACACGGCCGTCGTCTTCGCGGCGGACGAAGCCGCGTTCGATGCGGGTCGTGCCGTCATAGCCAATCGAGACGATGGCCCCGGCCTTGCTGACGTCATCGGGAGTGTACACGTCGTCGCCCTGCAATGCGGCCATCGCCTGTTCAAGGCGGTCGGCTTCGGCCTGGACCTCATCGGACTCGCTGTCCATATCCAGAGCGTCGTAGAGCGTTTGCAGTACGGATATCTCAGCCTCGGTGTTTGCGGAGAGCGGCGGCGTTCCGGGATAGATGCGGCGCATGTCGGAGATGGCGCTATAGTCAAAGCGCGGCATGACATCGACCCACTTCCAGCCTTCGGCTTTGACCCCCTCGGCAATCGCCTCAAGTTTCTCAGCCGTCAGACGATGCAGAAGCTCGGCATCGGTCAGAAACCCCCCATGCGCGTCGTCGAACAGGTCGCGCAACACGGCTCCACCGGCTGCCTGATAGGTCTGAAGACCAACAAACAGCGCCCGCGCATCATCGGCGGGGACATGCTCATTGTTCAGTGCCGCCAGAATCTCGGCGCGGTCGGCATCGGCACCGACCTGCTCCCACACCTGCCGCTGCCGCTCATGATTGTCGGTGAAAGCATAGGCGGAAAGCTGGTCGAGCGTGATGTCGTCGTTGCGATAGAACTGCATCAGTTGCGGGCTGACAGCGGCCAGCTTGAGGCGCTGCTTTATTACGGCAGACGTGACGCCGAACCGCGCTGCGATGTCCTCGGCATTCATGCCGTGGTCGCGGTGCAGTTCAAAGAACGCCTCGAACTGGTCGGCGGGATGCATGCCAGAGCGAATGGCGTTTTCTGCCAGTGAGATTTCGAGGGCATTCCCTTGAGTATCGACAAGGCAGCGGATGGATTCGGTCTTGGTGATTTCCTTGCGCGTGACGCGCAGCAACTGCGCCTGACGCCGACCCTCTCCGATGGTGACCAGATATAACCCGGTCGGCTTGCCGTCCTTGCCCAGTTCCGGTTCGACCACCGGCATTTGCAGGATGCCGTTGACGGCAATCGACGCGGCAAGCGCCTCGATGTCTGCTTTGGGATGCGCTGTCTTGCGGGCGTTGCGCGGCGATTTCTTGAGCTTGTTGAGCGGAACAGTAATCACGCTGCCGCTTGCCGGTACGGCTGCTGCTTTTGTCTTGGTCATTGTCTTGTCTCCTTCATCGGGTTCGTGCGCAGCACAGCGCCGCGCATGAACCCCTGGCCCTCGCCGAGAGCGGGGTGTGCAAGCCGCCGTGAAGAATCTCGTGGGATTTGGTGCGGGCGCAGCGGAGCGAGCCACGGCCCGCGAGATTGTTATGGCGGCGCGCCGAGGGGCAGCGCCCCTAAGTTCAGTTCAACAGAAGATGCAGCCGCAGGAGCGTCAGCATAGCGCCGCCAAAGGCGGGACGCGGGACGACTGCAATCGCGAGACCGGATAAGAAGGCACCCGATGAGGGGCAGTGATAGCGACGCCGGCACAGCGGGACCCGAAAGCGAGAGCATCCGGCGAGCAATGCTGCCTTGTTGTCCGCGAGGGATCGTCACCCGGATGGGCCGGGACAGCACTGCCGCGTCTCCCGCGGCAATCGGCTGGCGTGGTGAAGCGGAGCGAATAGAGCCCGGTCGGTCATGCCGACGCGCCCGAACCGACATTCTAAAACATTGAAACACCTCAGAAATCCGCTTTGATAGATGATTACAGGCCGTGGCCTGATTTTCTTCGTATAAAATCAGCTCATAACCTGATATTATGACTGAAGATAAGGCTAGGGACTGATCTTGAGCCGTTAGAATCAGGTTACAGCATGATGAGTGATACCCGCCATCGCGCCCGGCAAAGGCTCGACGAACGCCTTACGGCTCTCAAGCCGGAAGAGCGTTTTCGTGCGCCCCCCAAAGGCTGGGTGCGGGCGATCCGCGATGCGCTCGGCATGACCGGCGTGCAATTCGCGACGCGTTTAGGCATCCGTCCGCAGAGCGTCGAAACACTCGAACAATCCGAACAGAGCGGCACCATCCAGTTGACGACCCTGCGCCGCGCCGCGGAAGCGCTCGACTGCACGCTTGTCTATGCGCTTGTGCCCAACGACACGCTCGACGGCGCGGTGCGCGCGCGCGCGCGCGCTATCGCCCTGCACGATCTTGGCCGCGTCGCCCACACCATGAAGCTGGAAGCGCAGGCGACCGGCGACGCCGATCTGGAAGCGCGGATCGAGGCCTATATCCGCGACAACATCAAAGACCGCGATCTGTGGAAGGCGCGATGACCGATCTGTTCCAGGAGCCGGAGGATGCAACGCCGCTTGAAGCGTCAGAGCGTGAAGCGCTGCTGCAAAGCTGGATCACCCATCGCCAGGATCTCAACGCGGCCGAGCAGGAAAACATTGTCAAAGGGACGACATGGGCGAAGCGCCGCCGTATCCGCGCCATCGCCGATCTGCTCAACGATGACTTCGCTAAGGCCCTGCACAAACGGATGTTCGGCGATGTCTGGAAATGGGCCGGCACCTACCGCCAGACCGAGCGCAATATCGGCATCGACGCCTACCGCATTCCTGCCGAAGTGCCGGCGCTGTTTTCCGACGTGTGTTACTGGGTTGAACACGCGACCTATCCAGCCGATGAAATCGCGGTGCGCTTGCATCACCGTCTGGTTGCCATTCACCCGTTCCCGAACGGCAACGGCCGTCATGCCCGCCTGATGGCCGATCTCTTGATAGAACGGTTCGGCGGCCAACCCTTCAGTTGGGGCGGCGGCAGCATCGCCGACACTGGCACGTTACGAGCACATTACGTCTCGGCCCTGAAGGCTGCCGACGATCACGACATCGCCCCGCTGCTTGAATTTGCCCGGTCGTAATGGGCAAAGATGCATTGGCTATAACTGACCAATGTTTTTACGAGTCTTTCAAACTCTGGACAAAGGGGTAACGCTTCGATGTCTGACGTTTCATTCGATATAGGCATTCATGCCCGCGCTTTGAACGAACGCGCCAAGTCCTACGCAATCGGTGAAATCCAGAAAATACGAAAGAAGCTCAGAGGCTTTGCGAGACGCTCCGGGAGCGATTTATTCAGCGGGCAGACAACGCACGCACATTGGGCGTTTCACCACGGGGGCCGATCCGAGCTTCAGTTCAACATCGGCGTGGAAGCAGGGCCTGACGGGGATGAAATACGCCACGGCGTCGCGTTCTCATTCGAGTTAAGTCAATCGTTGCCGAACATCAATATTCTTGTTCCTAAGGCGCGGCTGTTCAGCGAATATCTGCAACTCTATCCCGAAAAATATGCGGACATGCGGATGTGGCACTGGGACAAAAAAATCCGCAGCAGCCACTATCCGCCCGGACCGATTATGCCGGAGTTAGTACGACCGGGTCCGTTCGTCTTCCTAGGCAACCTCCAAAAACTGGACGGCCTCGACTACGATATCATTCTCAGAGATTTCGACCGCCTGCTGGCGCTCTATCTGTATGAGGAGAGCGGCGGCCGCGAAGATACAGACATCAAGGTTGCTGGTGCTGGCTTCTCATTTAAGCCCGGATGCACCGTCAAGGCGTCCACGACAACGGCGACGTATGCCGAGCGCCAATTGAACATCAATCTGAGACACACGCTGCTTCAGGCAGCGTTAACAAGCCGTCTCATTGAGGCGCACGGCATGGAGAACGTGTCCGACGAGCAACCGAGCGGCCTTGGGACGAAGATCGATGCCGTGCTGCGTAAGGGCGCGAACGAATATTGGTATTATGAAATAAAGACGGCGTTTTCGGCGCGCAGCTGTATTCGCGAAGCCCTTGGGCAGATCCTTGAATATTCTTATTGGCCCGGCTCTCAGGAGGCGAAGCGGTTGATCATATGCGGTGAGAAACCGCTCGACGAAGACGGCGCGGCCTATCTCGGCCTGCTGACGAAACGTTTTTCACTACCAATAAGCTACGAGCAGATTGTCCTCGAATCTTGAATGAGGCGTTATGTTTGAAGACTTAATCACGCACCGTACACCGCCGCCGAAACGTCTTGCCGCCTGCGACGGCGATATGGAGCATCAGTTTTCTGAAGGTGCGGTGATGCTCGCATTTGCGATGCACCTGCTTCGCACAGTCGCGGGCCTGAAGGCTGTAAGCATTCATCCCGACGGGGAGCACGGCAAGCGGTTCGATATTCGTGCGTGGCTGTTGAAGCGCGGGTTCGAATTTACAAGTCGTATGGGCAAGACGGCCTACGGCGGCACGTATTCGTCAGCATCTGGTCAAACAGTTGTGGTGAATCCCAGTCCGGGTCGCGGCGATGTCGTGGCGGAAGTCGAGGGCATGAGCATTGTCGCTGAATGCAAAGGCGGGGTCATAAACACCAAGCATTCAGGCCAGATATCGCATCTTCGGCAAGGTCTATGTGAAACACTGGGTCTGTCTCTTGCGACGCCGGTGGTAGAGGGCAGACGCCAGTTCGTGGTCGTGCCTCGAACGCGCGTCACGGAAGCTCTGGCGCAACGCATGGCCTTTCGCGCGCGGTCGGCCGGAATTGAAATCGCGTTGGTCGATGGTCATGGTAATGTCTTTGATGTGAAGGCGGAAATAACTTAACGCGCCGCGGGAAGATGTGTCACGAGGTCTAGTGCGGCCAAACCTCAGGTAGCCCGAGCAAGTCGGCGAATGGCGCTCCGGCCAAGGCGATAATTTCGCCGGTGCTGTTTCCCGTATGACCGGGCACTGCCAACAACTCGTCGGGCAATGGATGAGTGGCCCAAGGATGCCGAACCTGTACCGGTTGCCAAAGCTCATGCCGCAATTGCCAAAGGTTCGCTTTTGGCAGCAGGAGGACGCCGCTTACGTGACGCTGCTTCGGACGGCCTACCAAGCCCAAGTATCCATCGCATCTTCGACCCCACACGGGTTCGGTCGGTCCGTCGTCGGGATTGCCCGGATCTACAAAGACAGTACCAAAGGCCGCGTCTAGCAGTGCGTCACTATTTCCTTGTCCACCCGGGAGTTCATCTTTCAAATCCGCGATTACGATCAGGTAAGGCGCATCAAGAGCGCCGTATTTGTCCGCCTTTTCGACCAGGGCGTCTTTGATCTCCAGTTGCGGCGTGATGATGCGGCCTTCATCCATACCGCCGGCAATGGCACGCGTGCCGATTGTGTCCGTCGGGAAACCTGAGAAAACAAAGAATTCGATCTGCCAATCACCAATCTCAAACACCTTTGAAATCGTATCGCTTGTGTTGTTCTTCGCAGCCTTATGCGCCCAGTCTTCAACCTGCCGGCGTAGCTTTCTACTGCTCGGCGATAACGCGCCATATTTCTTGAAGTTGATGCCTAAGCGATAGCCCAGCGGCAGCTTCGCCTGATCCATATAATTATAGATGTCAGAGCCACGCTTGCCCCGGCTAAACAATTGCTGCGAAGGGCCAAACGAAGTCACTTCAACATAGGCGGCGACAGTGTCGTCTTGGTTGCGTACCAGAAAATCGATTTGGCTCTTGATGCCTTCGATTTTGGGGTGAGGCTCAACCTTGTAGCCCTGTCGTATGAGGGCAGCATGGATCATGAGTTCTGCGAGAGTTGACTGATAACCGAACCGATCGTCGGCTCTAAACCGCGCGATGCGATCGGCGCGAGTTGCTTCGGGCAGTTCGGCAATCCAACCATTCACGAGATCGCGGTATGTATCGTAATCGGCTCCCGCCGCCGTGTCGTAAAACTGAAAATAATTCTCGCCCGGTTGCTTCGGTTCGACGCGAGTGCGTTCTTTTTGATCAAATAGCATCTGCGGACCGCGCTGTTGAGTAGACTCAAGTTTTCCTGATGGCCTCGTTCATCGCAGCTCTTTGCGAAGGAAATTCCCGGTCAGCATATTCAGCCCACGCCGCGAATGTGTCGTAGCTTGCGCGTTGGCAAATGAAATTGACCTTCGGGTCCGGGTAGAGCGTTTCCTCGCCATCTTCGGGCGTGACGTCGAGCGCTTCTTTGACGAAGCCCAATAGCCCGAAGGCTGTCCCGTCGCTCCAGAAAACCGGCCCGCCGCTCATGCCGCTCAATTTGCCTATGGCCGGGCGGTTGGGGATCTCGCTCCAGAACTGCACCTGGTCGCTGTCAGGAGACTGAAGCCCTTGAGCAACGGCCCAAACGCACTGAAGCGCCACGCGCTGATCCTCCGTCTGCGTCTTCGCCGCCGTCGGGAAACCGACCGCCAGGGCATAAGGCAGCGGGAAGGTCGGTATCGCGTCCTTCAACAATTCGAACGGTCGTTTCCCCAAACGGGTGGGTAGGTCCGAATCGATCGGCCGCAGGGCGATGTCAGGCGCGGCGTCGGTGAATCGGGCCGGCGGCGTCACGAAGGGGGGGCCAATGCCTGCTCCGGGCCGCGCGGGGACGAAATATCCCTCGGCATCGACGCCGGCCTTGTCGGCCGCGCACTTGAAGATCTTGATGACGTGTCCGGCCGTGACTGCGTAGGTCTTGCCCTCGAAGAGGATGAAGGTGACCGTCGCGGTGGGGTCGTCGGGTGTTGGGATAAAGCTCCTGGCCAGATTCGTCGCGCGTGCCAAGGTTGCACAGTGTTTGCTGGCGTCCTTGAGTTGGTCAGCGAACACGAACTGGGGGAGGTCAGAGCTATGGTCAGTCAACGACTCCTCCAACCAATTAAACCATTGTTTTTCTTGATAATATCGAAGAGTGATAATGTATCTTACGGAAATATTGGTCTATCGGCGCGCTTGCTTCGCGGTGCTGACGGGGTCGTCCTTGTCGGCGGTCATGACGATCTTGGCCTTGATTGCCAGCACGATCTGCCGGCCGACATCGCTGATTTTTTCGCAGACCGGGAAGTTGTCGCGGACGTTGAGCAGTTTGGGGAATTGGGACATCCAGTACCGCTCGTAGAAAGCCAGATCAGCGGGGATAATGTCTGTCTGGAGGACATGGAAATCCACGTCGTGCCCTTTTCGCCAGGCCAACCTCATCCAGTCGTAAAGGCTCCCGTCAGCCACATCGAGCGCCGAGGTCACGTGCTTCTTGAAGCGCTTGTCCGCCGACCATTCCGTCTGGCCAACATAGCGCGGTTGGCCATCGGAGGTCGAATACAGACAGTAAATTTCACCCATTATCCCTCGCATGTCCGCCCGCCCATAATTTTTTCGGCCGGGCCGAATATTCTGGTTAAGGCTATCAGAAACCATGCTAGATTAGAAATGGAGGTTCGCTTGGTGGCTTAATGGCTGCCGGAAACTGGCGAACAGTGGCTCGGGCCTCCGGTTGTTTTAACCGTTGGAGGACCCCATGGGCCTAATGCACGAATCTGTCTGTCTCACGCCCCTCGCGACCGTGGTGTCGCTCGACGGGCTTCTCGCCTCGAACGCTACTGGCAGTTCCGGCGCCTTTGACATTCCCGACGATACCCCCCCGCTCGATGAGTTCTACGACGCGCACCGCGCCCAGATGGCCGTGCGCGATTTTATTGAAACGCTCCCGCCGCGCCAGCGCGATTTGATCAAGCGCGTCTTCTGGGACGACGAAACGCAGGCCTCGGTCGCGCGGTCACAGGGCATCAGCGGCGCTGCCGTTTCGAAATCGCTCAACAAGGTTCTGGAGACGGGTCGGCATCAGCTTGCCCGGTTCAAGAACACGCATCTGAACGGCCTTCAGATGTCGTGATGCAGCCGCACCGCACCCAGCTGCTAAAATAAAGGGTGTTCTATCGCGACGGCGAAATCGCTGTCGGAAACGGAGAACTAAAATGAAGACCGATACAAGCGTTCAATCACAAGCAAAGTACGTCGCAGAACTCAAGCGCAAGAAGTTCAAGTTCGGCCTGACGGTCGGCGAAGCCTTCGTGCGCGGCATCCGCGATCTTGGTTACAAGAATACCGGCACCGCTTTCGACGAGTTGATCGACAATGCCAAGCAGGCCGGTGCGACCGCTGTCCATGTCGCGTTCGGCTATGAAGGCAACAAGTCCGAGAAGAAGCCGTCGGAGATTGCGATCATCGACAACGGTCATGGCATGGAGCCGGACATGATCCGCGCCGCGGTGACCTGGGGCGGTACGCACCGCGAAGGCGATCGCACCGGTTTTGGCCGCTACGGCTATGGTCTCCCGAGTTCCTGTATCGGCACCGGCAAGCGCTACACGGTTTACTCGAAGCAGGCTGGTGGCCAGTTTCATGCCGTGACGATCGACATGAAAGATATCGCTGACGGCACGTACAACACGGCTGATGGTGACATCGTGGTGCCGGAGGCCGTCAAGGCCAAGCTTCCGCGCTTCGTCGATGAATATATCGCGAAGAACTTCCCGAAGTTCGCTAGCGGTACCGTCATCGTCATCGAGCAGCTTGACAAGCTCTCGTGGAAGACGGCGGGCTCGCTGCAGGAGAACCTGCTGCGTCACTTCGGCGTTGTTTATCACAGCCTGCGCGCGGATCTCGACATCTGGGTCAACGACAAGCGTGTTGAGCCCATCGACCCGTTGTTCGTCACGCCGGGCTATCGCTGGTATGACCTGGACGAGGAGCGCGCCCAGCCCCTCGATCCGATCGTTATCGACGTGAAGAATCCCGACACGCGGGAAATCGAAGGCCAGATCACTGTGCGTCTGTCTTATATGCCGCCGACTTTTGCGAGCATCGACAAGCAGCGTGATGCTACCGGCAAGAACCAGAACGAACGCTTCGCGGTGATGAAGGACTTCAACGGCTTCATTTTCGCGCGCATGGGCCGGATCATCGACGTGGTCACCCGCAGTGATCTCACGGTGTTCCAGAACAACGACCGTTACATCAAGGTGGAGATTGATTTCCCCGCCGTCCTTGATGAAGAGTTCAACGTCACGACGTCGAAGCAGCAGATCGTTCCCTCGGATCGTATGTGGGACATCCTGCGGCAGAACGGTCTCCTGAAAGCGCTTGAGCAGTTGCGCAAGCGCCGTGACGAGGAAAAGGCCAAGCACCGTGACGACCGTGACCGCGATACCGAGGCCAAGCGGCCGTCGGAAGATGCCATGGAACGTTCTGCGGTACTGACGGCCAAGGCACCACCCGAGGTGGTCGCCCGCAAAGAAGCCATGGGTGAAAAGGGACTTCAGCAGGAAGCCGAGCGCCGCGCGCGCTCGACTGGCAAGCCGGTTGAGGACGTCCGGAAGGAGCTTGAGTTCGAGCTTCAGGGCAAAATGTACAAGGTGGCGACCGAAAGCATGCCGGGGGCTCCGTTCTTCCGCATGGACATGTTCGGCGGTACCAAGGTGCTGTTCCTGAACACGGCCCATGCCTTCTACAAGGAGGTTCATTCGGGTCCGCAAAGCACCCCTACGGTGCGCAGCGCGCTCGAAGTTTTGTTGTTCTCGATCGGCGACCGCATTCTGGAAACTTCCGACCATCTTCGTGACATCTATGCCAACGAAGTGCCTGAATGGTCAAAGAAATTGGCTTACGCCTTGGGGCAGTTGGCCAGTGGAATCGGGCACCCCGAGGACACCGAAAACGATACCTTGCAGGCTGCCGAGTGATCGGGCACCAATAGCATCGCTCCAGGACCGGGCCCTTGCGGCCCGGTTTTGATTCAACCCTTAGTAAGTGTCAGATGCGTTCAGGATTAACTAACGAAAATGAGCCGGTAGTCCGGACGATCCAGCCACACCTGCCGAGAAGGGTGATGGTAAAACTGACGGCCTTTATCGAAACTAAATTGGACGAGGGCGTCCCTTCTCTCTCCAAACTGCTGCGAAAGCTTAGCGAAGACTGGAAGGGCGAATCCTGGGCTCTGGATCTCCGTGCCACGGCCCTCGTCGTCGCTGATCTGCTCGATCAGGGCTGGACGGTAACGCCGGCCGACAACAGAATTCACTTGGCGCCGCCCGGCATGCGCTCCAGTCGCGAGACCGTTGAAGAAGCCAAGACGCGGCTGCGCAGGTCGCTGAAAATCGGTCAGGAGAGGCAGTTGAACGATCCGTCGGTCAGCCGCTTTCTTCACCGTTACAGCTATCCCGCCATGAATAACAAGATAAGAAGTTCGGCCCTTGACCTGGTCGATGACGGGCCAGCGTTGGCCGTCTTGCTTGCACCCATCGGATTGCTGCCCGATGATCAGGCGCGCGCCCAACTGAAAGCGATTATTGATCCAGTGATCGAGGTCTGTGATGACACGGCCCGCGACGACATCACCGGCATTCGTCTGCTCGATATCTGGCGATATTTTCGTCATACGTGGTCCCTTGAGTATCGATCAATACCGGGCCGGCAATTACCATTGTTGATTCGGAACGCAGCTCGGCCCGGTCGGCCGGTTATGGGCATTGCAATGCTGGCCTCCCCGGTGTTGAGAACAAAGCCAAGAGATAACTGGCTGGGCTGGACGCCGGAGCCGTTTGTGGCGCGGTTGCGCTCCGGGGAATGGAGCGCCAAGCCTGCGCTTAAGGCGCTCGTGGCCCGTGTTGATAAGAGCATCAAAGGCATTCGCTGGGACGACCTCGCCAAGCGATCCGAAAT
The DNA here is from genome assembly GCA_964245355.1 of uncultured Sphingomonadaceae bacterium. Lineage (GTDB taxonomy): Bacteria > Pseudomonadota > Alphaproteobacteria > Sphingomonadales > Sphingomonadaceae > Sphingomonas_I. Next base: position 13,248 of record CAXTMT010000027.1, read on the forward strand.
CAACAAGCCAAACGAGCGCGTCGTGTTTCGGTTGGAGCAGAAGGGCGCTGGCGCAGCGTTAGCACGTGGTCGGCAGCTTGAACGCATGTATAGCGATTCCATCGAAGAACATGGTGAGGCTAAGTCACAACGGGATTACACCCGAAGCGGCTCGAAGGGTATGAATTGGAAGGCCGCATCGAAGGATCTGCTATTCGTTCGCAAGCGCGCCGAAACCCTTGCCCGCCTTCTCGATGCCAAGCGCGCCTTCCAAGCGCTCGACTGGGATCTCAGTGGCGTGAAGATCTTAGATGAATTGCTCAAAAGCACTTCAGGTCAGAAGGCCATCAGCATTGCGTTGCAGGAAATCCGCAACGCCGGTCTTGCCAGTCAGGTGGCGGATCTCAGCGTTTGTGGTGCCGTCCCCCCCTACAATACGTTGCTCGGCGGCAAGCTGGTCGCCCTCGCCGTTACGTCTGAGGAAGCGCGTGCGTGTTGGAAGGATCGATACGAAAAGCAGGTCAGCATCATTAGTTCTCAAATGGCTGGAAAGCCTGTTCGGCGCCCTGCCGATCTCAAAGTCATTACAACAACCAGTCTTTATGGGTCGAGCAGCAGTCAATACAACCGGCTCAAGCTGCGCGTCGCTGATTACCCGGCACTGAAACATGACATCGCCTGGCAGGAACTTGATCGCACGGCCGGCTTCGGCACGGTGCATCTAAGCAGCGCTACGGTAAAAGGTCTCCGCGAGGTTGCGGAGCAAACCCATCAGGCGCGGCGCGTTAACAATCGGTTCGGCGAAGGGACAAGCCCGCGGCTGAGGCAAATAAGAGAAGGACTCGATGCCCTGGGCATCACGAGTAACGACATCTTGCACCACGCTACACCGCGACTGTTTTTCACCTGTGCCCTCGCACCGGATGCAGACAAGCAATTATTCGGACTTAAGGTCCATCGCAATGGTCATGCTTCGAAGCTCAGTGCCATCGCAGAGGCGTGGCGTGATCGCTGGCTTCTTGGTCGAATTCGACGTCAGGAAACGATTGATCATCTGATGACACTCGGACCGACAACGGTCCAGCGTCAGTTGCTGCCCGCGGATATGACGGGCCAGTACAAGCTTCCGTTCGACGATATCGAGACTGCGATCATCGGTGACAAGACGGTCGCCACCGATGATCGGAAATCAAAAGCCGTCAACGTCGAATAACAGCCTGAGCGTTATGTCAGGACTGCGAATGGAGGTCTTTGCCCCTTATTCGCCTGCCATCCTCGACCATGTCCACGTCCGATATATGGATCCCATCAGCCTTCAGGGCGGTCATGATGATGTGACGGACGCTCGTCTGCTTATGGGCGGCTCGAATCTTCAGATCGGTCCAGACATATAGCGGCAATTCCATGTTTACGGACTTCATAAGGCTGCGTGGCGTTGCCTCGGTGTCTGGACGGTCGATCGTTGCCGGCGTGGCTGTCCTTTTGACGGCCTCACTCTTGGTTGGCGCAACTGACAAGGTGTTTTCTTCGGCGGGCTTGGCCCCCTGCTCACCCTTGTCCGGTTTGACCATGGTGCTGACCCCCTTCTCGCGGGCCAGCTGTTCAAGTCTGTCGTCGATGTCGCCAATGGGCTGAAACGGAATGCGTTCGGATTTCATGGTCAGCCTGCCTTCCGCAATTCGGATTCAGCGTCGGCAACGATGGCGCGAATCTCGGCGAGCAGGTTTGTGATTTCCAGCCCAGCCCCCTTCTCCGGTTCTGTGAGCGTCGGCGGGCGTCCGTTTAAGAACATCTCACGGTAGGCAGAGCGCTCGACCAACGCCGTACGAAACAGCGGCATGCCGCGTCGCTCAAGCTCCTGGTAGGCGAAGTCGGTCACGCGCGTCCGCAGCGGATAAACCTTGGTCAGCAAAAGACGGTACGGAATTTTCCGATGTGTCGTCTCCGTGATGTCTCGGATATCGCCAACGACCACGAGCGCTTCACGAAGATCGGGTTCTGATGCTTGCGCGGGTATTATGACAAGGCTGGACCGGGCCAGAGCCTTGAACAACGTGACCTCCCTCGCCCCGGGCAGATCGATGCAGATGTGATCGTATTCGCCCGAATTCTCGGCATCGCGAAAAAATCCGCCGAACTTGTCGGCGTCCACGGCGGAAACAGTGAGCCCGTCAATGGGCGCTTTACGCGACCATCGTTCGAGCGTGCGGTTCTGGTCGAGATCGATCAGCAATACGCGCTCGCCCTGCAAGGCCAGTGCGGCTGCTATAGCAGCACATGTGGTGGACTTGCCGACGCCACCTTTCGAAGATGCAAATGTAATAATCATCAAAGCCTCAAAACGACAAATGTTGAAATGTAGATTTGGGTAAAAAGTAAATCTGCAAAACAATGCTACGGGATTCGTTCAATCCGCCAAGCGACAATTTGGGCCATTACGCATTTGCCCAAATAATCAAATCTACAATTGTGCAAATGCTGTTCAATAGATTTACTCAAACCGACAAAACGACAAATCTGTCGGTAAGCGCTGGCACATTGATCCGCTGTCCGTATCGTGCCGAAATTCATTGCGACCGGATTATGCATTTATAGGACGATAAGCCTATTGAAGAATGCTTCCTTATTGACGTTTAGTGGAGGGCGTAAAACCTCTACAGGCGACGGTTGGCTTGAAAACATTATCGAGCATTTTTTCAAAGTATTTGAACGGAGCATTTTTCAATAACACGCGTGAAGTGAGTGATAAAGTAGTCGATGATGGAGAGATTGCCGCATTTGAAGCTCTGATTGCCAGCAAGGAAGAGGTGGAAGCCTTCTCAAAGGGCAGCAATGCCTTGGAGCATCTCAAAATCCTTGCGAACATCTCGACCGACGGTGCCAGGGTCGCGGCAGCAGCACTCGCGACCGAGAACGTCGTGATGAACTTAATTGATAGTGGTGTTGATCACGACGATGATGATTGTGCAGATGCGGTTTGGGACTTCATCACTACACTAGACCCTGCGCAGCAACTCGCCATTCTTGCGGCACCGTGTGCCGTTTGGGGATTGGCTGAAAATGGTTGCGCTGATGCTGTATGGAACGTCATCGCCAAACTCGACACCGCGCAACGGGCCGCTATCCTCGCGGTACCATATGCTGTATCCGGATTGGCTGATAATGATTGCGCCGATGTTGTATGGGAGTCCATCATTCAATTTGATACCGCGCAACAACTCTCTATTCTTGAATCGCCCGGTGTCGTCATCGCTTTGGCTAACCATGATTACGCTGATGAGATATGGGACGTCATCACCAAGCTTGACCCCGCGCAACAACTCGCCATCCTTACGGCGCCCGGTGCAGTATGTGGATTGGCTGATAGTGATTGCGCCGATGTTGTATGGAACGTCATCACCCGGTTCGAAACCGCGCAACAGGCCTCTATTCTCGCGGTACCATATGCCGTATGCGGATTGGCTGATAATGGTCGCGCCGATGCGGTGTGGGATGTCATCATCAAGCTTGACGCCGCGCAAAAGGTGGCCGTCCTCGCGGCGCCGGATGTCATCGTGGGACTAGCCCGGAATGGTTGGGCTGATGCCGTATGGGACGTCATCACCCAATTTAATCCTACGCAGCAACTCTCTATCCTCGCCGTGCCGGATGCCGTTCAGGCATTGGTCGATAATGTTCACGCCGCGTCCAAGGAAATCGAAGCTAGCCAACGGACTGCGCAGAAGGATGCACCGCGCGTCGCGCCCGCCCCGTGATGTGATTGAAAAGCGTTTCTTCTTGTCACATTCCTATGGGAATATCGACCTATTGAGAAATTTTTTCATATTGTTGTTTGATAGAGGGCCTAATGCATGAAGGGATAAAGCGGCTTACATGAAAAACAGCGTTCGAAAACTATCCAATATTTTTCCAAGCAATTTTAAGCAAGTATTGAGAGTGAGTGAGGAGGGCGTGTCCGCCTTTCGTGTCCTTGCAGAAAATAGGGAGTCGTTGCAGGAATTCCTTGAAGATAAGGAGGCCTTTGAGTTTATCGAAGCCCTGGCAAAAACTTCGTCGGAGGGTATGCAACTCGCTGGAATGGCATTGGCGACGGCGAACGTTGTCCCGAAATTTGCGGAAAGCGGTAAAGCCAATTCAGTGATCAACCTGATTGTAGCGGTTAATCCGGTGCAGCAGGTCGCCGTCCTCACCGTTCCGGGTGCCGTCTTCGGACTGGCTGAAAATGGTTGCGCGGACGCGGTGTGCACCGTCATCAAGCAACTCGATCCCGTACAACAAGCCGCCATCCTCGCAGCGCCGGATGCTGTCTGGGGATTAGCTGATAATGGTCGCGTAGATGAGGTGTGGGATGTCCTAACCCAATTTGATCCTGCAGCAGAACAACTCTCTATTCTCTCGGCGCCACACGCCGTCCTCGGATTGGCTGATAATGGTTGCGCTGATGCCGTATGGGACGTCATCACCAAGCTTGACCCCGCGCAACAGGTTGCCATCTTCGCAGCGCCGGATGCTGTCTGGGGATTAGCCAATAATGGCTGCGCCGATGCGGTGTGGGGTGTCATCACCCAACTCGACCCCGCGCAGCAGGTCGCCGTCCTCACCGTTCCGGATGCCGTCCAGGCATTGGCTGAAAATGGTTGCGCGGACGCGGTGTGCACCGTCATCAAGCAACTCGATCCCGTACAACAAGCCGCCATCCTCGCAGCGCCAAATGTCGTCTGGGGGCTCGCCCGGAAGCATTGTGCCGGCACGGTGTGGGGTGTCATCACCCAACTCGACACCGCCCAACAGGTCATTATCCTCGCGGCGCCAACTACTCTTAGCGCATTGGCGGATAATGGTTACTCCGGCGCGTTGCGCAGGTGGAGCGATGACGTTCAGATCAGCAAAGGGCTGAAACAGACGATTGGTACGCGCGGAACACGTCTTACGCCTGCTTCTTGGTGAGACGAACAATAGCGGTCGTTTTGCCGGACTGGACATCGGCTGGCAGCATTTTGAGGCGCACGTTTGGACCGGCAAGCGCCGCCGACATGCCCATATCGGTTCTGTGCCAGAAGTGAGTAATTGGGCGGCACCCTGAGTCGCACCAATAAATCCGCGGCACACTGGAGATGTCTAAAGTGAGAGATTGGGCGGACTCGGATTAGCGCCAGGATCTGCGCGGGTTTGCAGAAAGTTCAACGGTGAGGGATTGGGCCGACACCTGAATCCGCGAGGCGTTGCCTTGCGTTCCGCGGAGTCTAAAAGTGAGAAGATGGGCGGCTTCGACTGAGATACAGAGATCTCTGGGAAGGCACCCTCCATACGGATGATGTGAGGAGGGGCCATCCCACACCGGCGCTACCGGACATATCGTGCTCAGCAACGCGCTAATGAGCAAAGAAGACCTATCTACCATCGCTGCGGCGCCGAGTTTCACGTCGTATCGGCATGCACCACTCCGCTGGCATTCCAACCTCACCGTTGACGCGCTGCTGCAATGTGGGCCCTTGCCTTTCCGCCGCGGGCTGTCTCACCGTTCTCTTTATTCTAGATTCAAGGATTCAGATTCATGGGCTGGATCTACTCATCGTTACAATGGCTTGTGAGACCAAATGTGAGCTAATGGGCGAGTTAGGGGAGTTAATG
>CAXTMT010000028.1:0-18195 GCA_964245355.1 uncultured Sphingomonadaceae bacterium
GTGCGAGGCGCTCGCCCGCCGCACCGGCACCACGCTCGCCTTGCGCGCTGTGCCCGGGCTTTCCATATCGGCCGGACATGCCCAGCGCGATCACTCCTAACCCCCGCCGCGCCGCCTGCGTGGTGTGCGGCAAACCCGTCACGCCCGAGGCGACGCCCTTCTGCAGCCAGGGCTGCAGGGATCGCGATCTGCTGCAGTGGCTCTCCGACGGCCACCGCATCGCCGGGCCGCCGGCCGACGACGAAGACGCGGGCGGATCGGCCCCGCATGGGGTGGACACCGGCGACGACGGCACTTAAGGCGCCCCTCCAACGCTCCCGTGCCCGGGTAGCTCAGTTGGTAGAGCACGTGACTGAAAATCACGGTGTCGGCGGTTCGATTCCGTCCCCGGGCACCACGATCGCGACATTCCCAACCACGCCGACTTACGCCAAGACGCTGCGATGCGACGCAGGCTGATCCGGATCGTGATGACCGCCGCCGATCGGCTGCGCTGGCTTTCGTGGCGGATCGGCGGGCGGCCGATCGACGGCGTACGGGCGATCGTGCTCACGCATGAGGGTAAGATCGTCCTCGTCCGCCACAGCTACAATCAGGGCTGGCACATACCGGCAGGCGGCAAGAAGCGCGGCGAATTGCCCGCGGCGGCGATCGTGCGCGAATTGCGCGAGGAGATCGGTTTTCAGGCCGGTGCCGTCATCCAGCTCGAATCACGCGAAGCGCGGCTGGGGCGGCGACCGCATCATCTCACCAGCTTCGTGGTGCGCGATGCGGTCTATCGGTCACGTCTCAGTCTGGAGATCGAAGAGATCGGCGAATTCGCGCTCGATGCGCTGCCCGCCGACCTCGTTAAGCATAGTCGCGAGGCGTTGAAGCTTCTGCCCGCCGAACGATAGCGACCCTTACGCCGCCACCGGCTCCCCGGCGGTGTGCCGCAGCACATAACCCCGGCCCCACACCGTCTCGATATAATTATCGCCGCCGCAGGCCAGGTTCAGCTTCTTGCGCAGCTTGCAGATGAAGACGTCGATGATCTTCAGCTCGGGCTCGTCCATGCCGTTGTAGAGATGGTTGAGGAACATCTCCTTGGTCAGCGTGGTGCCCTTGCGCAGCGCCAGCAGCTCGAGGATCTGATATTCCTTGCCGGTCAGATGGACGCGCTGCCCGTCGACCTCGACCGCCTTGGCATCCAGATTCACCGCCAGCTTGCCGACATGGATGATCGACTGGCTATGCCCCTTCGAGCGGCGGACGATCGCGGTGATCCGCGCGACCAGTTCCTGCCGGTGGAAGGGCTTGGTGACATAATCGTCGGCGCCGAAGCCCAGCGCGCGGACCTTGGCCTCCATTTCGCCGGTGCCCGAGAGAATCAGCACCGGGGTCGTCACCCGCGCCTCGCGCAGCCGGCGCAGCACGTCGAACCCGCTCATGTCGGGCAGGCCCAGGTCGAGCGCGATCAGATCGTAATCGTAGAGCTTGCCGAGATCGAGGCCCTCCTCGCCAAGGTCGGTCGCATAGACCTGAAAACCCTCGGCATTCAGCATCATCTCGATGCTGCGGGCAGTGGTCGCATCGTCCTCGATCAGCAAAACACGCATGTCTTAGAACCCCTTCAAAAACGGCCTTCCAGAATCGCTCTCCATGTGCTGAACGAACAAGGTTAACAAAAGTTAAAGTTGCACTAACCTTTTTCTCACCTTTACCGGTAACCTTTGTTGGCTCCTGAAATTTCGGGAAACGAGTTAGCGGACGATCATGGCGATCGATATCATATTTGAGGATGCGGAAGCCCTGGTCCTCGATAAGCCGGCAGGATTGCCGGCCGAGGCGCCGCGTCGTGGCGATACCTCGATCGAGGAGATGCTGCCCGATCTGCGCCTCGGTTTCTTCCGCCGCCCCGCCTTCGCCCACCGGCTCGACCGCGACACGTCGGGCTGCCTGCTGCTCGCGCGCAATCCCAAGGCGCTGAAGCGCTACATGGCGGCGTTCGAAAGCCGCGATGTGGAGAAGACGTATCTCGCGATCGTCGATGGCGTGCCCAAGGAGGATCGGGGGCGGATCGATCTCGCGCTGAACAAGGTGAGCGGGCGCAAGGCGGGCTGGCGGATCGTCGTCGATCCACGCGGCAAGGCGTCGTCGACGCGGTGGCGCAAGCTGGCCGTCCACGAGGATCGCACCCTGCTGTGGTTGCGGCCCGAGACCGGGCGCACCCACCAGCTGCGCGTCCACCTCGCCACCGGGCTCGGTACGCCGATCACCGGCGATCCGATCTACGGCAAGCCCAACCATCGCGGCATGATGCTCCACGCGTGGAAGCTGCACATGCCGCGCGAGGGCAAGCCGCCGGTCGATGCCGAAGCGCCCTTCCCGCGCCGTTTCCTCGACCTCGGCTTCGTTCTACAGCCGCAGGATGGCATCGACTGACATCCCTGCTCTGCCCGAGGATGCGCTGGAAGAGCGTTTCCTCGCCGCGACCGGACCGGGCGGGCAGAACGTCAACAAGGTGGCGACGGCGGTGCAGTTGCGTCTCGACGTCTATGCGCTGCGCCTCGCGGCCGATGTGTTCGAGCGGCTCAAGGGGCTGGCGGGGAGCCGCTGGGTGGAGGGCGGATCGATCCTCGTCACCGCGCGCACCCACCGCACCCGCGAAGCCAATCGCGAGGAGGCGCGCGACCGGCTGGCGAAACTCGTCGCCCAGGCCCACATCCGCCCCGAACGCCGGATCAAGACCAAGCCGAGCAAAGCCGCCAAGGCCAAGCGCGTCGAAGGCAAGACCCAGCGCGGCGAGGTAAAAGCAGGACGCAAGCGACCGACGATCGACTAGGCTGTATCGACATTCGGAAAAGTTGAACGATCAAGGCGCTTAAGGAAAGAACGCATGTACCGGTTCGAGATCGCCACCGCCGACAAGCCAGCGCTCTACAGCGATCTGCTCCGGGCGCTGGACGCGCTGACCGCCGACGAGCCCGACGCGATCGCCAACATGGCCAATGCCGCCGCGCTGATCTGGGACTATCTGCCCGATCTCAACTGGGCGGGCTTCTACCGCAATGTCGGCGGCGAACTGGTGCTCGGGCCGTTTCAGGGCAAGGCGGCCTGCATCCGCATCGCCTTCGGCAAGGGCGTCTGCGGCACGGCGGCGGAGACGCGCACCACGCAGCGGATCGAGGACGTCCACGCTTTCCCCGGCCACATCGCCTGCGACGCCGCCTCGGCGAGCGAATTGGTGGTGCCGATCGTCCATGCGGGCGCGCTGATCGGGGTGCTCGATCTCGACAGCCCCACGCCTGCGCGTTTCGATGCCAGCGATCAGGCGGGGTGTGAAGCGTTGGTGGCGCTTCTGGCGGTGCGGATCGTCTAAACTCTACTGGATCTTCGCGAACAGCCAATCGTGGAAGATCCGCACCGCGCGGGTCGACAGGGCCGAGCGGCGGCTGACGAACCAGTAGCTGTAGCTCGAATCGACATCGTTGCCGAACAGCATCGCCAGCCGATCGTCATGCGCCAGCTTCACATGCTCCTCGAGCAGGAAGGCGACGCCGAGGCCCTGCGCCGCCGCCTCCAGCATCAGCGGCCCCGAATCGAACATGTCGATCGATTCGGGTTGGAGGTCGGGCAGGCCGACGGCCTCGCGCCAATGGTTGAACAATTCCATCATGTCACGATGGACGAGGATGGTCGCATGTTCGAGATCGGCGGGCTGGCGGATCGCCTTTGGGCCTTCCGTCATGGCCTGCGCGCCGATCGCGGCGATGCGGCCTTCGAGCAATTTGCGGCTGTAGAAGCTCGGATCGATCTCGCGAGCGAGGACGATCGCGGCGTCGATCCCTTCGCCCAGCCGCGCGACGGCATGCGCCTGGGTGTCGATATCGATGTGCAATTCGGGATGATCGGCACGAAGTTGCGACAAAATCGGCAATATTCGCTGCGATGCGAAAAGCGGCGGAGTGCTCAGTCGCAGCCGCAGAAGCTCGGCATCCCCCATGGTTGCGTCAACCGCAACCGCCAGAGCGTCGAGCGCGGGGGCGATTCGGGCGAGCAATTGCTCCCCTTCCGAATTGAGGACCATCGCCTGATGGCGACGCTCGAACAGGAGGCGCCCGACGAAGCGCTCCAACGTCTGCACACGTCGGCTAAGTGCCGGAGAAGAAAGGGCTAATTGTTCCGCGGCGGCCTTGATCGAGCCCAGCCGCGCGACCTGCACGAAGGCTTCGACGGCAGTCAGAGGGGGCAACCGACGCACGTTCCGGGTCTCCCGCTTGGCCGATCCGACCGGTTGGAGAAGGCGATTGTTTCGCATGCATATGCGAATTGCGCAATTCGCAATCGCAGCAATGCATTTCGCACTTGCACAATAGATCGGATGGGATCAGAAAGAGTGTGCCTTTCAGGCATCCTCTCCTAGACTTAGGGCCGGCCCCACGGGGACCGGCCCTTTTTTCTTCACCGCTCTACGCTCCCGCCTCGCGGTGCCAATCATAGCTGCGCGTCACATCGGCGACGATCACCTCGTAGCGATCGTACCAGTCGCTCCGCCCCATCGCCTGGATCGCGCGATGATCGAGGTTCGCGCGCCACGCCCGCGCGGCCGCCTCGTCCGCCCACCAGCTGATCGTGATTCCCTCGCCGTCGGTGTTGCGCACACTGTCGATGCCGAGATAGCCCGGCTGACGTCCAGCCTCCGCCGCCATCGCTTCCGAAGCCCCGGCATAACCATCGGCATCGCTGTCGTTGCGTCGGCTGACGAAGATCACCGCCACCGCGCCTTTGGGCTTCGTCATGGCACGGCCGATAGCAAAGCGCTTGCCCCGTCGCCATCCTCCCGGTAGGCGCTCGGGCGTTCGGGGAGTGGCGCAGCCTGGTAGCGCATCTGGTTTGGGACCAGAGGGCCGGAGGTTCGAATCCTCTCTCCCCGACCATCACCCACCATCGTCATAAATCTGCCGTATCCGCGCCGCTACAGAGCGTCATGCGGATCGGACATATCGGAGCTGCGCTGGCGGGACTCGCCGTGCTGATGGCACCTTCTCCCGGCGTGGCGGCCGAGCCGCCCAGGCCCAAGCTGATCGTGGCGCTGTCGATCGATCAGTTCGGCGCCGATCTCTACAAGCGCTACCAGGCAAGCTTCACCGGCGGGATGAAGCGGCTGGGCGAGGGCATCGTCTTCACCGGCTACCAGAGCCATGCCGCGACCGAGACCTGCCCCGGCCATTCGACCATCCTGACCGGCGCCCACCCGGCCCGCACCGGCATCGTCGCCAACACCTGGTTCGATGCCAAGACCGGCTCCAGCGTCTATTGCGTCGGGGTGCGCGGCACCGCCGATCCCGATGCGCGCGGCCCGCAGAATCTGAAGGTCGATACGTTCGGCGATTGGCTGAAGAAGGTTTCGCCCGCGTCGCAGGTCGTCTCGGTCTCGGGCAAGGATCGCGCGGCGATCATGCTCGGCGGCCATCATGCCGATGCGGTCTATTGGTGGAACGAAGGCACCGGCTTCACCACCTCCAGCTTTGCCGGCCCGGCGACTCCGGCGGTGCTCGCGGCGGCGAAGGGCTACGACAAGGCGCTGTTCGCCGAGTGGCGCGCCCATCCGCCGCAGCTTTGGCCGGAGGCTTCGGGCACCTGCGCGGCGCTCGCCAAGCCCGAGACTTTCGGCAAGCTGCAGACTTCGGGCCACATTCCGCCCGATGCGGCGCAGGATGTCGAGAGCGGACCGGATTTCCTCGCCCGTACCGATTTCCAGGATCAGTATCGCGTCTCGCCCGGCTTCGATCCGATGACCGTGAACTTCGTGAATCGGTTGATCGACCAGCGCAAGCTCGGCCGCGGCCCGGCGACCGACGTGCTCGCCGTCAGCCTCTCGACCACCGATTATATCGGCCACCGCTACGGCACCGGCGGACCGGAGATGTGCCTGCAGATGGCGGCGCTCGATCGCGCGGTCGGCGATCTGCTCGCCAAGCTCGACAGCCTCGGCATACCCTATGTGATCGTCGCCACCGCCGATCATGGCGGCAGCGACGCGGCCGAGCGGCTCGCCGAAAATGGTACGCCCGCCAAGCGCGTCGATCCGGTCGCGTTCGTCTCGGCGCTCAACAAATATCTCGCCAAGACGCTGGGGCTGGAGGCCGAGGCGATCGTCGGCGACGATCCGCAGCAACTGACGATCAACGTCGGCCCCGACGAGACGCTGCGCGCCAAAGTCCGTGATGCGACTTTGGCATGGCTGAAGGACCGACCCGAGGTGGCGCATGCCTATCCCGCTTCCGCGACCGTCGCCGCAGTCCCGCCGCCGGGCAAGCCGGCGACCGAACTCACCACGCTCGAGCGCTTCCACGAAAGCTACGATGCCGAGCGCAGCGGCGACATCCAGGTCGCGTTCGTCGACCACACGACGCTCGGCATGCCGCGCGCGGCGGGCGATTATATCGCCGGCCACGGCTCCCCCTACGATTACGACCGGCGGGTGCCGATCTTCTTCTGGTGGGCGGGCGTGGGGGCCGAAGCCCGCAGCGAGGCGATCGAGACGGTGGACATCGCGCCGACGCTGGCGGGGATCGCCGGGGTGCCGACGCCGGTGGTGGACGGGAAGTGCCTGACGGTGGTGGCCGGGCATTGCGGCTGAACTCCAACCGTCATGCCGGACGTGTTCCGGCATCCAGCCATCCGCCTCGAATGCCCCGCTTGTTGAAAGCGCTGGCCCCCGGAACACGTCCGGGGGTGACGGACGCAAAGGGCCGCTAACCCGCGATCTTCCGTTCGATCGCGACCCACAAGTCCCCGATCGCCTTCGCCGCCGCCGAACGGAGGGCATAGGCGCCGAGCGGCAGGTGGCGATCGGCCATCTGCTCCATCGCGCTGGCCATCGGGATCGCCGGCTGATCGGGCACGGCGGCGAGGGCATCGCGATGGGCGGCACGGCGGCGATCGACGAGGTTGAACACGGGCAGGATCGGCGGCGCGGCCTTGCGGCGGCTGTCGAGATGGTCGCGCACCTCGCCCGCCGCGCGGGTCGAAAGCGTCGAGGGGATCAGCGGCACGACGATCAGATCGGCCCCGCGGATGATCTGCTCGGCGGTGATGCCAAGACCCGGCGGGCAATCGATGATGATGCGATCGTAGCTGCCGGTAAGCGTCGCGCCGATCTTGCGGAGGCGTTTCTTGGCATCGATCTCGTTGAACAGGATATCGAGGGTGCGCAGCGACGCATCGGCGGGCAGCAGATCGAGGTTGGCGATTTCGGTCGGCACGATCAGCTTGCCCGGCGCCACCTCGCGGGCGATGACGTCGCGCGCTTCCTCGCGCGCTTTGCGATCCGGCGCGAGGATGAAGCTGGCGGCGGCCTGCGCATCGAGATCCCAGAGTAGGGTCCGCCGGCTCGACAGCGTCGCCGCCGCCCAGGCGAGGTTCACCGCGAGGCTGGTCTTCCCGACCCCGCCCTTCGAACTGTAGATCGCAAGCGTCGTCATCGCGTCCCCGTGCAGCCTCAGGCGATCCCCGGCTCGCCCGCTTCTACCCGAAAGCGGACGAGGTCGGAAATCGCGCTGTCGGGCTTGGTCGCATCGGCGAGGCCGCGATAGGTCACGTCGGCGCCGGCGGCGGTCAGATCGACGCGCCCGTAGCCCCGCACTTCATTCTCCATGAAGCGGATGCCGGCGGCGGCGGCCTCCGTCTTCACGAACGTGTCGTGGAACAGCGAGGTGATCGATCCGCCCACGAATTCGGCGGCGATCGGCGGCCCGTCGGGCTTGTCGGGATGATGGATGTCCGATGCGGCGAAGCTGTGGATGTCGCCGCTCAGGATCAGCGGGTTGGGCGTCTTCGCCTCGGCGAAGCGGCGGAATATGCGGTCGCGCGCCGCCGGAAAGCCTGCCCAGGTATCGGCGGCGTAGAGCTTCATGCCCTGTTCGGGATGATCGGGATCGAAGCGCTTGAGCGGCGCCATCAGCGTCTGCTGGGTCAGCAGGTTCCAGCGCGCCTTGCTGGTGCCCAGCTCGTCCATCAGCCAGCGCTCCTGCGTGTCGCCGAGCATCGTGCGGTCGGCGGTGAGATCGGGGCATTCGGGCACGAGGATCCGGTAGAGCTTGTGCTGCGCGGCGAGCTCGGGCGGCTGGCAGGCGCGGGGGCCGCGATATTGGCGATCGTCGACGATCTGGAAGCGCGCGAGATCGCCCCAGCCGAGCGCGTGATAGAGCGTGGCGTTCGGGCCGCTCGGCCGTGCCCAGGACCGGAGCGGCTGATGCTCCCAATAGACCTGATAGGCGGCGGCGCGGCGGCGGGCGTAGACGGCGGGATCGCCGTTATATTTGTCGATCAGGCCGGCATAATCGTCCGACACCTCATGATCGTCCCAGGTCAGCAGCCACGGCGCGGCGGCGTGGGCGGCCTGGAGCAACGGATCGGATTTGTAGGTGGCGTAGCGAATGCGATAGCCGGGAACGTCGCGCGGCTCGGGATTCTTGTGCGGGCGCAGCGTCTTGGGATCCGGATCGGCTTCGTAGATATAATCGCCGACGAAGACGATCAGATCGGGGTTTTCCTCGACCATGTGGCGGTAGCCCGAATAATAGCCGACCTCGTACTTTTGGCACGACCCGAAGCAAAGCCGCAGCCGCTCGACCGATGCCCCGGCGGCGGGCGCGGTGCGGGTGCGGCCGGTCGGGCTGACGTGGCCGCCTGCGAGGAAGCGGTAGAAATAGCGGCGATCGGCGGGCAGGCCGCCGGGCTCGACATGCACCGAATGGCCCCAGGCCGGATCGGCGATGGCGGTGCCATGGCGGACGATGCGGGCGAAACGTTCGTCTTCGGCCAACTCCCAGCGCACCGACACGGGCCGCGCGGACATGCCGCCGTCGCCCTGCAGCGGCGCGGGCGCGAGGCGGGTCCACAGCACCATCGAATCGGGGCGCGGATCGCCCGAGGCGACGCCGAGCGTGAAAGGATCGCCCGGCGCGGCGGCGCGGAGCGGTTCGGCGAAGCGCAGGATCGCGGGCGCGGCGAGGCCGACGCCGATCAGGGTGCGGCGATCGATCATGGCGTCACCTCGGGAATCTGGCTGCCGACGACTTCGCGCGTTGAACGCTCGATCGACCAGAGCAAACGGGGCCGGCGCACGTCCCAGCCGATCGCCTGGCCGTCCGTCGGCATGCCGATGACGGCGACCAACGCGAGCGTACCGCCGCCCTCCGGTACGCGCAGGGCGTAGAGTTCGGGGCGATCGTGGCCGGTCACGTACAGCAGACCGTCCGTGCCCCACACGCCGCCCGAGGCGCTGCGCGGGGCGAAGCGATCGAGCACGGCGTCCGGAAACAGCCAATCCGCCCGGTCGCGAAAGTCGCGATCGTAGCGGACCAAGGTCGTCGCGCCGTGGTCGCGGCCGGGCATGCCGCCCTTGCCGTCATAGTTGGCGTAGCAGGCCCACCACCCGCCATCGTGCCAGTCGACCCAGGTCAGCGAGCCATAGCCCGCCCCGAGTTCGCGGGTGGCGCGGTGGGCGAGGGTGCGGGCGTCGAAGGTCTCGATCCGGCTTGCCTGCGGGATATCGGGATAATTGGAGGCGGCGCAGACCAGTTCGGCCTTATGCACGATGCAACTGTTGATATGCTTGAAATGCGCCTCGTCGCCCTCCCATCGCGCCAATGTCTTGCCGGTCCGCGGATCGAGCCGGGCGATGGCGCGATTGTCGATGGCGTAGAGCCCGTCGGGACCCGAGGCGACGCCCTGCCGCGCATCGGGCGCGGGCAAGCGGGTTACCGGCGTCGCGCTCAACAGCGTCGCGGCGAGCAGAACCGACAAGACTCCGGCCATTCAAGCGGCCTCCCGGCGCGACAGAAGCCTGCGCCTTAGCGCGCCCAACATGACGCCGCCATGACGGCAATGCCGGCGAGGGAATGCCCTCTAGAAAAGCCAGCCCCGGATCAGCGCCACCGCGAGGATCGTTCCGGCGATCAGGGTGAACATCAGCACACTCAGCCAACCCGTCGCCTCGGCATAGACGCCGATGCCGTCTTCCTCGTCGCCCTCATCGCCGTCCGGCAGCAGCGCCGGCATCGCGGCGCGCTTGGGCGGGGTGAGGCTGACGACCGTGCCGACCCCGAACGCCTGCTCGGCATCGGCATCGGTCAACGGAATGACGAAATCGAGCCCGTACTGGCTCTCGCGCGCCCACACGACGATCGCGCGTACCGATCCGACGCCGCCGAGCCCGATGCTGACGAAGTCGCCGATCTGCAGCGGCGTCGCCGTTTCGATCCGCGCCCCGGTCTGCGAGACATCGTGGACGAAGGTATCGACGGGGCCTTCCGATCCGGCGCGCAACGTGCTCGGCGCGTCGGTGCGGCGGCGGGTGGCGCGGCGGGCTTCCATGCGATTTGCGATGCTGGCCATGCTCTTGTCCTTTCGTCCTCCCCCGATACGGCGACAGGCTTAGCAAATGGTTAATCGCGGCCGCCTGCCCTCGTCGAAAATCGGGAACGCTTGTCGCCTCGTGCGGTTGCTCCTAGACCGCGCGGCTTACGAGCGTGGATGCATAAGGGCAGGCATGGAATCCCCCGTCTTCTACGATCCCAGCGGGCGTCGCAAGCGCTGGTCGAAGCGCACATTGCTGGCTCTGATCGTGGTGACCCTGCTGGCCGCGATCGGTTTCGCGACGACGATCATCAACGTCCCCGCCCCCGATCCGCTGAAGATGGGCTTCGAGCGCGAGCAGCCGAACGCGCTGGGCGCACAGGTCGCGCACCTGAAGCGTTCGGTCGTGAAACGGGTCCGGACGATCAAGGCCTGGCTGCCCGGCAGCACGGCCCCCGCCGCCGACCGGCCGACCGTCACCGCTTTCTATGCGCCGTGGGACGATGCGAGCCGCGCGAGTCTTGCCGCCCACATCAACGACATCGATTGGCTGGTGCCCGCGCTCGCCACCATCTGGGGTCCGGACCACCGCTTCATCTACAAGCCCGATGCGGCACTGCGCGCGACGGTGAAATCGAGCCCGCACCGCCCGACCGTCTTCCCGATGGTACAGAATGCCAGGGACGGCGTGTGGGACGGCAAGGGTATCGAGGCGCTGCTGCACGACAAGAAGGCGCGGGCCGGGCTGCTCGCCATGGTCGCGGTGATGCTCCAGCGCGAATCCGCCGGCGGCGTGACCTTCGATTTCGAGGAATTGGCGCCCAGCGCCCAGCCTTATTACCGGCGCTTCCTGGCGGAGGCGAAGGCGCGGCTCGCACCCAAGGGCCAGAAGGTGATAATCGCGGCGCCGATCGACGACAGCGATTGGGATCTGCGGGCCTATTCCAAGGTCACCGACAAGCTGTTCCTGATGATCTACGACGAACATTATCCGGGCGGCGAGGCGGGGCCGATCGCCTCGCAGCCGTGGTTCGTCCAGCATCTGCGTGCGGCGGTGGCGGCGGCAGGCCGCGATCATGCGATCGTCGCGGTCGGCAATTATGCCTATGATTGGGTCGAGGGGCAGACCGACGCGGATTCGCAGACCAACGAGGATGCGTGGCTCGCGGCGCACAACAGCAATGCCGTCACCCGTTTCGATACCGCCAGCGGCAATGCGACCTTCGATTATAAGGATGACGACGGCAGCATCCACCATGTCTGGATGCTCGATGCCGCCAGCGCGTGGAATCAGCTGCGCGCGGCCAAGGCGGTCGGCGCCTCGGGCTACGCCTTGTGGCGGCTCGGCGGTGAAGACCCCGGCACATGGGACGATTTCCGCGCGCTGCGCCGGGGGAATGTGCCGCCGGCGTTCGGCAGCGTGGCATCGCTCGCCAACACCGATGTCGAAGGATCGGGTGAGATCATCCGCATCGAAGCCACGCCCACCGAAGGCCGGCGCACCGCGACCGCGGACAAGCAGGGCCTGATCCGCGACGAACATTATGCCAGCTACCCGACGCCCTATGTGGTCAACCGCACCGGCCTGATGCCGAAGAAGATCGCACTGACCTTCGACGACGGCCCCGACGCGACCTGGACGCCGAAGATCCTCAAGATTCTGCGCGACAAGAACGTGCCGGCGACCTTCTTCGTCGTCGGCGAGAATGCGCTGGCGCATCCGCTGATCCTCAAGGACATCCTCGCGCAGGGCTCGGAGATCGGCAACCACAGCTACACCCACCCCGATCTGTCGCAGACCTCGCGGCGTGGCGTGATGATCGAGCTGAACACCACCCAGCGGCTGGTCGAGGCGTACACCGGTCGCGCCATGCGCCTGTTCCGCGCGCCTTATTTCGGTGACGCCGAGCCGACCGGCGAGAAGGAATTATACCCCGTCCTGCTCGCGCAGAACGCGGGTTACGTCTCGGTCGGCCTCCATGCCGATAGCGAGGATTGGACGCGGCCCGGCGTCCAGGCGATCATCGACAATACGATCCAGGCCGTGGAAAACGGCGCCGATCAGGTCGCCGACGGCAATCCGCAGCACGGCGCCAACATCGTCCTGATGCACGATTCGGGCGGCGATCGCGCGCAAACCGTGGCGGCGCTTCCGGCGGTGATCGATGGCCTGCGCGCGCGCGGATATGAGTTGGTGCCCGTCTCGGCGCTCGCCAAGCTCACGCAGGCCCAGGTCAACCCCACGATCAGCGGATCGGACCTTCTGGCGGTGCGCTTCGACGTCGGCGTCTTCCTGGTGCTGGCGGGGCTGAACCAGCTGCTGAAATTCTTCTTCTTCGCGGCGATCTTCCTCGGCATGATGCGCGCGATCCTGCTTGCGATTCTCGCCGTCCGCTCGAACCTGAAGCGCAACCGGCCGGTGCCGCCGCCGATCGACCCAACCCGTTTCGTCTCGGTATTGATCCCCGCTTACAATGAAGAGCGGGTGATCGAGGCTTCGGTGGCGCGCGTGTTGGCGTCGACCGAAGTCGGCATCGAGGTGATCGTCATCGACGACGGTTCGAAGGACGAGACCAGCGAAATCGTTTCGCGCGTCTATGGCGGGGACAGCCGCGTCCGCCTGCTGACGCTGGAGAACGGTGGCAAGGCGCGCGCGCTGAACGAAGGTCTGAAGCTCGCCACCGGCGAAATCATCGTCGCGCTCGATGCCGATACCCATTTCGAGCCCGAGACGATCGCGCGCCTCTCGCGCTGGTTCGCCGATCCCGAGATCGGCGCGGTCGCGGGCAACGCCAAGGTCGGCAACCGGATCAACATCGTCACCAAGTGGCAGGCGGTGGAATATGTCACCGCGCAGAATCTGGAGCGGCGCGCGCTCAGCCGCTTCGACGCGATCACCGTCGTGCCCGGCGCGGTCGGTGCGTGGCGGCGCTCGGCGCTCGATTCGGTCGGCGGCTATCCGCACGACACGCTGGCCGAGGATCAGGATCTGACGATCGCGATCCAGCGCAAGGGCTGGCTGGTCGATTATGACGTCGATGCGGTGGCTTGGACCGAGGCGCCGGAAAGTTTCGGCGCGCTCGCCAAGCAGCGCTTCCGCTGGGCGTTCGGCACCCTGCAATGCCTGTGGAAACACCGCCGCATTCTCCGGGAGCGGCACCCGGCGGGGCTGGCGCTGGTCGGCATCCCGCAGGCGTGGCTGTTCCAGATCGGCTTCGCCTTGATCTCGCCGCTGATCGATCTGGCGCTCGGCGTCTCGATCGTCTCGACCATCGTCCGCGTCGAGCAGCATGGCTGGGCGCAGACCCACACCGACGTGATCCGCATGGGCGTCTACTGGATCGGCTTTACCGCGATCGATGCGGTGTGCGGCTGGATCGCGTACAAGCTGGAGCCGCGCGAGCGGCATTACCCGATGTTCCTGCTGCTCGCGCAGCGCTTCATCTATCGCCAGATCATGTATTCGGTGGTGCTGCGCGCGGTGAACGCGGCGATCCGCGGGCCGTGGGTCGGCTGGGGTAAGCTGGAACGTTCGGGTCGGGTGGGCGAGCAGGCCAAATAACCGTCGCCCCGGCGAAGGCCGGGGCGACGTCAGCCGTGAACCCGCTCGTCCAGCGCGCAGGCATGGCGCTCGACCTGGATCGTCGCGTGGTCGATGGCGAAGCGATCGCGCAACAGGGTGGCGACGGCGTGGCGCACCACCTCGCCATCGACGCTCTCGACGATCGCGACATGCACCGTGCCGTTCAGATCGTTGGTCGCCATCGACCAGATGTGGAGATCATGCACGTCGCGGACACCGTCGACGGTGCCGAGCACACCACGTACTTCGGCCAGATCGATGCCGCGCGGTACGCCTTCGAGCAGCACGTTGATCGTGTCCGACAGCAGGCTCCAGGTGCGCGGCAGGATCCACAAGGCGATGCCGATCGCGACGACCGGATCGATCCAGACGAAGCCGGTGACGCGGATCAATACGGCGCCGATGATCACCCCGACCGAGCCGATCGCATCGGCCCACACCTCCAGATAAGCCCCCTTCATCGCCATGCTCTCGCCGCGCGAGCCCATCAGCACACGCATCGCGATCAAGTTTACGGCGAGACCGAAGGCGGCGATCAGGATCATCCCGCCCGCCGCAACCGCCTCGGGTGCGCGAAAGCGGCCGATCGCCTCGACGATGACGTAGATCGACGCGGCGACCATCATCAGCGCATTGAAGGCGGCGGCAAGGATTTCGAATCTTTTATAGCCGAAGCTGCGACGATCGTCGGGCGCCTTGGTGGCGATCTTCAGCGCGACCAGCGCGATCACCAGCGCCGCGACGTCGGTCAGCATATGCGCCGCGTCGGACAGCAGCGCGAGGCTGTTGAACAGGAAAGCGCCGGCCAGCTCGGCAATCAGCACCGCGCTCGACAGGCACAGCGCGATCGTCAGCGCCTTGGCGCCGGCCCCCGCG
Source organism: uncultured Sphingomonadaceae bacterium (assembly GCA_964245355.1). GTDB lineage: Bacteria > Pseudomonadota > Alphaproteobacteria > Sphingomonadales > Sphingomonadaceae > Sphingomonas_I. Next base: position 14,807 of record CAXTMT010000028.1, read on the forward strand.
GTATGATCGTGATGGCCCGAGCCATGATCGTGACCGTGGTGATCGCCGTGCCCATGCGCATGATCGTGGCCGTGAGACTGCCCATGATCGTGGTGGGCGTGATCGTGATTGTGGCCATCTGACATGCGCATGTGCTCCGAACGGCGGCGCCCTACGCCTTTGCATACGCTTGGTCGAGGCGGGATGCGCTTAACCGTTTGGCAAGTTTTCGGCGGTAATCCGTGATTCGGGGCATAGGTGAAGGGTGTATGAGATGGCTTTGCAACAGCGGATTGAATGGTTCGAAGAAGCGGCGCCGACGACGTCGGCCTATGCCGACGATCCCCTCCCGTCGTTCATGCTGCGCGATCTCGACGAGCTCAACCAGCGCGAAAGGGCACTGCCGCGGCGCAGTTCGGCGCAGGCGCGCAAGCTGATCGTCAGTTCGATCGTCGGCGGCGCGACGCTCTGGGGTCTGCTGATCGAGGGCACCAATCTCGCGCTCAAACTGATCGCCTGACATCGCTCCGGCCGGTGTTGGACCGGCCCTGCCCTTTCTGTTAGCGCTCGGGCACCATGGCAGCCCCGTCTTCCACCTCCGCCGCCCGCGAGATTCTCGTGCGCCTGCACGATGTCATGGCGTCGCGCGGACAGGCGCAGGCGAAGCTCAATCAGGTCGTCCAGATCATCGGCGAAGCGCTGTCGAGCGAGGTCTGCTCGGTCTATCTGCTGCGCGAGGGCGCGCTGGAATTGTTCGCGACGCGCGGTCTCAAACAGGAAGCCGTCCACGTCACCAAGCTCCAGCTCGGCGAAGGGCTGACCGGCACGATCGCCGAGAAGAACGAGACGCTCAACCTCGCCGAGGCGACCAGCCACCCCGATTTCGCCTACAAGCCCGAGACCGGCGAGGAGCTGTTTCACTCCTATGCCGGGGTGCCGATCGTCCGTGCCGAACGCGCGATCGGGGTGCTGACCGTCCAGCATCTCGATTCGCGGCGTTACGACGAGGTCGAGATCGAGGCGCTGCAAACTGTGGCGATGGTGCTGGCCGAGCTGATCGCGGGCGCCGGCCTCGTCGATGTCGCCACCGCTTCGGGCGCCCCGGTGCGCGACAGCGGCGTCGCGCGGATGGCGGGGCTGAAGCTCGTCGACGGCATGGGCGCCGGGCGCGCCGTCTTCCACCAGCCGCGTATCGTCGTCGAACATACCGTCGCCGAGGATACCGAGGCCGAGCGCCACCGCGTCTATTCCGCCTTCGACAAGATGCGCGACCAGATCGATCGCATGATGAGCCAGGCCGAATTCGGCGTGGCGGGCGAGCATCAGGACATCCTCGCCACCTACAAGATGTTCGCTTACGACGAAGGCTGGCGCAACCGGATCAACGCGGCGATCGACAGCGGCCTGACCGCCGAGGCGGCGATCGAGCGCGTCCAGCAACGCACCCGGATGCGGATGCGCGAGATCGACGATCCTTTGCTCGCCGATCGGATGCACGATCTGGAGGATCTCTCCAACCGGCTGCTGCGCATCGTCTCCGGCCAGCTCGGCACTGCGGCGCAGATCGGTCTGCGCCACGATTCGATCCTGATCGCGCGCAACCTGGGGCCGGCCGAGCTGCTCGAATATGATCGGCGGCGGCTGAAGGGGGTGATCCTGCAGGAAGGCTCGCTCACCGCCCACGTCGTGATCGTCGCGCGGGCGATGGGCATCCCCGTGCTCGGCCGCGTCCGCGAAATCCGGCGGCTGGTGGCCGAGAGCGACGTGCTGCTGCTCGACGCGACCGAGGGCACCGCCATCGCGCGCCCGACCGAGGCGATCGAGGAAGCGTTCGACACGCGCCTCGCCGAAAGCCTCAAGCGCCGCGCCGAATTCGCCGCGATGCGCGATCTGCCACCGACGACGCGTGACGGCACAAGGCTGACGCTGATGGTCAACGCGGGGCTGCGCGACGATGTGGCGCAGCTCGACGTGACCGGGGCGGACGGCATCGGCCTGTTCCGCACCGAATTCGAATTCCTGATCTCAGCGGAATTGCCCAAGCGCGATCGCCAGGTGCGCGTCTACCGCGACATCATCGAAGCGGCGGGCGACAAGCCGGTGATCTTCCGCACGATCGACATCGGCGGCGACAAGGCGCTGCCCTATCTCGCCGGCGAAACCGAGACCGAAGAGAATCCGGCGATGGGCTGGCGCGCGATCCGCCTCGCGCTGGAACGCGATGCGCTGCTGAAGGTGCAGGCGGCGGCGCTGCTGGAGGCAGCCGGCGGCAAGGTGCTGAGCGTGATGTTCCCGATGGTCGCCGAACCGTGGGAATATGAGGCCGCGCGCGAGGTTTTCGAGAAGCAGCGCGAGCGGGTGGCGGCGCGCGGCAAGCCGCTGCCGCGCGCGATCCGTTACGGCACGATGCTGGAGGTGCCGGCGCTCGCCGAAAGCCTCGATCTCATCCTGCCCCGGCTCGATTTCCTGTCGATCGGCACCAACGACCTGACGCAATTCCTCTTCGCCGCCGATCGCGCGCACCCCAAGCTGGCCGAGCGCTACGATTGGCTGAGCCCTTCGGTGCTGCGCTTTCTGTCGCGCGTCGTGCGCCTGTCGGACGAAGCGGGCGTACCGGTCTCGGTTTGCGGCGAGATGGGCGGACGGCCTCTGGAGGCGATGGCGCTGATCGGGCTGGGGCTGGATCGGCTGTCGATCACCCCGGCGGCGGTCGGCCCGATCAAGGCGATGATCCGCTCGCTCGATCTGGGTGCGATCCGTGCGATGATGCCCGGTCTGCTCGCCAAGCCGCCGGCGAACATGCGGGCGACGTTGCAGCAATGGGCGGATGCCAACGGGGTTCGGATCGGCTAGGTGCAATTGTTACAGGCGGTGCTAAAGTGGCTGCTTGATCCAGGTTAGGCCTGCGGATTGGCAGGCGCGAAAGGCTGGAATGGACGAGGCCGGTTACGATCAATTGCCCGGGAGCGCGGTCGGCGCGGACCTGAAGGCCGCGCGCGAGGCGCAGGGGCTGTCGCTCGCCGACATCGCCGATCGTACGCGCATCCCGTCCCGCCATCTGAGTGCGATCGAAACCGGCGATTACGGCAAGCTGCCGGCGGCCACCTACAGCGCCGGTTTCGTGCGCACTTACGCCCGCCTGGTCGGGCTCGACAGCGCCGATCTGTCGCAACGCTTCCGTGCCGAACTCGCCAGCCACCAACCGCCGCGCAGTTACCGGCAGGAGCCCTATGCACCCGCCGACCCGGCCCGCGTACCGAGCCGCGCGCTCGTCTGGGTGACGCTGGCGATCGCCGTGGTGGCGGTGCTCGGCTATCTTTACTGGCGCGGATCGCAGCTGGAGAATCCGGCCGAAGTGGCGACGGCGCCCGTACCGGTTACGCAAGCCGCGCCGCCCGCCCCCGTCGCGC
>CAXTMT010000029.1:0-6945 GCA_964245355.1 uncultured Sphingomonadaceae bacterium
GCGGACACCAAAAATATTTTAAGCTTTTGTTTTTGCAGGCTTTATAAGGCGACCCCCGGACCGCTGTGGTTCGCTGCAATTCGGGGTGTTGGCGGAGACGGCATCCGCCACCGCCACACAATCATCCTTGCGATCGAACAGGACGAGTTGGCCCGAACGAATGTCCGAAACGATAATCTTGAGCGGCGCGCAAAGCGGCACCAGCTGGGGATCGATATCTTCGAAGCGGACGATCGTCGGTGGCTGTCGGACGATACCCAATGTCTTGTAATGCTGGGCGAGCTTCTGCCTCAGCGCTTCGTTTATCACGATGCGCAGGGTCTTGGAATTGAACAAACCGCGTTCGATCAACGCGGGTGCCAGCAGGGCGCTCATGACGAGCGCAGCCGAAAGAAGGATGATTTCGATCCAATAATGGATGGAAATCCATCCGAAGATCACCGACAAGATCCAGAGAGGGATCGCCGCCCCCGCCAGGATCGCGATCGGCTTCAGCAAATGTGCCACAAGACGGAACCGGAACCAGCGCCATCGCCCGAGTACGCTGACCGGCGTGTAGCCCAGGGCTTGAAGGATATCGCTCGGCCGTTCCGGTGAGACCTCGGTCGCACCTGCCGTCCCGTTGCCATCCGGGAAAGGTGCCAGCAGTTCGTCGGCGGAATAGCCCACTGCGGCGAGCGCGGCGATGATCGCGCCTGCCGACGTGCCGGCGACACCCACCAGAACAAGTCCCTGGTCCTCGATCGCCTTCAACGCGCCGACATGGGTTATGCCCTTGGCGCCGCCACCCTCGAAAATCGCGAAGGCGGGTTGCGCCGCGCTGGGACCCGCTGTCTTGTGTCGTTGTTCTTCTTCTTCACCCATTCCGTGATCCCCCGAGGAAATACTTTCACGTCGAATTCGGATCGGCAAGCGCGCCGCGCTCTTTTCTCCACGGAAATTCGCCCCATTTCGGGTCAGCCGCCGAGAGGCGATCTTGCCTCTCGAACAAATCTGGAACAAACTCGCCCCATGGCCTTAACCCATCTCACCGTCCGCGGCGCGCGGGAGCATAATCTCAAGGGCGTGGACGTGGATATTCCGCGCGAGACGCTGACGGTGATCACCGGGCTCTCGGGGTCGGGCAAGTCCAGTCTCGCCTTCGACACCATCTATGCCGAGGGGCAGCGGCGTTACGTCGAGAGCCTGTCGGCCTATGCGCGCCAGTTCCTCGAGCTGATGCAGAAGCCCGATGTCGAGCATATCGAGGGCCTGTCGCCCGCCATCTCGATCGAACAGAAGACGACCAGCCGCAACCCGCGCTCCACCGTCGCCACCGTCACCGAAATCTACGATTACATGCGGCTGCTGTGGGCGCGGGTCGGCGTACCCTATTCGCCGACGACGGGCCTGCCGATCAGCGCGCAGACGGTCAGCCAGATGGTCGATCGGGTGATGCTGCTGCCCGAGGGAACGCGCGCTTACCTGCTCGCGCCGGTGGTGCGCGGGCGCAAGGGCGAATATCGCAGGGAGCTGGCCGAATGGCAGAAGGCGGGCTTCACCCGCGTCCGCATCGACGGCGAACTGATGGAGATCGAAAACGCCCCCGCGCTCGACAAGAAATACAAGCATGACATCGACGTGGTGGTCGATCGCCTGGCGGTGCGGCCTGGGCTGGAGACGCGGCTGGCGCAGAGCTTCGAGACCGCGCTGAAGCTGGCCGAAGGGCTGGCGTTTCTGGATGTGGTGGAGGAAACAAACCCCCTCTCCCCTTCAGGGGAGAGGGCTGGGGAGAGGGGGATTCCGCCTGAATCAGGTGCTCCGTCTGCCGCATCCGACTCCCCCTCTCCCAACCCTCTCCCCGCAAGCGGGGAGAGGGCTAAAGGCGGCATGAAAGGCCTCGACCTTCCCGCCGGCATCGCTGAACGCCTCACCTTCTCCGAAAAATTCGCCTGCCCGGTCTCCGGCTTCACCATCGCCGAGATCGAGCCGCGGCTGTTCTCGTTCAACGCCCCGCAGGGCGCCTGCCCGGCGTGCGACGGCCTCGGCGAGAAGCTGTATTTCAACCCCGAACTCGTCGTCCCCAACGAGGCGCTGTCGATCAAGCAGGGGGCGATCGTGCCGTGGGCGAAGTCGAACCCGCCGAGCCCCTATTACATGCAGGTGCTCGGCAGCCTCGCCAGGGCCTATGATTTCCCGCTGACCACGCCGTGGAACGAACTGGGCGACGAGCATCGCGACACGATCCTCCACGGCACCAAGGGCAGGGCGATCCCGCTGACGTTCGTCGACGGCAAGAAGAGCTACACCGTCACCAAGCCGTTCGAGGGCGTGATCGGCAATCTTGAGCGGCGGATGCTCTCCACCGAGAGCGCGTGGATGCGCGAGGAATTATCCAAATATCAGGGGACGCGGCCCTGCGAGGTATGCGAAGGCGCGCGGCTGAAGCCCGAGGCGCGCGCGGTGAAGATCGCGGGCGAGGATATCTCGATGTCCACCCGCCGCGCCGTCGGGCCGGCCTTGGCCTTCTTCCGTGCGATGGCCGAGACGCTCAACGACCAGCAGCGCCAGATCGCCACCCCGATCCTCAAGGAGATCGTCGAGCGGCTGGGCTTCCTCGACAATGTCGGGCTCGATTACCTCAACCTCGATCGCACCTCGGGAACATTGTCGGGCGGCGAGAGCCAGCGCATCCGCCTCGCCAGCCAGATCGGCAGCGGCCTCTCGGGCGTACTCTACGTGCTCGACGAGCCCTCGATCGGGCTCCACCAGCGCGACAATGATCGGCTGATCGTCACGCTCAAGCGCCTGCGCGATCTCGGCAACACCGTGATCGTCGTCGAGCATGACGAGGATGCGATCCGCACCGCCGATTATGTGATCGACATGGGGCCGGGCGCGGGGGTCCACGGCGGCACCGTCGTCGCCGCCGGTACGCTGGAGGAGGTGCTCGCCAACCCCGCCAGCCTCACCGCCGATTACTTGACCGGCCGCCGCGCCGTGCCGCTGCCGGCCAGGCGCCGCAAGGGATCGGGCAAGAAGCTCACCGTGAAGGGCGCCCGCGCCAACAACCTCAAGGACGTCACCGCCTCGATCCCGCTGAGCACCTTCACCTGCATCACCGGCGTCTCGGGCTCGGGCAAGTCGACCTTCACGATCGACACGCTCTTCGCCTCGGCCAGCCGCCAGCTCAACGGCGCGCGCATCCTGGCGGGCCATCACGAGAAGATCGAGGGCCTCCAATATCTCGACAAGGTGATCGACATCGATCAGTCGCCGATCGGCCGCACCCCGCGCAGCAACCCGGCGACCTACACCGGCGCCTTCACCCAGATCCGCGACTGGTTCGCCGGCCTCCCCGAAAGCCAGGCGCGCGGCTACAAGCCCGGCCGCTTCAGCTTCAACGTGAAGGGCGGGCGGTGCGAGGCGTGCCAGGGCGACGGCGTGCTCAAGATCGAGATGCACTTCCTGCCCGACGTCTACGTCACCTGCGACGTCTGCCACGGCGCCCGCTACAACCGCGAGACGCTGGAGGTGCGGTTCAAGGGCAAGTCGATCGCCGAGGTGCTCGACATGACGGTCGAGGATGCGGTGGAATTCTTCAGGGCGGTGCCCGGCATCCGCGACAAGATGGCGATGCTGGCCGAAGTGGGGCTGGGCTACGTCAAGGTCGGCCAGCAGGCGACGACGCTGAGCGGCGGCGAGGCGCAGCGCGTGAAGCTGGCCAAGGAACTCTCCCGCCGCGCGACCGGCAACACGCTCTATATCCTCGACGAACCGACGACCGGCCTGCATTTCGAGGACGTGCGCAAACTGCTGGAGGTGCTCCACGCGCTGGTCGAGCAGGGCAACACCGTGGTGGTGATCGAACACAACCTTGAGGTGATCAAAACCGCCGACTGGATCATCGATCTGGGGCCGGAGGGCGGCGACAAGGGCGGCGAGATCGTGGCGGTGGGGACGCCGGAAGAGGTGGCGACTTGCGCGCGGAGCTATACGGGGGGGTATCTGGCGCCGTTGCTGGCGGGGCATAAGGCTGCGGAGGCGTCGCCGGTTGCGGTGAAGGCGAAGCCGGGCCGGAAGGCGAAGGTGGCGGCGGCGGCGGCGGAGTGAGCGGCTATCGGCCCGAGTTTGAGGCGGCGCTCGTCGCTTTGGCGCGGGCCAGCGGGCATGTGAAGCGGGCAGGGGCCTTGCCGCCGGTGCTGGTCGGCGGCGGCGCGGTCGAACTCTATTCGAACAGCCGCATCGCGACCGGCGACTTCGATCTGTCGATCGTGCGGCAGGATCTCTTCGAGCAGGCGCTGCAGGCGCAGGGCTTCGTCCGCCCGAGCGGGCCGGGCATGGCGACGCGCGGCTGGATGCATCCCGATCTCCGGCTCGGCTTCGAAGTCGTCTCCGACCGTCTGCTCGACGGGAACGCCGAGCGCAGCCGCGTGCGGCTGATTACGGTCGGCGATGCGGGCGAGGTTTCGGTCATCGCGCTTGAAGACATCATCGCCGATCGAGTCGGCCAATATGCGAGCGGCAGCGCCGCCGAGATGCTCGGCCAGGCACGTATGTTGTCCGGTATGTTTCCCGATGCCGATCGCGCTTATATGGAGCGGCGCATTCGCGAAGAGACCGGAGGCGATCATGGCATCGAAATCCTCGAAGACTGAGCCCGTGCCGGTGACGCTGGAAGAGTTCAGCCGCGACATCGAACGCCGCCGCGCCACCGCCGGCAACCCCGAACTCCCGCGCAACAGCGGCGAGCGCCGCACCGAGAGTAAGCGCGCCTTGCTGCGGGCGATAAAGGAGGCGGGCGGGGAATGGTAGGCGCCGTTTCGAGGATGCGCGCAAGCTGCTGGAGGTACTCCATGCGCTGGTCGAGCAGGGCGACACCGTGGTGGTGATCGAACACAACCTCGAAGTGATCGAAACCGCCGACTGGATCATCGACCTGGGCCGGAAGGCGGCGACAAGGGCGGCGAGATCGTGGCGGTGGGGACGCCGGAAGAGGTGGCGGAGTGCGCACGGAGTTATACGGCGCGTATCTGGCCCCATTGCTGGAGGCGCGGGTGCCGGTGCGTGCGGGGGCTCCTGCGGTTAACGCGGCGAAGGTGGAACATAAGGCCAAGACTGTGGCTGGTTGATGCGCTTCTGCTTTATGAGCAGCTCAACCGGCGGTGCGCAAACTTGGCGCGCGAAGCAACGTGCTGGGAGGAGTCAGCGATTTCACATTTTCTTCGCGTCCTCACTTTTTTGCTTTTCTCGGGCCGAATCGGTCGGCGGCAGTCCAGATTGCGCAGTCTTATCATCGCTAATGACGCTATAGTCTATTTGAAGATACCCCAGATGATAATCGGATCCCGAGCAAGCAGCTGTTTCGTTTAGCATCTGTTCCGCTCGTGCTTTCCACCTGGCCGCCTTAATCTGAAATATTGCAACTTTCACGTTGTAATCAGTCTGTGAGAATCGGTCATTGGCAAGTCTTGGATCCAGAGGCTCAGGCGGCGAAGGAGGATCGCTCGGCGTTTGCGGGCCGACATTCCCCGAACTCGAACTGCAGCTTACCGATATCGCCGCGCGGACTGGACGCGCCGATGCGAGTATATCGGAGGCCTGGAGGATTATGTCATCGCCGTCCAGGAGCACGATCCCACGCATACAGTCAGCATCGAAATGGCGTGCAAACGTTAAGGTCTATAGGTGAGGTAAATAGAACGATTGGAGGCGTTGTCAGCCGATCCAGCAATAGGTGCCACGATCGTCCACGAACGTGATCTGGCCGCTGTCACGCAACTCCTGTAACTCGCGGCTGAGCGTCTGGTGTGGCGTTGCCCCGGTGCTCCCGCAATCGGCCACGATCTGTTCAAGCTCCTGCTCGATCAGATCAGCGCGAGTGAACTCACCTCGGTGATTGCGACTTGCTTGCCGCTGCACCGCAGTTTCCACTGCTTCGCTCCACGTCATCATACTGAAGCCAACCTCCTCCAAGGAACGCCGACATCCGCAGGCATGGCAAAAGCCGTCGTCGAACACCGAGGCCAGTGTCCATTGTTGTGCGACGACATTCCATGACGCCCAGGCGTCACGCGAGACGTTCGTGCTGCCGCACCAATGACAGGCGATGCGCCTTGACGCACTTGAATACCCAGATTCGACGTGATTCAGCGACATAGGGCAAGCTTGCCACAGTCGAGAACCACGTCAAGTCGGACGAACGGATAGAAAAATGCCTTGCCGTCGCTAACGCAGGACTTGCATGCGCAGTTGATAGCTACCGCGAATCGCGGCCAAGTGCGGCCGATATGGCAAACTGGTTGCCGGACCATCTTAGGAGAGGAGGAGCGCGCGATGGCCGGCTCCAAACGTCAGAAGAACAAAGGGTGAAGATAATGCTGTCCTACACGCCCCGGCATGTGTAGGTGGGATGTCCCTTCCACGAATCGGTGAGGATTGGACGATGGCTTTTTCTTCTCGAATTTCCCCGCAGGCACAGGCGCAGTCCGCGCGCTTGCTGGCGGCACGGCACACGTCCCGGCCGACGCTGCTCGGCGAGGCGCGGCCGCAGCATGATCTGGCTTCGGTCGATCCACAGAGCGCGGCGGCGGAGTTGGCGCTGCGCGAATGGCAGGTCCATGCCGATGGCGGGCTGATCGGGGTGCGCGTGGCGCCGGCGGCCGATGCGGGCGAACTGCGCTTCACCTCGCTCGCGGCGATCCTCGGGGCGACGCAACGCGGGAGCGTGTGGTGAGCGCGGCGGTCGACCCGGCGGAGGGTGCTGCGGGCGGGACGTCGCTGGCGGTAACGGAAGCGGCTTCGGCCACCGGGGCGGTGCTCGATTTCGCGCCCGTGCCCGTCGCCCACCGCCACGACGGCTGGACCGCCGAGCGCCAGCGTGCCTTCATCGAGGCGCTGGCCGATAGCGGATCGGTCACCATCGCCGCCAAGGTGTAATCCAGCGTAAAGCCGTACCAGAGAAAA
>CAXTMT010000029.1:6955-17801 GCA_964245355.1 uncultured Sphingomonadaceae bacterium
GGCGGCTTACGGCGCGCTCACCAAGCGGCTGACCGATGCCGCCTTCGCGCGCGCGATCCACGGCGTCCATAATCCGGTATTCTTCCAGGGCGAAGTCATCGGCGAGCGCGTCGCCTATGACGAGCGGCTGACCCGCTTCCTGCTCGAAAAGCACGATCCGCGCGGCCACGGCATGCTCCAGGGCGCCGATCCCGGCTGGGCGGCGAAGCGCGATACGCTGGCACCGAAGCTTGCCCGCCTGCCGCGTCTGCTCGCGCGCCTGTTCGGGCAGGATGGCGAGGCGAGCGGGGAGGAGGACGCAGATGAGGCAGTCGCGCCCGTGCGGCGGCGGGTGGCGCGGAGAAGGTGAGGGCGAAGGCCACGAAAGCCACTCGGGGCGCGAAAGGCCACGAAGGCCAGGGCTTTCGTGGATAGGGCGTGGCGGTTTTCGTTGTCATTCCGGCGAAGGCCGGGATGACCATGGCGAAGTCGGCCCCCGTGGCTGCGCTCAGAGCGCCCCTTCGGCGTCCAGCGCATAGCCCGCCGATCGCACGGTGCGGATCAGGTCGGGTTTGTCGGCGAGGTTGATCGCCTTGCGCAGGCGGCGGATGTGGACGTCGACGGTGCGGAGTTCGATTTCCGAATCCTGCCCCCACACCCGGTCGAGCAGCCGCTCGCGCGAGAAGACGCGGCCGGGGTTCTCCAGGAAGTGGCGGAGCAGGCGATATTCGGTGGGGCCGAGCGGCACGGCATCGCCGTCGCGGCGGACGCGGTGCTGGGCGAGGTCCATCTCCAGCCCGCCATATTCCAGCCGCTCGCCCGAAAGGCCGGGGCGGGTGCGGCGGAGCACGGCGGCGACGCGGGCGACGAGTTCGCGCGGGGAGAAGGGCTTGGTGATATAATCGTCGGCGCCGGTGGTCAGGCCGCGGATGCGATCCTCCTCCTCGCCGCGCGCGGTGAGCATGATGACCGGCACCTTGGCGGTCTCGTCGCTGCGCCGCAGCCGGCGGCAGACCTCGATCCCCGAAATGCCGTCGATCATCCAGTCGAGCAGGACGAGATCGGGGGTGGTCTCGGCGGCGAGCAGCAGGGCTTCCTCGCCATCGGGGGTGCGGACGACATCATGGCCCTCGCGTTCGAGGTGCCAGGAAACGAGTTCGGCCAGCGCGGCATCGTCCTCGACGAGAAGGATGCTCGCGGTCACCGTTCAGTCCGCCGTGGTCAGCAGGTCCGCGCCGCGCGATCGTTCGGCCATCTGCTCGCCGGTCGCGGCATAATAGACCATCTCGGCGACGTTGGTGGCATGGTCGCCGATCCGCTCGAGGTTCTTGGCGATGAAAAGAAGGTGGGCGGAGGCGCTGATATTGTGGGGATTTTCCATCATGTAGGTCAGCAGCGCGCGGAACAGGCTGTTGTAGAAATCGTCGACGACCTTGTCGGCCTGGCACACCTGGATCGCGGCTTCGGGATCGCGCGCGGCGAAGGCGTCGAGCGCGGCGTGGACCATTTCGACGGTGGCGCGCGCCATCGCGGGAAGGATCGACAAGGGCTCGATGCCGCGCGTGTCCTGCAGCAGCGGGACGCGCTTGGCGATGTTCTTGGCATAATCGCCCATCCGCTCGACGACGCCGGCGATCTTGAGCGCGGCGATCACTTCGCGCAGATCGTCGGCGAGGGGCGCGCGCAGCGCGATCAGGCGGATCGCGCGGCGTTCCAGCTCGGCTTCCAGCGCGTCGATCTTGCTGTCGTTCTCGACGATGCCGGCGGCGCTTTCGATGTCGCGGCGGGTGAGCGCGGTCAGGGCGCCGTCGATCGCCGCCTCCGCCATGCCGCCCATCTCCGCCACCAGAGCGCGCAGCTCGGCCAGATCCGCGTCGAATGCCTTGACCGTGTGTCCTGTCGCCATGAGCGGCTCCCTAGCGTTCGCGTGAGACAGATATGTTACAGAATTTGCCCGGCAAGCGGCAATCGTACCGTCACCCGCGTACCGATGCCCGGCGTGCTGGCGATCTCGAGCCGGCCGCGATGACGCTCGACGATATGCTTGACGATCGCGAGGCCGAGCCCGGTTCCGCCGAGCTGGCGGCTGCGGCCGGGATCGACGCGGTAGAAACGCTCGGTCAGGCGCGGCAGATGTTCTTCGGATATGCCCTCGCCATGATCGGTGACGGAGAGGATCGCGTTGGCGCCATTGCCCCTGAGCACGATATCGACCTTGCCGCCATCCGCCCCATATTTCAGCGCGTTGCCGACGATATTGTGGACGAGCTGCGAAATCTGCGACGGGTCCGCCGCGACGATCGGCCGCCCTTCGATATCGAAGGCGATCCTGCCGTCCGCCTTGCCGCCCGCTTCGATCTCGGCGCAGGCGGTGCGGATCGCGGCGCCCAGATCGAGCGGGTTGCCCGGCCGCACGAAGCGATCGGCTTCGACCCGCGAGAGCGACATCAGATCGTCGATCAGCCGCTGCATCCGCCGCGCCTCCTTGCCCATGATGCCGAGAAAGCGGGCGCGGATCGGCGCCTCGTCGGGGCCGTTGGCTTCCTCCAGCGTCTCGACGAAACCGCTGATCGCGGCGAGCGGCGTGCGCAGTTCGTGGCTGGCGTTGGCGACGAAATCGGTGCGCATCCGCTCGGCCGCGAGCTGTCCGCTGCGGTCTTCGAGGCGGACGAGGCGGTGGCGCGGATCGAGTATGCTCACCGCCATATACCAAAGCCGCTCGCTATCGCCGAGGCCGCCGAGCGAGGCGCCCCCGGCGCGATATTCGGCGAGCAGGCCGGCGCCCTCGGGATGGCGGATCACCATCCGCACGTCCTCGCCCTCGGCATGGGCGCCGAGCAGGACGCGGGCGGCGGCATTGGCACGCTGGACGAGATTGTCGCGCAGCAGCAGCAGCGGCTCTTCAAAGGCATCGAGCAAGGCGGCGAGGGGGAGTTGCTCGCCCTGGGAATCGATCGCGACGGCGGCGGGCGCGGGGGTACGCCGGACGCGCTCGGCAAGGCGCTGGGCGAGCTTCGTTCCGGCCAGCGCCATCGCCTAACCCAGCCGTTCGAGCGCGGGGATCAGCGCGTCGTAATGATCGATCAGCAGATCGGCGCCGAGCTGTTCGGGGGGGCGATCGCTGAAGCCGAAGCTCAGCGCGATGCAGGGGACACCGGCGTTCTTCGCGGTGGTGGTATCGGTGATCGAATCGCCGATGAAGGCCGCGCGCCCGCCGCCGGCGCGGGCGATGGTTTCGAGGAGCGGTTCGGGATCGGGTTTGCTCACGCCCACGGTATCGCCGCCGATGATGACGGAAAAGCGACTGTCCCAGCCGATCGCCGTAACGAACCGGCGGGCAAGCCGCTCGATCTTGTTGGTGCAGATCGCGAGGGTGACCCCGCGCCGCGCCAGTTCGTCGAGCGCGGCGACGCAGCCGGGGAAGGGCCGGCTGTCGTCGGCGATGTGATCGGCATAAAAATCGAGGAACAGGGGCAGGCCGCGATCGACCTCGGTTTCGTCCTCGACGCCCGCCGCCGCCAATCCCTTGCGGAGCAGCGCGCGGGCACCGTGGCCGACCATGTGGCGCACATCGGGCACGGGGACGGGCGGACGGCCGAGTGCGACCAGCGCATGGTTGAGCGCGCTGGTGAGATCGGGGGCGGTGTCGGCGAGCGTACCGTCGAGATCGAAGGCGACGATGTCGAAGGGAAAGTGGACCATGGAGAGGCTCTTCGCACATTCCTATCCGTTCGTCCTGAGCGAAGTCGAAGGACGTGTTTGGCGGCACCGTCGCGAGGGGCACGTGCTTCGACTTCGCTCGGCACGGACGGGGTTGGAAGGGCGGCGAGCCAATCTAGCCCCCTGCCCGCCGACGTGGCAGAGAAGCGTGCATGACGAACCCACTCGCCGCCATCATCCTCGCCGCCGGCAAGGGCACACGGATGAAATCCGATCTGCACAAGGTGCTGCACCCGATCGCCGGGCGGCCGATGCTCGGCCATCTCGTCGATGCGGTCGCGGCGCTGGGTGCGGCGAAGACGGTGGTGGTGACGGGGGCGGGACGCGAGCAGGTCGAGGCGTTCGCTGCGCCGCTCGGGCTGGATGTCGCGGTGCAGGCCGAGCAACTCGGCACCGCCCATGCGGTGCTGCAGGCTAAAGACGCGCTGGCAGGCTTCGAGGGTGCGGTGCTGATCCTTTACGGCGACGTACCCTTGGTCCCGACCGCGACGCTACAGGCGATGCTCGATCGGCTGGAGGCGGCGGATAAGCCGGCGGTCGTGGTGCTCGGTTTCCGCCCCGACGATGCGCTGGCGTACGGCCGCATCCTCACCGAGGGCGACCGCATCCTGCGCATGGTCGAATATAAGGACGCCTCGCCCGAGGAGCGCGCGGTCGATCTGTGCAATTCGGGGCTGATGGCGGTGCGCGCCGCCGATCTGTGGCCGCTGCTCGCCCGGGTCGGCAACGCCAATGCGGCGGGCGAATATTATCTGCCCGATATCGTCATGCTCGCCGCCGCCGACGGGCGCGCCTCGGCGGTGATCGAGACCGACGCGGCTGAGGTGGCAGGCGTCAACAGCCGCGCCGAACTCGCCGAGGTCGAGGAGCTTTGGCAGTGCCGCCGCCGCGCGCAGGCGATGGCCGACGGCGCGACGCTGACCGCGCCCGAGACGGTGTGGTTCGCCTGGGATACGCAACTCGGCCGCGACGTGGCGATCGCGCCCAATGTCGTCTTCGGTCCCGGTGCCTCGATCGCCGACAATGTCACCATCCATGCCTTCAGCCATATCGAGGGCGCGCGGGTGGAGAGCGGTGCGATCCTCGGACCCTATGCGCGCCTGCGTCCCGGTGCCGAGATCGGCGAAGGCGCGCACGTCGGCAATTTCGTCGAGATCAAGAAAGCCAGGCTCGGCAAGGGCGCCAAGGCCAATCACCTGACCTACATCGGCGATGCCGAGATCGGCGCCGGCAGCAACATCGGCGCGGGCACGATCACCTGCAATTACGACGGCTTCGGCAAATATCTGACGAAGATCGGCGAGCGCGCCTTCATCGGATCGAACAGCGCTTTGGTCGCGCCCGTCTCGATCGGCGACGGGGCGATCGTGGCGGCGGGATCGGTCGTCACCCGCGATGTCGCGGCCGATGCGCTGGCTGTTGCGCGCGGGACACAGACGGAGAAATCCGGCTGGGCGGCGCGCTTCCGCGAAGGCAGAAGCAAGGGCTGAAGCACTGTTGCTGACACAAGATTACAGCGCCGCATTGATACGACGGCGGCGGACACAAGCGCGCAATCATCACGCCGGACGGGGTCGTTTCGAACTCCATTCGAAGGATCCAGATGCGTCTGCCCCTCGCTTACCGCCTGAGCCCCGTCGCGCTCCTGCTGGCCTCGGCGGCCTATGCCGACACCACGGTCGGCAGTTCGTCCTCGAACCTTACCACCGCGACGGTCGCGAGCGGCAACCCGGACAATATCATCGTCGGCAGCGGCAGCACCATCCAGCCGACGTCCGGCACGGTGATCACGATCAACAGCAACAACAGCGTGAACAATGCCGGTACGCTGCATGTGAACGCCAGCGATAACAGCGCGGGCATCGTCGCCAACGCCGGCGTCACCAGCACGATCACCAACAGCGGCACGATCACGGTCGACGATGCGTTCACCGCCGTCGACACCAATGGCGATACCGTCGCCGATCCGCCGTTCGCGCAAGGCACCGGTCGCTACGGCGTCCATCTGCTCGGCCCCGTCACCGGGGACGTCATCAACAGCGGCACGATCACCATCGAGGGTAACAACAGCATCGGCGTCGCGGCCGATGGCGAGATCGCCGGCAACTTCCGCCATACCGCCGGTGCGATCACAGCGCTTGGCGACAATGATTATGGCGTGAAGCTGGGCGCGGTCAGCGGCGGCGTGACCATCGCCGGCACCGTCACCGCGACCGGTGCCAATTCGGTCGGCGTGGCGCTACTCGGCAACGTCGGCGGCAATGTCGTCGTCCACGGCCCCCTTACCAGCACCGGCTATGCGACGACGACGGTCACGGCCAGCGTCGCCAGCCTGATCGCCAGCGACTTCCAGCAGGGGGGCTCGGCGCTGATCGTCGGCGGCAATGTGGGCGGCGGCGTGCTGATCGCGGCGGCACCGGCCAGCACCACCGATACGACGATCGACGCCGACGGCGACGGCGTCGCCGATGCGGGCGAGACGACCGCGGCGATCACCACTTACGGCACCGCGCCGGCGGTGCTGATCGGCTCGGCAACGCAGGCCATCACCATCGGCACCGTGCCGAGCGGCACATCGGGCCTCGTCATCAATGGTTCGGTGACGGGCAACGGCCTGTTCAACGGCTATAGCGGCACCGCGCTTCAGATCGGCGGGCTCGGCCAGACGGTGACGCTGAACGGCGGTATCACCGTCGCCGGTACGGTCAACGGCGGATCGAAGGGCGCGCAGGCGACCGGCATTTTCGCCGCGAGCGGTGCGATCGTCCCGACGCTCACCAACAGCGGATCGATCACCGCCAGCACGGGCACCGATGCCGGCGGCAGTGCGGTCGCGATCCTGATCGGCACGGGCGCCAGCCTGCCGACGATCACGAACAGCGGCACGATCAGCGCGACGACGCCGGTTACCGGGGGGCTCGCCACCGCGATCCTCGATCAATCGGGTACGCTGACCGCGGTCACCAACACCGGCACGATCACCACGTCCGATACCGACAGCAATGCGGTGGCGATCAACGCTGCCGCCAACGCCAGCGGCTTCACCTACACGCAGGCGCCGGCCAGTTCGACCGCGACCGCCCCGACGCTGACCGGTTCGATCACGACCGGCAGCGGCAACGACGTGATCGCGGCGTCGGCGGGCACGATCACCGGCACCGTTTCGTTGGGCGGAGGTAACAATCTCGTCGCGCTTTCCGGCACGGCGAATATGGTCGGCAACATCACTTATGGCAGCGGCGCCGACGCGCTGACCTTGGCCGGCACCAGCAGCTATACGGGCGCGGTCGATTTCGGCGGCGGCGTGAACGGTCTTTCGGTCGGCAACGGCGCGACCTTCACCGGGTCGGTGGCGAGCACCGGCGGGACGCTCGGCCTGACGATCGCCAGCGGCGGCACGGCATCGCTGATCAACACGGGGACAATCGCGCTTTCGAGCCTGTCGCTGGGCGGCACCCTCGGCATCACCGCTAACCCGGCCGCCGGCACATCGAGCCAGATCGTCGTTTCGGGCGCTACGTCGATCACCTCGGGCGCGGCGCTGAAGGTTTCGCTGTCGAGCCTGTCGCTCAACACCACCACCTTCACCGTGCTGCGCAGCGGTACGCTGACGGGCAGTGCCAACCTGACCGTCTCGACCCCTGCGTTGCCGTATTTGCTCAACGCTTCGGCGGGCGGCAGCGACGCGACCGGCGTTGTGACCGTCACCGTCGGTCCGAAATCGGCGGCGCAACTCGGGCTCGGCCGGATCGAAAGTACGGCCTATCCGGCGGTGCTCTCGAACATCGTCGCCAACAGCAATCTCTCCACCTTGTTCATCGGGCTGACCGATCAGGCGTCGACCCAGCTACGCTATCGCCAGATGCTGCCCGATTACCAGGGTGGCGTGTTCGATCTGCTGAGTCAGGGGACGCGCTTGCTGGCACCATCGACCAACGGTGTCTCGATGGGGCAGGCGGGCGACCTCGGCCTCTGGGCGCAGCAGGCGTGGTGGCAGGCCAACCAGAGCGGCAACGCCGATAGTCCGGGCTACAAGGGCACAGGTTTTGGTCTGACCGCGGGTGGCGATCTGCCGCTGGGAGGTTTCGGGCGGGTCGGCGTTTCGGTCGGCTATATGTACACCACGACGAAGGACGTCGTGCACAACGATGTCACCGCCAACGATTTCCAGGCGGGCGTCCATTGGCTGGGCAATTGGGGCGGTCTTAGCCTGTCGGCGAGCGGGTCGGCGGGCTTCGTTCACTTCCACGGTACGCGTCAACTGACCGCTTTGAATGGAAGCGACGCTCTGGCGACGAGCAGCGGAAAGTGGAACGGCCTGCTGCTGAGCGGCAATGCGTCGGCAAGCTACGAACTGCAACTCGGCTTCGCATATCTGCGCCCGGCGGCGACGCTGACCTATGCGCGGCTGCACGAAGGTGCGCATAACGACAGCGGTGGCGGCGTGGCGTTCGACCTGCTCACGGCCGCGCGCAACAGCGACGAATTCGGCGTCAATGCGACGGTGGCAGCGGGGGTAAAGTTCGGGGCAAAGGGCGATCCCGACGCGACCAATTACCGCATCGAACTGGAAGGCGGCCGGCGCCAGCTCGTGTCGAACACGCTGGGCGCGACCACGTCCCAATATGCCGGCGGCACATCGTTCACCCTGACGCCCGATGATTTGAAGAGCGGTTATCTGGGTACGCTGCGGTTCACGGTCGGCTCGGCACTGTTCGCGTTCAACGCGAGTGGTTCCGCGGAAACCCGCGAAGGTTACCACGATTACATCGGCCGCCTGGGGATACGCGCAGCGTTTTAGTGGCGGTTCCGCTTTGCTGAACCGCGTACGGCACCGGCCCACACCCCCACCTGTTCAGGAACCGTAAAAGCCCATAGGCGCTTGCCCGGTCGGATCATCGGACGGGGCAAGCGCATGTGCGGCATTATCGGAATCGTGGGCAAGGAAGCGGTTTGCGGGCGGTTGCTGGATGGGCTGCGGCGGCTCGAATATCGCGGCTACGACAGCGCCGGCATCGCCACCGACCATGACGGCGTGATCGATCGCCGCCGCGCGCCGGGTAAACTCGACAATCTCGCCGCCGTGCTGCGCGATCAGCCGCTTCCGGGCACCACCGGCATCGCCCATACCCGCTGGGCGACCCACGGCGCGCCGACCGAGGACAATGCCCACCCACATGCCACACAGGAGGTCGCGCTCGTCCACAACGGCATCATCGAGAATTTCAAGTCGTTGCGCGAGGAGCTGCAGGCGCGCGGCCGGGTGTTCAACAGCCAGACCGATACCGAGGTCGTCGCGCATCTCGTCTCCGAGCAGGTGGAGCAGGGTGCCTCGCCGACCGAGGCGGTCGCCAAGGTTTTGAAGCGGCTGCACGGCGCCTTCGCGCTGGCGATCCTGTTCCGCGCGTTTCCGGACATGCTGATCGGCGCGCGGCTCGGCTCGCCGCTGGTGGTCGGCTATGGCGATGGCGAGACCTATCTGGGGTCCGATGCTCTGGCGCTGGCGCCGCTGACCCAGCGCATCTGCTATCTGGAAGAGGGCGATTGGGTCGTCGTCACGCACGACGCAGCGCAGATCTACGACAAGGACGACCAGCCGGTCGAACGGCCGATCACGATTTCGGGCGCGACCGATGTGGCGCTGTCAAAGGGCAACCACCGCCACTTCATGCTCAAGGAGATTTACGAGCAACCGATCGTGGTGGCGCAGACTTTGCGCTCCTATCTTCGTCGCCTCGAAGGCGAACTTGCGCTGCCGACCGAGGATTTCGATCTGGCGAGCGTCAAGCGTGTCACCATCGTCGCGTGCGGCACCAGTTTCTATGCGGGCATGGTCGCCAAATATTGGTTCGAACAATTCGCCCGCGTACCGGTCGACATCGATGTCGCGAGCGAGTTCCGCTACCGTGCGCCGGTGCTGGAGGAGGGGGGCTTGGCGCTCTTCATCAGCCAGTCGGGCGAGACCGCCGACACGCTGGCGGCGCTGCGCCATGCGCGCAGCGAGGGGCAGAAGATCGCGGTGGTGGTCAACGTGCCGACCTCGACGATGGCGCGCGAGGCCGATCTGCTGCTGCCCACGCATGCGGGTCCGGAGATCGGTGTCGCCTCGACGAAGGCCTTCACCTGTCAGCTCGCCGTGCTGGCCGCGCTCGCTGCGAACCTCGCCCGCGCCAAGGGGCGTCTGTCCGAGACGGAAGAGAAAGCAATCGTCCGCCACCTCTCCGAAGCTCCGGCCGCGCTCAACGGCGCGCTGGCCTATGACGAAGCGATCCAGGCGATGGCGGGATCGATCGCGGTGGCGCGCGACGTCCTCTATCTCGGCCGCGGCCCTGATTATCCGATCGCGATGGAAGGCGCGCTCAAGCTCAAGGAGATCAGTTACATCCACGCCGAGGGCTATGCCGCCGGCGAGATGAAGCATGGGCCGATCGCGCTGATCGACGAGAATGTGCCGATCATCGTCATCGCGCCTTCGGGTCCGCTGTTCGACAAGACGGTGTCGAACATGCAGGAGGTGCAGGCGCGCGGCGGCAAGGTCGTGCTGATCTCGGATTACGACGGTATCCAGGCAGCGGGCGAGGGGTGCATGGCGACGATCACCATGCCCAAGGTCCACCCGCTGATCGCGCCTTTGGTGTACGCGATCCCGGTGCAGTTGCTCGCCTATCATGTCGCAGTGATGAAGGGCACGGATGTGGATCAGCCGCGCAATCTGGCGAAGAGCGTGACGGTGGAGTGATGCGATAAAAGCCCTCTCCCTTGAGGGAGAGGGTTGGGTGAGGGTGGCCTGAATTAGCTGACCTGGGTGCTCGGCTGCGCCTCGCGGACTTCTGCCGTCGCGCGGTCAGCGCCCGATCAGTCTCCCCCGCGCCGCGTCACCGGCCGGGGCGGGAGCGGGGAGAACAGCTTGCGGATGCCGATCATGAAGTTGCGCCCGACCGGATCGAGATACGGCCCCTGGTAGCGCAGCGGCGTGTCGCCGAGCGCGTCGCGGACGTGCTGGCGCTGATCGAACAGATTGTTGATCGAGAAACTCACCCGCAGGTTGCGCGCCCAATCCTTGCCGATGAAGTGCGGCATCTGGCCGACGTTGGCGAACAGCCGCAGATTGGCGGTGCCGAGCGACGAGAAACGCAGATCGCCGGTC
>CAXTMT010000029.1:17811-18078 GCA_964245355.1 uncultured Sphingomonadaceae bacterium
GTGCAGTGTGCCGGTCTGGCTCCCGGCTGCGACATCTACCGCCGTGCCGCTCTTCCAGGTCTCGCCGATCCGCGCGCCGAGGCCGTTGTTCGAATAGCCGAGCTGCGCATCGATCTGGTGTCGCGATTGCCCGCCCCCCGAACTCACCGAGCCACCATTGAGCAGGTCGATCAGCGGTACGCCCTGACGGACGAGCACGTCGTCTTGGAAAATCCAGGTATGATAGACGGTCAATTGCAGGCGGCCGCCCGCATTCTGGGCGAAGCG
>CAXTMT010000030.1:0-17293 GCA_964245355.1 uncultured Sphingomonadaceae bacterium
CCCCCGACCCGCGCCCATCGGGGCCAACCGCGCCGGCGGGGGGAAGCCGATGGCTGCGTGACATGCCGTCAAGTTAGTCAACTTCCAGATTTCGAACACCGATCGACTCGCGATGAAACTGTCGCCATTTCCAACCTCGCCCCGAGTGCCTACCTGCTCTTTCGATGAACAAGCGCGCCCGTGTCCTGTTGCTCAACGCCGCGCTCGGGCCGCTCGATTACCGCGTCGATCCCGGCCAGCATGTCGAGCCCGGTTCGATCGTGCTGGCGCCCCTCGGTCCGCGCCAGCTCGCCGGCGTGGTGTGGGAGGCGGAGCGGATGCCGTCCGATGCCGAGGTCGGCGACAATCGGCTGCGGCCCTTGGCGAGCGTCTACGATCTGCCGCCGCTCAAGCCTGCGCTGCGCCGGCTGATCGAGTGGACGGCGGATTATTACCTCGCCCCGCCGGCGGCGGTGCTGCGCATGGCGCTCGCTTCGGCCTCGGCGCTCGACGGCGGGCGCACCGCGATCGAATATCGCGCGACCGGCCATGTCCCCGAACGGCTCACCCCGCAGCGTAGCCAGGCGCTGGAGCGGATCGAAAATCGGCAGGGGCTGGTCCGCGAACTGGCGTTGATCGCCGACGTCTCCGATGCGGTGATCCGCGGCCTCGTCAAATCCGGCGCGATCGAAGCCGTCGAGGTCAGCGTCGACGATCCGTTCCCGACGCCCGATCCCGATCACCACCAGCCGGAGCTCAGCGCCAGGCAGGCCGAGGCGGCGGCAACGCTGATCGATGCGGTGGAGGCCAGTGCCTTCGCGCCGTGGCTGCTCGACGGGGTCACCGGATCGGGCAAGACCGAAGTCTATTTCGAGGCCGTCGCGGCGAGCCTGCGCGCCGGCCGCCAGACGCTCGTCCTGCTGCCCGAAATCGCGCTGACCGAACCCTTCCTCAAGCGCTTCGCCGCGCGCTTCGGGGTGGCGCCGGTCGCGTGGCATTCGGATCTGCGCCAGTCGCAGCGCCGCCGTGCGTGGCGGGCGATCGCCGGTGGGGAGGCGCAGGTGGTGGTCGGCGCGCGATCGGCTTTGTTCCTGCCTTATGCCGATCTCGGGCTGATCGTTGTCGATGAAGCCCACGAAGCCAGCTTCAAGCAGGAGGACGGCGTGATGTACCACGCCCGCGATGCCGCCGTGATGCGCGCCCGCTTCGAGGAAATCCCGATCGTCCTCGCCTCGGCCACCCCCGCGATCGAGACGCGGCACCAGGTCGCGCTCGGCCATTACCGCGAGATCAAGCTGCCCAGCCGCTACGGGGGCGCCGAAATGCCGGAGATCAGCGCGATCGACCTCACCCACGATCGCCCCGATCGCGGCCGCTGGCTGGCGCCGCCGCTGGTCGCCGCGCTGACCGAGACGCTGGCCAAGGACGAGCAGGCGCTGCTGTTCCTCAACCGGCGCGGTTATGCCCCGCTTACCCTGTGTCGATCGTGCGGGCACCGCTTCAAATGCCCGAACTGCTCGGCGTGGATGGTCGAGCATCGCCTGACCGCGCGGCTCGCCTGCCACCATTGCGGCCATGTCATGCCCCCGCCCAAGGCCTGTCCGGAATGCGGCGAGGAGGACGGTCTGGTCGCCTGCGGCCCCGGCGTCGAACGCATCGCCGACGAGGTGAAGGCGCTCTTCCCCGAAGCGAATGTGGCGATCGTCACGTCGGATACGCTCTGGTCGCCCGCCAAGACCGCCGAGTTCGTCGCGCGGATGGAGGATGGCGAGATCGATATCGTCGTCGGAACGCAACTCGTCACCAAGGGCTATCATTTCCCGAACCTGACCTTGGTCGGCGTGGTCGATGCCGATCTCGGCCTATCCGGAGGCGATCTCCGCGCGGCCGAACGCAGCTTCCAGCAGATCGCCCAGGTGGCGGGCCGCGCCGGACGCGCGCAAAAACCCGGTCGCGTCTTCGTCCAGACCTACGAACCTTCGGGCGCCGTGATCCAGGCGTTGGTCTCGGGCGATGCCGAACGCTTCCAACTGGCGGAGACCGAGGCCCGCCGCATCGCCGCCGCACCCCCCTTCGGCCGCTTCGCCGGCATCGTCGTCAGCTCGGAAGACATGCGCGAAGCCGAAGCCACCGCCCACACCATCGCCCGCGCCGCGCCGGAAGTGGAAGGCATGCACGTTTACGGCCCCGCCCCCGCTCCGCTTGCGATGCTGCGGGGACGACACCGCCAGCGGCTGCTCGTTCACGCGCGACGCAGCTTGGACGTGCAGGATGTGATTCGGAGCTGGCTCGGCGAACTGCAATGGCCGCGCGGCGTACGCGTGACCGTCGACGTCGATCCCTACAGCTTCTTGTGATCGGGAACGATCAGTACGCGCGGCTCGTGCTGGTTGATCTGGACGGTGTCGGCATCGTCGATCTTCGTCGACAGCCGTTTGCACAGCCCGTTCAGCAACAGAAGACGGCGGCGATATTGCGCACGCTTACGCTGCGGCACCGTCTCAAGGCGACGACGCGGCGGCCGCACCGGCAGATCGAACATATTATCCGGGCGGAGCGTCGCACCCCGCTCGAGCCACATCGCATCGTAATCGAGCTTCACCGGATCGATGAAATCAGGCCGACGCAGATAATAATCGGCGCGCTGATGGCGCGTCACGTTCGACACGCACAGAATGTTGCGCACCCCGATCGTCGCGCACAGGCTGCGGAAAAGCTCGATCAGCAGATCGCGGGGACGAAGCCCTTCCGCCGCCTTGGTGAAGGCGCGGTACTGATCCAGCGCGTTGCCGCCGCGCCGCCCCTGTACGCCGCCGACATAGGCGACCAGCGATCCGTCCTCGTCGTGCCCCACCAGAAAGGCCAGCGAGAACAAGCGATCGGGGCCGTACCAAAGGCTCAGCGCCAACGGGCCATCGCGGAACAGCCAGCGCGGCTGATCGAGCATCAGGCGATAGCCCGAGCCGACTTCGGTCAGATAAAGCAGATCGGCATATTCATTCGGGAGCAGATCGAACGGTTTGCCGAGCGCATCGGCGGTCAGGCAGTGATCGATCAATCGGGCCAACCGCTCTTCGGCATGCCAATCGGCATGGACGAACGGCGTTTCGATCAAATGCCAGACCTCGGGCCGTGCCGCGACCTGGGCGCCGAGCGACGAGGTGAGCGGGGCTTTCCAGATCGCCAGCAGGCGGCGCGCATGGATCAGTGCCGCCGCGGTACGGAGCAACGGGAGCAGCGCACGACGAATCGTTTGCCTCGGGCTGGCAGCCCGGTGGGTCGCGGCTTCGATCCGGTCGGCAAGGCCACCACGCAAGGCGAGCGGTTCCGCGGTCATTCGATCCTCTTCCGCCCCAAACGGATTGCGATCTGCATTCACGTCACTATCCCTAGCGTAATGAAACGCGCAAGGCTTCATCA
Organism: uncultured Sphingomonadaceae bacterium; assembly: GCA_964245355.1. Classification (GTDB taxonomy): domain Bacteria; phylum Pseudomonadota; class Alphaproteobacteria; order Sphingomonadales; family Sphingomonadaceae; genus Sphingomonas_I. Next base: position 3,400 of record CAXTMT010000030.1, read on the forward strand.
ACTATTGCAACGCGGCGTAGAAACATACCGATCCCGCGGTTTTGCGCCACTTTTTGGTGCCGCACTGTGTGCTTTTTCGCTGACACGCGTGAGATATCGTCTCGTGAAAGCACACGACGACGCCAAGTTCGATACGAAATACGGCACCGACACCGCCGGCGTCACGCATTTGGAGACGCTCGATACGCTCGGTCCGTACCGTTCGGCCGGCACCGTTCACCTCGCATCGCCGCGCGCGGAATTCGATGCCGCGATGGCTTTGGTGGATATTCCCCTCGCGCAACTGACCTTCGTCGATCTCGGCTCGGGCAAGGGCCGCGCCCTGCTGCTCGCCGCCGAGCGCCCGTTCGTGCGGATCATCGGCGTCGAATTCGCCCGTGAGTTTCACGATATCGCCATGCGGAATCTCGCTGCACTAGGCGCAAGCGATCCAAACCATGCGAAGATCGAACTCGTCCGGGCCGATGCGGCGACGTATCCGCTGCCCGAAGTCGCGCTCTTGCTCTTCCTGTTCAACCCGTTCGGGCCACCCGTGATCGATCTCGTCGCCCAACACGCGCTCGAAAGCTGGAGGGCACATTCTCGTCCGATCCGCATTCTCTACATGAACCCGATCCACCTCGACGCAGTCATCGCCGTGGGCTGGCAGGCATTGCGCGTCGAGAATGGCGCGGCGCTGCTGGCACCCGCCGGCAGCTAGCCCGCCGCCGCTTGCGCTCAAAGCCGCGAGCCTTGCGCAACCCACCGCCCCCTGCTAACCGGCCGGCGACCAAGCGGGCGGCCATCCGGCATCGCCCGCTAAAGCCCTGCCCTGCCATTTCCGGCCGGGGCGCGGGCGCCAGAGCATTCGGGGGAAACGGGCCCAAGTGGAGCATTCCGGCGGTATACAGGCGAGCCTCAGCGGCCGTTACGCGACGGCGCTTTTCCAGCTCGCGCGCGATTCCCATCAGATCGATGCGGTCGGCACCAGCGTTGCCACAGTTCGCCAGGCGCTGACCGATTCGCCCGATCTCAAGCAGTTGACCAGCAGCCCGCTAGTCGGCCGCACCGATGCCGCCAGGGCGATCGGCGCGACCGCCGACGCGCTCGGCCTCGATCCCGTCACCACCAAATTCCTGGGCGTATTGGCGCAGAACCGCCGCCTCGGCGCGTTGCCCGCGATCATCCGCGACTTCCAGATGCTCGCCGCCCGCCACCGTGGCGAGACGAGCGCCGAAGTCATCACCGCCCACCCACTGGACCAGGGCCAAATGGCCGCACTCCAGTCCCGTCTGAAGAGCATGGTCGGCACCGAGGTCGCGATCGACGCGCGCGTCGATCCGGCGATCCTCGGCGGGCTGGTCGTCAAACTCGGGAGCCGTCAGATCGACGGTTCGATCCGCACGAAACTCAATTCTCTCGCGACTGCTATGAAGGGTTAACGACGCCGAGGCGTCGTTTTGGGAAAGGCTGAAAATGGAAATCCGCGCGGCAGAAATCTCCAAGGTCATCCGCGACCAGATCGCAAATTTCGGCACCGATGCCGAAGTCAGCGAAGTCGGTTCGGTGCTCTCGGTCGGTGACGGCATCGCCCGTATCCACGGGCTCGACAACGTCCAGGCCGGCGAGATGGTCGAATTCTCGAACGGTGTGCAGGGCATGGCGCTTAATCTCGAGGCCGATAACGTCGGCGTCGTGATCTTCGGCACCGACAGCGAGATCAAAGAAGGCGACATCGTCAAGCGCACCGGGACCATCGTCGATGTGCCGGTCGGCAAGGCGCTGCTCGGCCGCGTGGTCGATGGCCTCGGCAATCCGATCGATGGCAAGGGTCCGATCGAAACGACCCAGCGCAGCCGCGTCGAGAAGAAGGCGCCGGGCATCATCCCGCGCAAATCGGTGCACGAGCCGGTTCAGACCGGCCTCAAGGCGCTCGACGCGCTCGTCCCCGTCGGCCGTGGCCAGCGCGAACTGATCATCGGCGATCGCCAGACCGGCAAGTCGGCCGTCGCGATCGACACCTTCATCAACCAGAAGACCGCGCACCAGGGCACCGACGAGAACCAGAAGCTCTATTGCATCTATGTCGCGGTCGGCCAGAAGCGCTCGACCGTGGCGCAGCTCGTGAAGACGCTCGAAGAGAATGGCGCGATGGACTATTCCATCGTCGTCGCCGCGACCGCGTCGGAGCCCGCGCCGCTCCAGTTCCTCGCACCCTACACCGGCTGCGCGATGGGCGAATATTTCCGCGACAACGGCATGCACGCCGTGATCGTGTATGACGATCTCTCCAAGCAGGCCGTCGCCTACCGCCAGATGTCCCTGCTGTTGCGCCGTCCACCAGGCCGCGAGGCCTATCCGGGCGACGTCTTCTATCTTCACAGCCGCCTGCTCGAGCGCGCCGCGAAGATGAACGACGATAACGGCAACGGCTCGCTTACCGCGCTGCCGATCATCGAGACGCAGGCCGGCGACGTGTCGGCCTACATCCCGACCAACGTGATCTCGATCACCGATGGTCAGATCTTCCTCGAGACCGAATTGTTCTATCAGGGCATCCGCCCCGCCATCAACGTCGGCCTTTCGGTGTCGCGCGTCGGTTCGGCGGCGCAGACCAAGGCGATGAAGAAGGTCGCGGGCTCGATCAAACTGGAGCTCGCCCAGTATCGCGAGATGGCCGCCTTCGCGCAGTTCGGTTCGGACCTCGACGTCTCGACCCAGAAGCTGCTCGCCCGCGGCGCGCGCCTCACCGAGCTGCTGAAGCAGGCCCAGTTCAGCCCCTTGCCCTTCGAGGAGCAGGTCGCCTCGATCTATGCCGGCACCAACGGATTCATCGATACCGTCGGCGTGAAGGACATCGTCCGCTACGAAGCGGCGATGCTCTCTTTCCTGCGCTCGGAGCATGGCGATATCCTCGGCGCGATCCGCGACAGCAAGGACTTCAGCGACGACACCAAGGCCAAGCTCAAGAGCGCGCTCGACAGCTTCGCCAAGACGTTTGCGTAAGGCATAATCGCGATGGCGAGCCTCAAGGCGCTCAAGAACCGGATCGTCTCGGTCAAATCGACCCAGAAGATCACGCGCGCGATGAAGACCGTCGCCGCCGCGAAGCTGCGTCGCGCGACCGAGGCGGCGGTGGCCGGCCGTCCCTATGCGGAGCGGCTGGAAGCGGTGATGGCGAGCCTCGCCTCGAAGGTCACGATCGGGCCGAATTCGCCGAAGCTCCTCGCCGGCACCGGCAAGGACGATGTGCAACTGCTCGTCGTCGCGACCGGCGAACGCGGCCTGGCCGGTGGCTTCAACACCAACATCGTCCGCGCCGCCCGCGTGAAGGCCGATGCGCTGATCGCGCAGGGCAAGAAGGTCCGCTTCTATATCGTCGGCCGCAAGGGTCGCGCGGTGATCCGCCGCTTCTATCCCGGCATGATCGTCGTCGATCATGACATGAGCCACGCCAAGAAAGCCGCTTTCGCCGATGCGCTCGACATCGGCCGCGATCTGATCGCGCGGTTCGAGGCGGGCGAGTTCGATGTTGCGCATCTGGTGTTTGCGAAATTCCAGTCGGCGCTGGTCCAATAGCCGCAGACGATCCAGCTGATCCCGGCCGCTGTGCCGCAGGCGGCGAACGATCGCCTGCCCGAAAGCGGCGTCTCGGCAGCGGTGGAATATGAACCTGACGAGGAATCGATCCTCGCCGAGCTTTTGCCGCGTAACATCGCCGTCCAGATCTACCGCGCCCTGCTCGAAAATCAGGCGGGCTTCTACGGCGCGCAGATGAACGCGATGGACAATGCGACCCGCAATGCCGGCGACATGATCAATCGCCTCTCAATCCAGTACAACCGCACCCGCCAGGCCGCGATCACGACCGAATTGGTGGAGATTATTTCGGGGGCGGAGGCGCTCTAGTGGATGCCGACTCTCGCCATCATCGACGGCATCAACATTCTGATGTGGCCGAACGATCACCCTCCGCCGCACTTTCACGTTCGTTTCGCGGGAAGGACGGGCAAATTCGACATTGCGACGGGCCGCATGATAAAGGGAACGCTCAGTCGGAAGACCGTCAAGAAGGTGGAATCGTGGACTATTGCCAACCAGGCTATGCTTTCACAAGCATGGAGCAACTCCCGCCCGCGGACGACGACGACGAGTTGATCACCGTCGGCGAACCGATCTGGGATGTCGTCAAGGTCGAGGTGGCAGGTCCGCTCCTACTATCTGTCGAATTTGAGGACGGGCTTGTAGGGCAAGCGCGGTTCGAGCCGACATACCTGCATGGTGTCTTTGCGAAACTGAACGATCCGGATTATTTCGCGCAAGTCAGGATTGCTTACGGCGCAGTAAGCTGGCCGAACGAGGAACCGGACATGGCGCCGGACACAATGTACGATGGAATCAAAGCCCATGGTGAATGGGTCTTGCGGTAATGGCCAATATGATAGCGATGCTCATCGCAGGCGCGGGGCTGTTGCCAGGAATGCGTGGTGTACCTGCTCTACATGCGCCAACGATACAGGACTTTTTGGCTGCAAGAATAGCAGATGTACAACGGACAACCAGTTTGGCCGCGGAAGTCATATGTCCTTCGGTAGGTTTGATTAAGGTTCACGCTAAAGAGCGTGGTTGGCTTTACGACGTCAGCTATAGCGACAGGCATTCGACAAAACGAAACAGCGCAATGCTGCGCTGGAGAGGCACAGATTGGGAACTGGCAAGCGGTGATACCTCCCACTGCGCGGTTCGATTAGATAGGTAAGGAACGACGAGAGATGGCAACCGCCGCTGAAATAACCCGCCCCGCAACGGGCACCAACAACACCGGGCGCATCGCGCAGGTCATCGGCGCCGTCGTCGATGTCGCGTTCGACGGCGAACTGCCGGCAATCCTTTCGGCGCTCGAGACGCGTAACGGCGATAACAAGCTGGTGCTCGAAGTCGCGCAGCATCTGGGCGAGAGCACCGTCCGCACGATCGCGATGGACTCGACCGAGGGCCTGACCCGCGGCCAGGAAGTCAAGGACACCGGCTCGCAGATCCGCGTCCCTGTCGGGCCGATGACGCTCGGCCGCATCCTGAACGTCATCGGCGAGCCGATCGACGAGCGCGGCCCGGTCAATTCGGACATTTTCGGCCCGATCCACAATAAGGCGCCCGACTTCGTCGACCAATCGACCGAAGCGGCCATCCTCGTCACCGGCATCAAGGTCATCGATCTGCTTGCGCCCTACGCAAAGGGCGGCAAGATCGGCCTGTTCGGCGGTGCCGGCGTCGGCAAGACCGTGCTGATCCAGGAACTGATCAACAACATCGCCAAGGGCCACGGCGGCGTCTCGGTGTTCGCCGGCGTCGGCGAGCGCACCCGCGAGGGCAACGATCTCTACCACGAATTCCTCGACGCGGGCGTCATCGCCAAGGATGCCGAGGGCAATCCGACGCCCGAAGGTTCGAAGGTCGCTTTGGTGTTCGGCCAGATGAACGAGCCGCCGGGCGCCCGTGCCCGCGTCGCGCTCTCGGGCCTCGCCAACGCCGAATATTTCCGCGATCAGGAGGGCCAGGACGTGCTCTTCTTCGTCGACAACATCTTCCGCTTCACCCAGGCGGGATCGGAAGTGTCGGCGCTGCTCGGTCGTATCCCCTCGGCCGTGGGCTATCAGCCGACGCTCTCGACCGACATGGGCGCGCTCCAGGAGCGCATCACCTCGACCAACAAGGGCTCGATCACCTCGGTGCAGGCGATCTACGTCCCCGCCGACGATCTGACCGATCCGGCGCCGGCCACCTCGTTCGCCCACCTGGACGCGACGACCACGCTGAACCGCGCGATCTCGGAAAAGGGCATCTATCCGGCCGTCGATCCGCTCGACTCCACCAGCCGCGTCCTCACGCCCGCAGTGGTCGGCCAGACGCATTACGAGACGGCGCGCGCCGTGCAGGAAGTGCTGCAGAAGTATAAGTCGCTGCAGGACATCATCGCCATCCTCGGCATGGACGAGCTTTCGGAAGACGATAAGCTGACCGTGACCCGCGCCCGCAAGATCGAGCGCTTCCTGAGCCAGCCCTTCCACGTCGCCGAAGTCTTCACCGGCATGCCCGGCAAGTTCGTGCAGGTCGAGGATACGGTCCGCTCGTTCGCGGCGGTCGTCTCCGGCGAATATGATCACCTGCCCGAGAGCGCCTTCTACATGGTCGGCGGGATCGACGAAGCGGTCGAGAAGGCCAAGAAGCTCGCCGAAGCGGCGTGATCCTCCTCGCCGCCCTCGCTTACGCCACCTTTCTCCCCGCCACGGAAACCGCTGCGCTTCCGGCGGGGATGAAGGCCAACGGCGCCGGCGCGGCGCTGATGACCGGGCTCGCCAAGGGCTGCGTACCGCATGTCGCGGGTGTGCCCGCCAAGGGTGCCGATGGGCTGGAAGCACGGGGCAGCGCCCCCGATCGCATCTTGCTCGCCGCCGATGGCAAGCGTCCGTGGGAGTGGGGCAAGCCGGCTTATTATCATGTGCCCAGCCGCTTCGGTGAAGTCTGGGTGGCGCGCTTCCCGAACGGCCGTTGCCTCGTGCATGCGTGGGGTGAGGCGCTGAGCGTGATGAACGCCGCCGTCCGCCAGCAATTCACCCACAACGGCAGCCCCTGGGATGTCGAGGGCGGCGGCCATTATAGCCTGACGCTGGACGAAGGCCCTTACAAAGGCCAGTCGATCGAGGCCAGCGTCGACGGCGAAGTCGTCGATCGCGCCGATATCCAGGCCGACGAAACCATCATCTTCACGCTTCGCCCCAACGGCGGCTGAAGCCCAACCGAACCGCAGGACCGACGAACATGGCTCTCCACTTCGAACTCGTGACCCCCGAAAAGCTCGTCCGCTCGGAAGAGGTCCATATGGTCGTGGTGCCCGGCACCGAGGGCGATTTCGGCGTATTGGAGGGCCATGCCCCGGTGATGTCGGTGATCCGCACCGGTGAACTGACGGTTTATTCCTCGCCGACCAGCGTACTGGCGCGTATCGCGGTCGAGGGTGGGTTCGCCGAGGTCAACGAGCGTGGGCTGACCGTGCTGGCCGAGGCCGTTACCGAAGCCTGAGGTTCTGGAAAGCCCTTAGGGCTTTCTATCGTACCAACGTCATCCCGGCTCGGGCCGGGATCCACACGGATTTAGCTTCCCAGCTTATCCAGCTTAGCCTGAAGCGTCGCCATCTGCTCTTTGAGCGCGGAGATATCGTCCGCCTTGGTCTCGGGCTTCGCGGGCGCGGCCTTCGCCGGAGCGCCGGCCTTGAGCTTGAATGCCTGCGCGGCGGCCTCCATCATATCCATATTGCGCTTGGTCATCTCGGCGAACGGGCCGCCGGCGAACGCGCCTTCCATCGCCTGGCGGAATTGCGACTGGTTCTTGCGGAAGGCATCCATCGATGCTTCGAGATATTGCGGCACAACAGCCTGCATCGAATCGCCGTAGAGCGAGATCAGTTCGCGCAGGAAGCCGACCGGGAGCATCGTCTGCCCGTGGCTTTCTTCCTCCATGATGATCTGGGTGAGGATATTGTGGGTGATATCCTCTTCGGTCTTGGCATCGATCACCTTGAATTCACGGCCGTCCCGAGTCAGCTGCGCGAGAAAGTCGAGGGTGATGTAGCTGGAAGACTCGGTATTATAGAGACGCCGATTGGCGTACTTCTTGATAATGACCAGTCCCGACCCACTCGACGCCTTGGCCATGCCACATCATTCCCTCGCCCGCGATGGCGCCGACCTAGCATTAAATCATGGTGCATCGCAACACGGGGACCGCCCCCGCCCGTTGCCGATCTTCCTGAAAATGCTGCGCAACGAAGCCGCGGGAGATGAAGCGCGGGTTAAGGCCGTGCTCGCGGGGGTACGACGCTATCAGCAGGCGCCCCGCCGGGATGCCGAACGATCGGCGTCGGAGGTCGTACGCGTCGGGCGGGCGCGGCTGCTCGATCATGGCGGCAATGGTCCCCCGGCGGTTTTCGTCCCTTCGCTGATCAACGGCCCCGAAATCCTCGACCTCGATCAGGATCGTTCACTGCTGCGCTGGTTGGCGACGCAGGGTGTGCGACCGCTGCTGGTCGATTGGGGCAGCCCGGCGTCCGACGAGCGTGATCTGGATATCGCCGGTCATGCCGAGCGCTTGCTCGATCCCCTTTTGGCTGGACTGGGCGAGCCCGCGATCCTCGTCGGCTATTGCCTTGGCGGGGTGATCGCGCTCGGCGCCGCGCGAATGCGTACCAGCCGGGCCGTCGGGCTGATCGCGACGCCGTGGAATTATGGAGGCTTTTCCGATGCATCCCGCGCCGCATTGGGTACTTTGTGGGAGAAGTCCGAGCCTCCGGCACACGCTTGCGGCCTGCTGCCGATGGATGTGCTGCAACTCGCTTTCTGGCAGCTCGATCCGGCCCGGACGCTTGCCAAATATGAGGCGTTCGGGCGGCACAACGATCCCGGCGCCGAGCTGGTTTTCGTGCCCGTCGAGGATTGGGCGAACGACGGCCCTCCCCTCACCCTCGCCGCGGCACGCGAGTTGGTGGAGGATTTCTTCGGTCGCAACGTGACGGCGGCTGGCGAGTGGCGTGTCGGCGGCGTACCGGTCGAGCCGCATGCGCTGGGTGTGCCGAGCTTCGAGATCGTCTCGACCACCGACCGCATCGTGCCCGCCGCCGCTTCGGTCGGCCTGCCCAACCGCCTTTCGCTGGCGCTGGGCCATATCGGCATGATCGTCGGCAAGCGGGCGCCCGCCGAGGTGTGGCAGCCGCTCGCGGGGTGGCTGCGTTCGGTCTGAGGAACATGGGGCGTGGTGGGCGCAGCAGGGATTGAACCTGCGACCCCACCCGTGTGAAGGGTGTGCTCTACCGCTGAGCTATGCGCCCCCTGAAACAGGGAGGATCACGCCGGGGGGTCGCGGATACCGGCTGGGGGCCAGCCTGTCCAGCGCCTTGGAAGGTTTGCGGACCGCCTTTCAGTTCACCAATTCCTTCAGCACCTTGTCCGGGCGGAATTTGGGCTGGCGCGATCCCTTGATGGCGATCGGCTCGCCGGTGCGCGGGTTGCGGCCGGTCGAGGCCTTGCGCTTGCCGACCGAGAAATTGCCGAAGCCGACGAGGCGCACCTCGTCCCCCCTGCTGCAGGCGTTCGCCGATCGTATCGAGGATCGTTTCGACCACGCGTGTCGTATCGGCACGGCTGAGGCCGGTCGATTCGGCAACGGCGCCGATCAACTCTTGCTTATTCATCATGCTCTCCCATGATTATGTCGTTCCCGACGCAATACAGCCACGCGGTTCGACCCATCAAGCCGTGTAATGATCTAAGAATGGAGCGAAGCTGAACCGGCCGCGCCATCCGCGCGCGACCGGTCTCCCAAAGCTCAGTGGCGGGCGACGCTGGCGAGCGATTCGGCACTCGCCGGGACCGGCTCGGTCGCCAGTTCGTCGGCCTCGGTCCATTCGATCGCGACCGGCGGACGCACCAATGCCCGGCCCAAGACCTCGTCGACATGGCTGACCGGCACGATCTCCAGCCCGCGCAGGATGTTCTCGGGGATTTCAGCGAGATCCTTGGCATTCTCCTGCGGGATGAGCACCGTGGTGATGCCGCCGCGCAGCGCCGCGAGCAGCTTTTCCTTGAGGCCGCCGATCGGAAGCACACGGCCGCGCAAGGTCACTTCGCCGGTCATCGCGATATCGCGGCGCACGGCTATGCCGGTCAGCGTCGAGACGAGCGTCGTCACCATGCCGATGCCGGCCGAGGGGCCGTCCTTCGGCACCGCACCTTCGGGCAGATGGATGTGGATGTTCTTCTTCTGGAAAAGGCTCGGCTTGATCCCGTAGACGGGGGCGCGCGCCTTCACGAACGACCAGGCCGCCTGGACGCTTTCGTTCATCACCTCGCCGAGCTTGCCGGTGGTCTTCACCTCGCCCTTGCCGGGCACGGTCACCGCCTCGATCGTCAGCAATTCGCCACCGACTTCCGTCCAGGCAAGGCCGGTGACGGCGCCGATCTGGTCCTCGGTCTCGGACACGCCGAAGCGGAATTTCCGGACGCCGGCGAACTCGCCGAGATTTTCGGGCGTGACCTCGATCCGCCCGGCCTTCTTCTCCAGGATGCGGCGCAGCGCCTTGCGCGCGACCTTGGCGATCTCGCGCTCCAGTGTGCGGACGCCGGCTTCACGGGTGTAATAACGGATCAGGTCGCGGATCGCGGCTTCGGAGAAATGAAACTCCTCGGGCTTAAGGCCATGCGCCTCGATCTGCTTGTCGAGCAGATGCGCCATTGCGATCTCGACCTTCTCATCCTCGGTATACCCCTCCAGCCGGATGATCTCCATGCGATCGAGCAGCGGTTGCGGCAGGTTCATCGAATTGGCCGTGCAGACGAACATCACGTCCGACAGATCGACGTCGATCTCCAGATAATGGTCCTGGAACTTGGCGTTCTGCTCCGGGTCCAAAACCTCGAGCAAAGCCGATGCCGGATCGCCGCGGAAATCCTGACCCAGCTTGTCGATCTCGTCGAGCAGAAACAACGGGTTGGAGGCGCCGGCCTTTTTAAGATTGGTGACGATCTTGCCCGGCATCGAGCCGATGTAGGTGCGGCGATGGCCACGAATCTCGGCCTCGTCGCGCACACCGCCCAGCGACTGGCGGATGAACTCGCGCCCCGTCGCTCGGGCGATCGAACGGCCGAGCGAGGTCTTGCCGACGCCGGGCGGGCCGACGAGGCAGAGGATCGGACCCTTCAGCTTGTTGGTCCGCGCCTGCACGGCGAGATATTCGACGATCCGGTCCTTGACCTTCTCCAGCCCATAATGATCGGCGTCGAGCACCGCCTGGGCGGCTGCGATGTCCTTCTTGATCTTGCTCTTCCTGCCCCACGGCAGCCCGAGCAGCACGTCGAGATAATTGCGCACCACCGTCGCCTCGGCGCTCATCGGCGCCATCGTGCGCAGTTTCTTCACCTCGGCGGTCGCCTTGGCGCGCGCCTCCTTCGAAAGCTTGAGGTTGGCGATCTTGAGCGTGAGTTCGGCGATCTCGTCGCCACCCTCATCGCCTTCGGTGGTGCCGAGTTCGCGCTGGATCGCCTTCAACTGCTCGTTGAGATAATATTCGCGCTGGCTCTTCTCCATCTGCCGCTTCACGCGGGTGCGGATCTTCTTCTCGACCTGCATGACGCCGAGTTCGCCCTCCATGAAGGCATAGGTCATCTCCAGCCGGCGGGTCGGTACGCGCTCGATCAGCATCGCCTGCTTGTCGGCGACCTTGACCTGGATGTTGCTGGCGATCGCATCGGCCAGCGAGTCGGCCTTTTCCAGCTCCGCAAGCTGAGCGGGAAGATCGTCGGAGAGCTTCTTGCTGAGCTTGGCATAGCGATCGAACTGATCGAGCACCGAGCGCATCAGGCCCTTCACTTCGGCGTCGTCCTCGTCGATCTCGACCTCGTCGATGCCCGTGACGTCGGCAACGAGGTGCGATCCCTCGGTGCGCAGAGCATCGAGGTGCGCGCGACGCTGCCCCTCAACCAGTACGCGCACCGTGCCGTCGGGCAATTTGAGCAACTGCAACACGGTCGCGACGACGCCGATATCGTAGAGCGCCTCGGCATCGGGATCGTCGTCGCCCGGATCGAGCTGCGCGACGAGGAAGATGTTCTTTTCCGCCGCCATCGCAGTTTCGAGCGCGGCGACCGACTTTTCGCGACCGACGAACAGCGGCACGATCATCTGCGGGAAGACGACGATATCGCGCAGCGGCAATACGGGAAACGACTCGACCATTGTATCTCCAGCGCCGCCTTTGGGACGGCTTCAGACAAAGATATGGGGCGGGTGTGGCATGCGATCAATCGCTCGATGTGTTGCGGGGCTGACATTTGCGGCAAGGATTGTGCGATAGCGAAATGAACATGCCTTCCGCCCCCTCGCGCCTCGCCACGATCCTCTGCCTGCTGTCCGGTGTTGCCACCCCGGCACTGGCCCAATCGACGGCCGCGCCCACTCCGCCGCCTGTGAAGAAGGCGCCGTTGCGCGGCACCGCTGCCGACGACGCCGCCGACGACGAGATCGTCGTCACCGGGCAGAAGCCGCCGGGATCGGTGGTCGGCGACATTCCACCCGAACAATCGCTCTCACCGGCCGACGTGCGCGCTTACGGCGTCGACTCGATTTCCGATCTGCTCGATCAGCTCTCGCCGCAGACGACGAGCATCCGCGGGCGGGGCGGTGAGACGCCGGTGGTGCTGCTCAACGGCCGCCGCATTTCCAGCTTCAGCGAAATCCGCGATCTGCCGACCGAGGCCATCCTGCGCGTCGAGATCCTGCCCGAGGAGGTCGCGCTCAAATATGGCTATACCGCCGATCAGAAGGTGGTCAACTTCGTCCTCCGCCGCCGCTTCCGATCGAAGTCGCTCTCCGCCGACGCCGGCGCCGCGACCGAGGGTGGGGCCGTCAAGGAAACGCTGGATGGCGGCATCGTCCGCATCCAGGGCGACAATCGCTTCAACGTCGATCTGCGTTTGCAGAACAGCGATCGGCTGCTGGAAAGCCAGCGCGATCTGAATTCGCTGGCCGCCGACGGCACCGATCTCAGCCCTTATCGTACGCTCCAGCCGCACACCCGCACCGCGACGCTCAACACCGTCTATGCGCGCCCGTTCGGCAAGACGGTGAGCGGCACGATCAACGTGCTGATCACCGCGACCGACAGCCATGCCTGGCAGGGCCTTCCCGATGCCGATTTGGCCGTGCCTGTGGGCAGTCCCTTCAATCCCGGCGCGCGTACGCTTTCGGTCGATCGCATCGTCGGTATCAGCCCGCTCACCCAGAATAGCCACACGATCAGCGAACATGTCGGCGGGGGGCTGAACGGTATGCACGGCGAATGGCGCTGGAACCTCACCGCCAATTACGATCACGCGCAGGGGCCGACCGACAGCGAAACCGGGCTCGATGTTTCCGCCATCCAGGCGCGGCTCAACGCCGGCGATCCGACGCTCAATCCGAACGGCAATCTCGTGCCGCTGGCCGGCGCACGGCTGATCGATCGGGTGAGTTCGGCGTCCGACACCGGCAACGTCCAGCTCGTCACCTACGGCAAGCTGCTCGAATTGCCCGCGGGCGCGATGCAGACCTCGATCAAGATCGGCGGGACGTTCGCGGGGATCGACAGCCATTCGGAACGGGTCGGCCTCACGCAGGACACCAGCCTCAGCCGCAATCAGGGCAACGGCCAGATCAACCTCGATCTGCCGCTCACCAGCCGCAAGAACGGGGTGCTGCCGTGGCTCGGCAATCTGACGCTGAACGGCAATATCGCGATCAACCAATTGTCCGACTTCGGTACGCTGCGCACCTATGGCTACGGGCTCAACTGGACGCCGCGCGCCCCGATCACCTTCATCGTCTCCTACACCAACGATCAGGCGGCACCGACCATCCAGCAGCTCGGCGGCCCCGTGCTCCTGACCGCGCAAACCCGCGTGTTCGATTATGCCAAGGGGCAGACTGTCGATGTCACGTCGATCAGCGGCGGCAATCGCAGCCTGCGGGCCGACGATAGCGAGCTCATCAAGTTCGGCATGACGTGGAAGCCGCTCCCCAAGGCCGACCTGACCCTCAACGCCAATTATGTGCGCAGCAAGATCCGCGATGCGATCGCCACTTTGCCCGAGCCGACCGCGAGCATCGAGGCTGCCTTTCCGGATCGCTTCATCCGCGACGCCGATGGCGATCTGACCAGTATCGACACGCGCGCCACCAATTTCTCGCAGGAACGCGAGCAGAGCCTACGCTGGGGTTTCAACCTTTCGATTCCGCTCAAGCCCTCGCAGCAGACGGGCGATGCCTTCCGCAAGGCGATCCGCGAACGCTTCCCCAACGGCTTTCCGGGCCGCCCCGGCGGTCTCGTTGG